>NZ_CP010951.1:2806453-3107907 GCF_001580455.1 Ramlibacter tataouinensis
CTTACCACCCACTTCCGACAGCCCCATCGCGTCTCGGGACCAGAACTGCAACTACTCGAGCTGTACGCGAGATATGCCGCAGCCCTTGTGGTCCGCCTGCGCCACGAGAAGATGCTGCAGGATGCTGAACGGCGCAAAGATGAGTTCATCGCGACACTAGCGCACGAGCTTCGCGGACCGTTGGCCCCGGTGGTGAATTCACTCGAAATGCTGAAATGGGTGAACGGTGACGATCGCGTGGAAAAGGCACGCTCGATCATGAATCGACAGGTGACCCATCTCCGCCGGCTCGTGGACGATCTGCTCGACATCACCCGCATCGTGAACAACAAGCTGAAGCTTCACATGGAGGACGTGGAACTCACGACGGTAATGCGCCACGTTGTGGAGACATGCGACCCAGTCGTGGAGAGCTCCGGACACAGGCTGAAACTCGACATTCCTGGAGAGATTCAAGTGCATGCCGATCCGCTTCGGCTGGTCCAGGTCCTCGTGAACCTCGTGACGAACGCGTCCAAGTACATGGACCGCGGGGGGACGATCAGCATCAGCGCACGACTCGAAGGATCCGAAGTCGAGATTGTCGTAAGTGACACGGGCTTCGGCATCGCTCCGGAATCCCTGCCCGGTATCTTCGATTTATTCATGCAAGTCGACACGGCATCCCACAAGTCAGGAGGCGGACTGGGCATCGGGCTGCCGCTCGTCAAGCGGCTGGTGGAACTGCATGGTGGGACGGTAACGGCCCACAGCGAAGGTGTGGGTCGCGGCAGCAGGTTCATTCTGCGCCTGCCGGTGACGAACGAGTCGGTTGAAGCAGGCTTGTCAATGACTGCGCGATAGGCTGCGGCGGCAATCCCTGCCACCGCGATCTGCAGCCCAGTAAAGCAGGATACAGACTTCTCTGGGCGCCTCGTGCTTGAGTTCCGTTCGGGCTATGGCCCCTGCGCGCCTAGCACCCGAAAGCCGGAATTGCATTCAACGGCTAACCCAGCATCCAGTCGTCGTTTCCGACTTTATTTGCAAGGACGTCCGCAAATGCAGGCGCTTGTTTTCGACTTGTAGGGGACTGGCCGCAGGAATGGTCGGGCTCGCAAGGTGCGTGTTTGCTTGCGCTCTGTATTCGACTTTATTCGGTGAGAACACCGAGACTACTTGAGTCAAGAAGCTGCGGTTAGGGCGCCCGCGCCGGCGTGACCACAATCCGGCGGTAGCCCATCGCGATCTCACCCTTGCGTTCGAGCTCTTTCAGGGCCTCGTTGACCCGCTGCCGCGAGGCGCCGACCGCCCGCGACAGATCCTCCTGCGTCATGCGCAACTCGATGCGGCCGTCGCCAAGCGGCTGGCCGTTCTCGACCGCCAGATGAACCAGCGCCGAGCGCACGCGGTCCTCGACACTCGCATAGGCCTGTGCTGCCACGTGGTCGAGCATCTCGGTCAAACGCGAGCCCAGGAAGCGCGCCACCGCCAAGCCGGCCTCGGCATTGTCGCGAATCGCCCTGATGAAATCCGCGCCGGGAATCCATAGCACCTTGCAGTCGCCGCTGGCCACGAGATCAGCCTGCATGGGCACTGCAGATAGCACAGCGCCGACGCCCACGGCCTCGCCCGTCTCGATCCAGCGGATCAGGTGCTCTTCGCCATCGATGCCGCGCATCACCGCGCGCAGCCGGCCCTCGGCAACCACCAGCACAGCCGATAGAGCCTGCCCCCGCTGCGCCAGGGTGGCGCCGTCGCGATGGCGCCGCATCGCGCCTTGCTGCCGCAGGAAAGCTGCCGTCGCGGGCGGCACGGTTTCCCACAAGTCCACCCTATAGGAAGGTGCTGAATGTGCGGCCCGGGCAGATCCGAGAGCCGAGTCACGGCCAGGATTCACCCTTGAATTGTCAGACATACGACAAAGATTCTCGCACTTGCGCCTTCTAATTCGCCGCTTCGCTGCCGCTGTGGGCAGCACTGATCAGAGCGTTCAAAGGACACACCGCATGCGCAAGCTCTTCCATCTCGCCGGCTGCTGGCTGGCGCTGTCAATGACCGCGCCGGCGTGGGCCCAGGACACGGTCCGCATCCAGGACTACCCCGGACTGGGCAATTTCCTCGTGCGCGTGGCCAACGCCAACGGCCTGTGCGAGAAGCACGGCTTGAAGTGCGAGCTGCGCGTGATTCCACAGGCGCCGCTGGGAATGCAGACGATGTTGTCGGGCGAGCTCGATGTCGCCGTGCCTCCGCCTGAGGTGCTGCTGCAGGCCGTGAACAAAGGGGCGGACCTGAAGGTGCTGGGCAGCGGCGCGCGCGATCCGGTGTTCTTCCTGATGGCCGGTGCGGGGCTGGACACGCCCAACGCCGCGAAGGGCTACCCGGCCGTGATGCAGGATTTCAAGGGCAGGAAGATCGGCGTCACCGCGCGCGGCAGCGGCGCGGAGTTCCAGCTGGTGAACATGCTCAAGGAGGCCGGCATGAAGCCGGAGGACGTGACCATCGTCGCCGTCGGCGCGCCTAACACCGCCTTCCCCGCGATCGCCAACAAGCAGATCGACGGCCTGGTGCTGTTCACGCCGATGGACGGTTTCTGCGAAGTCAGCAAGGCCTGCCGCGTGGTGGTGGACCCGCGCAAGGGCCAGGGCCCGGCCGACATCGTCAAGACCTCGGGCGCGGCGGCCCTGCAGGTGGTGCGCAGCGACTGGGCCGCCAAAAACCCCAAGGTGGCTGACGCCTACGGCCGCGCGATGCGCGAAGCCGAGGCGCTGGCCCAGAACCCGGCCAACTTCCCCGCCATGCTCAAGATCGCACAGGACACCTTCAAGATCGAAGCGCAGGGTGCGGACAAGGTGATCGAGATTGCGCTGCGCAACTCACTGCCGGGCTACCGCTACTCGGTCGAGCCGAAGGCGCTGCAGCACGTGGCCGAGTACATGCAGCGCAGCGGGCAGATCGACAAGCTGGTCGACACATCCAAGCTGCTGCTTGCGCGCTGAGCCGCTGCTCGCGTTCTCGTCCACCTCTCTTTCGATTTCGGGATCTTCAGAATGCGCGCTGTTGCGCCAAGCCCCGCCGTTGCCGGATTTCGCGCGCCGGCGCCAAGCCCCGCCATTGCCATCGATCGCCTGCACTTGAGCTTCGACGGTCGCACGCCGGTGCTCTCGGATGTCTCGCTGCAGGTATCCGACGGCGAATTCGTCTCCCTCGTCGGGCCCAGCGGCTGTGGCAAGACCACGCTGCTGAACCTGTGCGCCGGCCTGGTCCAGCACTCCGGCACCGGTTCGGTCTGCGTGGCCGGCGAGGCGCCACGCGAGGGCAGTCCCAAGGTGGCCTACATGCTGGCGCGCGACAGCCTGCTGCCGTGGCGCACGGCGCTGGACAACGCGGCGTTCGGCCTGCAGGTGCGGGGCGCATCGCCCGAGCAGGCCCGCGCGCGGGCCCGGGCCATGCTTGCCGAGGTGGGTCTTGCCGGCTGCGAGGATGCGTTGCCCAAGGCCCTGTCGCACGGCATGCGCCAGCGCACCGCGCTGGCACGCACCTTCACGATGGACTCCCCGCTGTTGCTGATGGACGAGCCCTTCGGGGCCCTGGATGCACAGACCAAGCTGCAACTGCAGGACCTGCTGTTGCGCCTGTGCCAACAGCACCGGCACTCGGTGCTGTTCATCACCCACGACCTCGCCGAGGCGGTGGCGGTGTCGGACCGGGTGGTGGTGATGTCCTCGCGCCCCGGGCGCATCGTGGCCGACGTGCGCATCGACCTGCCGCGTCCGCGCTCGATTCGCGAGCTGCAGAAAGACCCGCATTTCCACGAGCTGTACGCGCAGCTGTGGGCGCATCTTGAATCGGGCTGGGGCAAGCATGAAGGCTGACATGAGAATTTCGCACTGGCGCCTCGGCCTGCTGCATCTCGCGTTCATCGCGCTGTTGTTGGGCCTGGGCGAACTGGCCGCCACGCGCCGCTGGGTCGATCCCACCTTCTTCGGCCAACCCAGCGGCGTGGCGAAGTTCCTGTGGAACAACCTGGCCGCCGCGAAGCTGTGGACCGACCTGGGCTGGACCATGGCGGGCGTGCTTTTGTCCTTCGCCCTGGGCAGCGTGGCGGCGTTCGCGGTCGGGCTGGCCTTCGTGCGTTGGCCGAAGATCGAGCAGTTTGCCGAGCCTTACTTCAACGCGCTCAACGTGATGCCGCGCATCGCGCTGGCGCCGCTGTTCATCCTGTGGTTCGGCCTCGGGCTGGGCAGCAAGATCGCGGTGGGCTTCTCGCTGACCTTCTTCATCGTGCTGTCGGCCACCGTGGCCGGCATCCGCGGCGTCAGCCTGGACCACGTGACGCTGTGCCGCACGCTGGGCGCCAGCGCCGCCACCACGTTCTTCCAGGTCACGCTGCCCGGGGCCGTTCCGGTGATCTTCTCCGGCCTGCGCCTGGGACTGATCTATGCGCTGCTTGGGGTGATCGGCGCCGAGATCATCGCCAGCGAGAAGGGCCTGGGCCAGCAGCTGGCCTACCTCGGCTCCACCTTCGACATCAACGGCGTCATGGCGCTGCTGCTGGTCCTGGCCCTGCTGGGCGTGGCGATCGTGCGCTTCATGACATGGCTCGAACAACGCCTGCTGCATTGGCAGTGAAGGAAACTCCATGAACTATCGTCACATCCAGGTCGACCCCGTCACGCCCACCATCGGCGCGATGATCAGCGGCGTCGACCTCAACCACGTCCGCTCGGAGGACGTGTACGAGGAAATCCAGCAGGCGCTGTGGGCGCACGGCGTAGTGTTCTTCCGCAAGCAGCCGCTGACGCCGGAGGCGCACGTGCGCCTGGCGCGCCAGTTCGGCGAGGTGGAGAAGCACGAGTTCTTCCCGCATATCAAGGGCGTCCCCGAGATCCAGCTGATCGCGCACGAGGGCTACGAGTCGCCCGAGACCGATCGCTGGCACACCGACGTCACCTTCCGCAAGAAGCCCTCGATGGTCTGCGCGCTGCGCATCACCGACATTCCACCGAACGGCGGCGACACGATGTGGGCCAGCACCGCCGCCGCCTTCGACGCGTTGGGCGAGCCGATGCAGCAGCTGCTGATGGGACTGCAGGCCGAGCACGACATGCCCTTCCACTTCCGGCGCGTCAACGCCTACGAAAAGCTGGCCAAGCGCCAGGCGGATGCGGACAAGCGGGCAGGCGCGATGATGAACACGATGGGTTCGTCCGAAGAGCTGAATGCCGCGCTCGCCGACCGCGAGTGCAAGATGATCAAGGACAACCCCCCGGTGCTGCACCCGGCGGTGATCACCCACCCCTTCAACGGCCGGCGCCTCCTGTTCGTCAACTCGATCTGGACCAAGCGCCTGCTGGGCGTGCACATGGACCTGAGCGAGGCCCTGCTGCACATGCTCGCCGAGTGGGTCAAGAAGCCCGAGTTCATGGTGCGCTTCCGCTGGGAGAAGGACTCGCTGGTGCTATGGGACAACTGCCAGACCCAGCACTATGCGGTGTTCGACTATGCGCCGCACTACCGCGCCGGCCAACGCGTCACCGCCGGCAGTTTCGTGCCGACGCTGGGCGGCGCGCAGCCGGCCGCTGCCACTGGCATGGCCGCCAGTGCGCCGGGCGCGGGACTGAAGCGCGTGCTGGATACCTCGCGCCTGCAAGGCGCGAGCCCGCAGGAGAAGGCCGCCGTCGATGCCCTCTTTGCGGCGCTCGACAACGTGGACCTCGGTGGTGTGGCCGCGCGGGCCCATGGGCGGCGCTGAGCGGGTGCCGAACATGGACAAGGACCTCGCAGCCCTCCAGGAAGCGCGTGACCTGCTGGCGCGCGCCCGCGTCGCCGCCTCCGCACTGGCCCGGCTGAGCCCCGAGCAGGCCTGGGCGATCGCCGAAGCCGTCGGCGCGGCACTGCTCCCCAAGGCCGAGCACTACGCCGAATGGGCCGTGCGCGAGACGCGCATCGGCAAGATTGCGGACAAGGTACAGAAGAACCGCATGGCCTGCCAGCAGACGCTGGACGGCTGGCGCCATGTGCCACTGGGCGGCGTGCGGCGCAACGATGCGCTGCGACTGGTCGAGATCGGCCGGCCGGCCGGCGTGGTGGTGGGGCTGTCGAACTCCACCTCGCCGGTGGCCACCATCATCTTCAAAAGCCTGATGGCGCTGATGACGCGCAATGCGCTGGTGATCAGCCCGCACCCGGTGGCGCTGCAGTGCTGCGCCGACGCCGTGCGCGAGATCCAGGCCGCCGCGCAACGCGCCGGGGCGCCGGCCGATGCGGTGCAGATGCTGTCGCAGCCCACGGTGGAAGCCACCAACGCGCTGATGCGCGATGCGCGCTGCGACGTGATCGTGGCCACCGGCGGCACGCCGATGGTGCGCGCCGCCTACTCCTCGGGCAACCCGGCCATCGGCGTGGGCGCCGGCAACGTGCCGGTCTATGTGGACCGCAGCGCCGACGTCGCCGCGATTGCGCCGCAACTCGTACAGGACAAGAACTTCGACCACGGCAGCCCCTGCTCGGCGCCCAGCGTGCTGCTGGTGGACCGGCCGGCGGCCATGGCGATGCGCGAAGCGCTGGTCGCCTGCGGCGCCCATGTCTGCAGCGATGAAGAGGCTGACCGCGTTCAGGCCCATGCTTGGCCGGGCGGCAAGTTCAACGCCAAGGTGGTGGGTCGTCCGGCGGCCGAGATCGCCGCCGGCGCGGGCCTGCGGCTGCCGGCCGACACGCCGGCACTGGTGCTCCCGCTGATGCGGCCCGAGGTCGGCCACCCGCTGCTGCGCGAGAAGCTGTCGCCCATCCTCACCGCAGTGGTGGTCGATGGCATGGATGGCGCGATCGACGTGGCCCGCATGATGCTTGCGCACGGCGGAGCCGGCCACACCGCCGGCATCCACACCGCCGATGCGCAGCAGGCGGTCTACTGGGGCGCCGCGCTCGACTATTACCGCGTCATCGTCAACGGCGGGACCGTGCTGGGTTCGACCGGCGGCGAAACGGGGCTGCCATACACCTTCACCATCGGCACCGGCTTCGCCGGCAAGAGCTCGGTGGACTTCAACGTGGGCCCCGATGCGCTGGTCAACTGGAAGCGTGTCGCCTTCCCGCTGCCCGGCGGCTGGATAGCCACGCGCGGTGCCCGTGCGCCCGCGAGCGCACCGGCGTCCCCGGCGATGACACCCGCCGCCACGCGTCCCGAGACCAGCGCCGCCGAGTTGTTGCGCGTGCTGGCTGAAGAACTGGAGCGCGCGCACTGAGCGCGCGGATACACCATGCCTACCCTGCGCAGCTACATCTTTCTTGACCGTCTGCAGCCGCAGCTGATGTGCCTGCTTGGCAGCACCGCGCGCGGCTACCTGCCGCGCCACAACGACGCCGCCCTCGTGATCGAGGTCGCCCCGGGCCTGGACATCGAGTGGCTGACCGACGTCGCGCTCAAGCATGACGACGTCAAGCCCGGCAACCTCGTGGTCGAGCGCCAGTTCGGTTACCTCGAATTTCATTCGAAGTACGCCGCCTCGGTGCAGTCGGCCGGCGCCGCAGTGCTGGAGGCGATCGGCGCGACACCGGCCGCGGCCGTGAAGCCCGAGATCCTGGCCTCCAAGATCGTCGACCGCGTGGACGGCTATCACGCCTTTCTCGTGAATCGCAGCAAGAGCGGCAGCATGCTGCTGCCCGGCGAATCGCTCTACATCATGGAGATGACCTCGTCGTCCTATGCGCTGCTGGCCGCGAACGAGGCCGAGAAGAGCGCCAATGTGAAGCTGGTTGACTGTCGCTTCATGGGCGCTGCCGGGCGCCTTTACCTTGCCGGCAGCGAATCCGACGTGCGCACCGCCGCCCACGTGGCCGAGGCGACGCTGCGCGAGTTGGCCGGGAGCGGACGATGAGCGCAGAAGCCTTCCGCCTTGGGGTGCGCGAGTTGCTGGCGCGCCGTCGCGCCGGCCATGCGGCTGCAACTGCGACCGCCACCGCGCGCGAGGGGCTCGTCGTGCCCTTGAAGCTGACGAGCGCGGATGACCTGTCGGTGCTTCAGGAACTGCTGCGGCGAGTGGCCGCCAGCCCGGCGCTGGCCCAGGCCTGCGCAAGCGGCCTGATGCGCTTCGAGCTCAGCATCGACCCGGCGGCGGCCGCCGCCGTCGGCACCACGGCGCCGGCTCACGAAGAAGGCTGCCAATGCCAGTCGCCCCCACAGCCCGCGGCGGCAGCACCCATGACGCCGATGTTGCGTGGCGTGGTCACCGAGCGTGACGTGAAGTCGATTGGCGCCGGCTGCGCCGCTGCCTGGCTGGCGCCGCGCGCCGTGCTCACTCCATTGGCGCGCGAAGCGCTGCGACAACGCGGCATCGCGATCCATGCCGCTAAGGAAGCCTGATCCATGAAGACCGGTACTGTCGTCGGCCGCCTCTGGGCGAGCAAGCGCCTGCCCGAGCTGCCCGCCGGGGCACTCATCGAAGTGCAGCTGGATCACCCCAGGGACGTGATCGTCTGCTACGACCCCATGGGCTGTGGTGAAGGCGAACGCGTGCTGATCACCATCGGCGCCCCGGCGGCCTGGTGGTTCCTGCCCGGCCAGCAGCGTGTGGTCGTCGACGCCTTGATCATCGGTTCGCTCGACGAGGGCAGCCCGCCCACGATGCCGAAGTGAACCAACGCGAATCCCTTTCTTCCCCGCCGGCATCCCGCCGGCTTTCCACGATTCAACCCACCCAGGAGCACACCATGTCCCAAGCAATCGGAATGATCGAAACCAAGGGCTACGTCGCTGCCTATGCCGCGGCCGATGCCATGGTCAAGGCCGCCAACGTCACGCTGGCCGGCCGCAAGGAAATCGGCGGCGGCCTCGTCGCCATCACCGTCACCGGCGATGTCGGCGCCGTCAAGGCTGCCGCTGACGCCGGCGCCGAGGCGGCCCGCGCGGTCGGCGAGGTGGTGTCGGTTCACGTGATCCCGCGCCCGCACACCGACGTCCTCAAGGCCTTCGACGGCAAGTAAGCCACATGGCCCCCACTGCAAAGGCCGCGCCGGCGCGCCCGGCCGCGGAGCTTCGCGTCTGCCTGATGCTGACCGAGCTGCAGCGGCAGTTCGCATCGTGGATGAGTTCGCCGGTCGGCGCGCGCGGCTATGTCGCGATGCAGGGCATGCATGCGCTGCTGATCGAGATTGCGCCCGGGCTGGCCATCCAGCGCATCGTCGACCGCGCGCTCAAGCAGGAGCCTGGACTCGAGCCGGGCATCCTCGCCGTCGAACGGCAGTTCGGCGTGCTGGAGCTGCACGGCAACGACGAAGAGGCGCTGAAGCGTGCCCGCCAGGCGATCCTCGACGACTTGGGCACCACGGCCGACGCGCAGCTCAAGCCGCAGATCCTGTACAGCGACATCGTCGAAGACATCACCGACCAGCACGCGGTGCTGATCAACCGCACGCGGCAGGCCAACATGGCCTTGCCCGGGCAGAGCCTGCTGCTGATGGAAGTCGCGCCGGCGCTGTACGGTGCCTACATGGGCAACGAGGCCGAGAAAGCCGCACCGGACTTGAGCCTGGTGGAGTGCAGCATGATCGGCGCCAGCGGCCGGCTCTACCTGGCCGGCCCGACGGCCTCGCTGCGCAAGGCCCAGGCCCATGTCGAGCGCATGCTGGCCGCTGTTGTCGGGCGCTGAGGCCAGCTATTCGCCGCCGCGCCGATAGGCGCCCGGCGCGCTGCCGGTCCAGGCCTTGAAGGCGCGCTGGAAGTTGGCGCTGTCGGCAAACCCCAACTCCTCGGCCAGCACGGCCAGCGGCACCTTGCTGGTGTTCAGGCGCACGATCGCGATGTCGCGGCGCAGCTGATCGCGCAGGGCCTGGAAGGAGGTGCCTTCGCTGGCCAGGCGGCGCTGCAGCGTGGAGCTGGACATGTGCAAGGCCTCGGCGGCGGCGCCGAGGTCGGGCCAGGCCGGCTGCGTGTGCTGCAAGTAGCGGCGCAGGCGCTCGCTCACCCGTGACTCGTCGCGCCGCGGCACGATGATCTGGGCCTGCGAGTCGAGCAGGAAGGCGCGCAGGCTCTCCTCGTCGCGCCGCACCGGCTCCTGGAGCCGTTGCACGGTGAACCAGAACGTCGACCGGGGCTGCCCGAATCGAAGCGGCGCTGGAAATATCTTGCCGTAGCTGGCTGCGTGCGGCGGGCACTCGAAGGCGAAGTCGAAGCGCTCGATGCGCAGGCGGCCACCGACCAGCCAGGCGGCCAGCCGCCAGATGACGCGCACCAGCATCTCCTGAAAAAAGATCGGCGCCGCAACCGATGGATGGATGAGCCGCAACGACACGCCCGCCAATCCGCCTTCGCGAACCTGCTCGAGCATCACGTCATCCTGCAGCAGACCCAAGGTGTGGGCGATGCGGCGCAAAGCCACTTCGAGCGTCCCCGCCGTGAGCGCCGAGCGCGCCAGCAACGCAAAGCTGCCGCGCTTGAGGGGGCGCGACATGAAGCCCAGCGACTCGTCGTCCAGCCGCTCGATCAAGGAGCGGAACAGTGCCGCGTACTGGTCGGCGGTGACGCGGCTGCCGGGCTGCGCCAACAGCTCCGGCGCGATGCCGGCATCGGCCAGGAAGGGCTCCACCGGCCTGCCGCGGGCCTGCACGCCCGAGAGCAGGCCGTGGACGAGGGCAATCGAAATGGTGACCGCGGAGTGCATCGGGTGAGATGCAGAAAGCAAGGAAGCGCTTTCCGTATTTCAACAGTATCGCCTCCGAATCGTACTGGGCACGCACCCTCTGGCGGGGTCCGCGCCCGTCGATCTGCAGTGCGAACGATGCGGACCGCCGCCTAGTCGACGGCGAGCGCTGCCGCCGCGAGTTTCTCCAGGTCCAGATACTGGGCCTGCTCGACAGTGACGGCGACCGCCTGGATCGTTCCGCCCTGGAACTCTCCGGGCGTCGTGTAGCCCTCACTCACGGCGTCGCCGCTGTCGCGGCCGATGCACAACCCGTCGCCCGAGAGCGTGAACTTGCCCGGCTGGGTCTTCATGGGCCCTTCGGCGACGACCTTGTCGTTCACATAGAGCTTGGTCTTGCCAAGGGACTCGCCCAGCTTGCCGGCGCTGTCGCGGATGAACTCCATCCCCAGCGTGTACTTCCCGGGCTTGAGGGCGGGCGAGACGAAGGTCTGCTCGGGCTTGATGCCGAGGAAGTTGTAGACGTAGTGGAGCTTCTGGTCCTTGATGTAGAGCGTATGGCCACCGAAGCGCGAGCCGTGGGCGAAGATGACGCCCGCGCACTTCGGATCGGTGATCTCGACGTTCGCCAGGATCTTGTACGAGCGGCCACGGCAGTTCACCGCAACGCCCTCCGGGACCGGCGAGGTGCCCGGGTAGTAGACGTAGCGCTCGCGCGCCTCTTCCTCCGCGGGACGCGGCGTCATCAGGATCTCCCCGGCCGTGCGATCGTCGAGCGGCAGGACCAAGTTCCGCTCGGCCTCCTCGGACCACGCCTTCTTCAGCGCCTCGAGCTTGTCAGGGTGCTCCTTCGCGAGGTTCTTGGATTCGGAGCGATCCTCGTCGACGTGATAGAGCTCCCATGCATCCTTGTCGTACTGACCCTTCCTGGCAAACGGGGCATGCAGGGCTGACGCCTTCCAGCCGTCTTCCCAAACGCCGCGCGTGCCGAACATCGCGTAGTACTGGCGCTTCTTCGGCGTCGGCGCGTCGGCTTGATCGAAGCTGTAGCGCATCGACTGGCCGGACAGCGGGTATTGATCGACACCGCGATAGGTCTTCGGCATCTCGAGCCCGCAGATATCGAGGATGGTCGGCACCACGTCCACGCAGTGGTGATACTGGTGACGCACCTGGCCCTTGGCCTTGATGCCCTTGGGCCAGGAGACGATCATCGGCGCGCAGGTGCCGCCTGCGAACTGCGAGTAGCGCTTGAACATCTGGAACGGCGTGGAGAAGGCGACCGCCCAGCCGGTCGGGAAGTGGCCGTAGGTGTCGACGCCGCCGAGCTTGTCGATCAGCTTCATGTTCTCGGCGAGATCGTCCGGGTAGTTGTTGAAGAACTTGTTCTCGTTGACCGAGCCGTTGGGCGTGCCCTCGCCGGAAGCGCCATTGTCGGCACAGTAGAACACCAGCGTGTTATCGAGCTGGCCGGTGTCTTCGAGGTAAGCCACCAGGCGGCCGACCTCGACGTCGGTGTACTCGGAGAACCCGGCGTAGACCTCGGCCATGCGCGCGAAGAGCTTCTTCTCCTCGGCGTTCAGCGTGGCCCATGGACGCACATGGTCGGCCTCGGCTTGCACGTCCTCGGGCAGCGGGTTGATCGGCGTGAGCGCGGTGCCTTTCGGCATGACGCCCTTGTCGATCATGCGCTTGAGCACCCACTCGCGGTAGGCCTCGTAGCCATCGTCGAACTTGCCCTTGTACCTGTCGATGTACTCCTGGGGCGCATGGTGCGGCGCGTGGTTGGCACCCGGGCACAGCCACAGGTACCACGGCTTCGACGGGTTGGAGGCCTTCTGGTCCTTGATCATCCCGATCGCCTTGTCGACCAGGTCCTTCGACAGGTGATAGCCCTCCTCAGGCCCATACTCCTGGTCGATGAACCGGCTGTCCTCGACGAGATCCGGATACCACTGGTTGGTCTCGCCGCCCAGGAAGCCGTAGAAGCGGTCGAAGCCCTTCATCAATGGCCATTCCTTGCGGCTGCCGCCTGGGGCCACGTCCTGCTCGGGCACGTTGTGGTTCTTGCCAAGCCAGAACGTGCTCCAGCCCGCGTCCTGCAGCAGTTGTCCGATCGTTGCGCACTGCTCTGGGATCCGGCCATTGCTGCCAGGGAAGCCGTTGGCCGCTTCGGTGATCGCCGAACAGCCGTTCAGGTGGTGGTTGCGTCCCGTGAGGAAAGCGGAGCGGGTCGGCGAACAGAGCGCCGTTGTATGCCACTGCGAGTAGAGCAGGCCCTTGTCGGCCAGTTTTTGCGCGGTGGGCATGTTGATGGCGCCCCCGAACGGCGACCAGGCGGCAAGTCCCGTGTCGTCATACAGGACGATCAGGATGTTGGGGGCGCCTTTGGGCGCCCTTTTCGGAATGTACGGTTCCCAGTCTGGCGTGGAATCGCGGACGTCGAGCTTGATGACGCCTTTGAAGGCCTTGGTTCCCATATGGAGTCTCCTTCGATCGCGGCATTCCCGGAGGGCGGCAACGCTACGCGTCCGGCCAGGCAACCGCAATTGGACCTTGGTCCGATGTTCAGAGGCGGCCTCGACAGTGTCGGCGCCGCACCCGCTGCCTGTGATTGCTGGGCCAGAACCCACGGAACAGTGATCGGCGGCGGAGCCATCGAGCCGGGGCCGCAATTTGAGGTCTATTGCCATGCAGTCGCCGCTCTTTGCCATCGCCCGCGCGCCTGGCAGTTCATACCATCAGCCGCACCCACGAGACATGGGCCGAGCCTCCCAACCATCAGAGAGAAAGAGCGAGACAAGCATGTACCTGACCCAGGCATTGCACCGCGCGGTGCAGCAGCATCCCGACCGTATCGCGGTGCGCTTCGGCACGCGCCAACGCACCTTCCGCGAGTTCACCGACCGCGTGGCGCGCCTCGCCGGCGCTTTGCAGCATCTGGGCATGCAAACCGGCGACCGCGTCGCGATGCTGTCGCTCAACTCCGACCTGTACCTCGAGTACCAGATGGGGGTGCCCTGGGGCGGCGGCGTGCTCAACCCCTGCAACATCCGCTGGTCCGCGGCGGAAATCCTGTACTCGCTCGACGATTCGGGCTCCACCATCCTGCTGGTCGACCAGACCTTCGCGCCGATGGTCGAGCAGTTCCGGCCGAAGGCGCGAACCCTGCGCGAAGTGATCTATTGCGGCGATGGCGACATACCGTCCGGCATGCACGGCTATGAGGCACTGCTCGCCCAGGCCACCGCGGTGCCCGATGCGGTGCGCCGCGGGGAAGACCTGGCCGGCATCTTCTACACCGGTGGCACGACCGGCTTCCCGAAGGGCGTGATGCTCAGTCACGCCGGGATGTGCAGCTCGGGCCTCGCGCTGCACGCCGAGCGTCTGGTCACGCCGGGCGGCACCTTCCTGCATGCCGCGCCGATGTTCCACCTGGCCGACATGGGTCTCTCGCTGCCGCACTGGATCGAGGGCAACACGCATTCGATCATCCCCGCGTTCAATCCGGAGACGGTGCTGGACACGCTGGCACGCGACGGCGTCACCGAGGCCTTGCTCGTGCCCACGATGATCCAGATGCTGGTCGACCACCCGGCGATGAAGAAGCCACGCGACCTCGGCGCGCTGAAGACCATGATCTACGGCGCATCGCCGATTTCCGAGGCCGTACTCGATCGCGCGATGGCCGCGTTGCCGGGCGTAGCCTTCGTGCAGGCCTACGGCATGACCGAGCTGTCGCCGTTGGCGACCATCAGCCCGCCCTGGACGCACACCGCCGAAGGGCGAAAGCGCGGCAAGCTTCGCTCCGCGGGGCGCGCCAGCTATTGCACCGAAGTGCGCATAGTCGATACGCTGGGGCACGAAGTGCCGCGCGGCACGGTTGGCGAGGTCGCGGTGCGCGGCCCCAATGTGATGCAGGGCTACTGGAACAAACCCGAGCAGACCGCGGCGGCCTTGCGCGACGGCTGGATGCACACCGGCGACGGCGCCTACATGGACGAGGACGGCTTCATCTTCATCGTCGATCGCCTCAAGGACATGATCATCAGCGGCGGCGAGAACGTGTATTCGGCCGAAGTCGAGAACGTGATCGCGCAGCACCCGACAGTGGCCGCGTGCGCCGTGATCGGCATTCCGAGCGAGCAGTGGGGCGAGTCGGTGCACGCGTCCGTCGTGCTCAAGCCGGGCGCGGCGGTCACGGCCGAAGCGCTGATTGCCCACTGCAAGGCATTGATCGCCGGCTACAAGTGCCCGCGCAGCGTGGACTTCCGCGATGCGCTGCCGCTATCCGGCGCCGGAAAGATCCTGAAGACCGAGCTGCGCAAGCCCTATTGGGAAGGGCGCGCGCGCCAGGTCGGCTGACATCCACTGGCGTTTGACCGTGCAGCAAGGCAGCCTGCTCGCCGCAGAAAACAGCTAGCAGGCCGCTGCTGCTCCGCTTGTAGCGCATCGCGCGCCAACCCACTCGTCCCCAATCGGTCGATCTGCAAATCCAGGACGCCCTCTGACGCGCGCCGGAAAGGGCCTGCACCAGCGCAGGCCGGCGGCTGACCGCGAGTGGGGGCGGATTCGCTCAGGGACGCTCTCAGAGCGTCCCTAAGCTCACAGGTGCTGTTTCACCTTCAGGTCAGCAGCGGTTCTGTGGAGAGTCCCAATATGTTGAAAGACTCCAACGTGGCGACGAACAGTCATCGCCGCGGCGGCGCTGCGCCGCGCCTGCGATCTGAAACGGCCGCCAGTCTCATAAAGGTCGCCATCGTCGACGATCACGCGATCGTGCGCACTGCCTTGCGCCAGTTTCTGTCCGAGATCGTGGACCTTTGCGTGGTGGGCGAAGCCGCGAGCGGCCGCGAGGCGATCGACCTGGTCCGCAATACCGAGATCGACGTATTGATCATGGACTTGGTGATGCCGGGCCAAAACGGCATCGATGCCCTGGCCATGATCCGGGCCAAGGCCCCCGAGGCGGGGATCCTGATCCTGTCGGGCTATCCTGAGGAGCAGTACGCAGTCTGCCTCATACGCCGGGGCGCGAGTGGCTACCTGAACAAGGATTGCGAGCCGATGGAAATCGTCAGTGCAATCCGCCTGATCGGCCTCGGGCGCCACTACATCTCGCCGTCCGTCGCCGAACTGATGGTCGTGCAGCTTGACCGCAAAGAAGGCAGCCCCGCCCATGACCTGCTGTCCGAGCGTGAGTTCCAGATTTTCCTGAAGCTGGCCAGGGGCGAGACTCCAGGCCAGATCGCGCATGAGCTCTCATTGAGCGCCAAGACGGTGAGTACGTACCGAACGCAGCTCATGGAAAAGATGAGCCTGTCGTCCAACAGCGACCTCACCTACTACGCGTTGAAGAATAGGCTCATTGATTGAGCCTGCCAAATGGCGACGCGACCCTATCGATGGATGGTCGACGCGTCAGGGTCAGAATGAAATGGCCTAGACGGGTCCAGCTTCCCAGAGGCGCGGCTATGAAAGGCCGGGGGGTATGGATCGCGGTCACGAGCAGCCTGCTGACGCTGGGCGCGGTTTTCGTCGTACTCAACCTCGCCAGTGGTGAGAAGAAGATCGAGCAGCGGTTGGAGCGACTGTACGCGACGAACGACCCGCAGTTTCGGCGCGCGATGGGCAACTTGCTCGGGCCTCCGATCCTGGAGGGCAACAAGACCGAAGTGCTTGTCAACGGGGACATGATCTTTGCGGCCATGCTGAGCGCGATCAAGCAGGCGCGCCGCACGATCACGTTCGAGACCTACATCTACTGGTCGGAAACGATCGGAAGGGAATTCGCCGATGCTCTGATTGAACGAGCTCGCGCCGGTGTCAAGGTTCATGTGCTGCTGGATTGGGTAGGCAGTTCCAGGATGGACGCGCGCTACCTCGAGGAGATGAAGGCCGCAGGCATCGAAGTCGAGCGCTATCACGAGCCGCACTGGTCGAACCTGCAACGCATGAACAACCGCACACACCGCAAGGTGCTGGTCGTCGACGGCGTAGTCGGGTTCACCGGTGGTGTCGGCATTGCGGACAAATGGCGCGGGAACGCGCAGGACAAGGAGCACTGGCGCGACACTCACTTCCGGGTGGAAGGCCCCGTGGTGGCGCAGATGCAGGCCGTGTTCATGGACAACTGGATCAAGGCCACCGGTCGCGTCATGCATGGAGAGGACTACTTCCCGGCGCTGAAGGTGCGCGGCGATGAGGCCGCCCAAATGTTCAGCAGTTCGCCAACCGGTGGCAGCGAGAGCATGCACCTGATGTACCTCATGGCCATCACGGCTGCGACCCGCAGCATTCACCTGTCCAATTCGTACTTCGTA
This sequence comes from Ramlibacter tataouinensis, assembly GCF_001580455.1. Taxonomy (NCBI): domain Bacteria; kingdom Pseudomonadati; phylum Pseudomonadota; class Betaproteobacteria; order Burkholderiales; family Comamonadaceae; genus Ramlibacter; species Ramlibacter tataouinensis. Next base: position 2,823,393 of record NZ_CP010951.1, read on the forward strand.
CCGGACGAGCTGGTGGTGAAGGCGCTTGCGGCGGCTGCCAGGCGTGGGGTCCAGGTCCGGGTCATCACGCCGGGACCGGACATCGATACCGACGTGGTGCGTCGCGCGTCGCGCGCACGATGGGGTGAGTTGCTCGAAGCGGGGGTGGTGATCGCCGAATACCAGCCAACGATGTTCCACTGCAAGGTGCTGGTCATCGATGGGCTAATGGTGTCGGTGGGCTCGACCAATTTCGACAACCGGTCATTCAGGATCAATGACGAGGCGAACCTGAATGTTGTCAGCGAAGCGTTTGCGCGACGCCAGATCCAGATATTCGACGAGGATTTCCGGCAATCCAAGCCGATGACACTGCAGGCATGGCGGGGTCGACCCTGGCAGGAGAAGGCGCTCGAGCGCGTGGCATCTCTGTTCGGCAACCAGCTCTGAGGCGACCTGCGCCGCGGCAGGTCCGTGAGTTACCCCCTACGGGCGTGAACCGGGCGCGGCCCGGTCCCGCGGCGGCAGGTCGGCCAGCAGCGTCGTAAGCGCCTGGGGGTCCACGGGCTTGACGAGGTGCGCGTCGAAACCGGCCTCGGCGGATTTCCGCCGGTCCTCGTCCTGGCCCCATCCGGTCAGCGCCACCATCACCGTGTTCTTGCCCCACGCCGTTTCGCGCATGCGCCGCGCCGCGTCGTAGCCATTCAGCTTGGGCAGGCCGATGTCCAGCAGCACGACGTCGGGCCGGAAGGTCGCCGCTGCCTCCAGTGCTTCGAGACCATCATGCGCCAAATGCGTCTCATGGCCGCTGAGCTGCAACAGCTGGGCGAGCGAGGCTGCCGCATCCCGGTTGTCGTCGACCACAAGGATGCGGCGCGGGGGGGCGGTAGTTTCGCCGCCCTCGTCCCCCGCCGGTTCCCGCGTGTCAACGCCGGCTGCCGCCATCGGAATGCGCACGACGAACTCGCTGCCCAGGCCGAGGCCATCGCTGTGGACCTGCACGGTTCCGCCGTGGAGATCGACCAGGGTCTTCACGAGTGTGAGGCCGATGCCCAGGCCGCTGCCGGAGCGCTCCAGTGAATGGTCGATCTGCATGAACATGTCGAAGACATTCGACAGGTGTTCGGCCGCGATCCCGATTCCGCTGTCGCGCACGCGGACCACGGCCGCGGCGCCTTCGCGCTCGACGACGACCCGGATGCTCCCTTTGTCGGTGTACTTGCAGGCGTTGCCGAGCAAATTGCCCGCGACCTGGGCGAGTCGCACCGCATCGCCACTGACGATCACCGGATGATCCGGCAGCGCCAGCGTCAGCTCGATGCCCTTGGCTGCACACGCGCCCTGCATTGTTTCGGCGGCGTCCCGCACGATGGAGACCAGGTCGACCGGCGCCATGCGCAACTCGACCTTGCCGCGGCTGACGCGACTTATGTCGAGCAGATCGTCGATCAAACGCACCATCTGGCGCACTTGGCGTTCGATAACTTCCTGCGCTCCGCGTGCGGCTTCGCCGTCGGTGCCCGCCATGCGCATGATTCGCAGCTCATTGCGGATGGGGCCCAGCGGGTTGCGCAGCTCGTGCGCCAACATCGCCAGGAATTCGTTCTTGTGCCGGTCGGCCTCGACCAGTTCGTCGGCCAGGGCTTGCAAACGCTCTTCGCTCTGGCGCAGCGCCTCCTCGGCGCGCTTGTGCTCGGTCACATCGCGCGCGATGTTGGACGTGCCGACGACAGCCCCGCCGGCGTCGTGCAGCGGTGACACCGTCAGCGCAATGTCGACCAGGCTGCCGTCCTTGCGCCGGCGTACGGTCTCGTAGTGCTCGACCACCTCGCCGCCCCGGATGCGCCGGAGGATCTGCGCCTCCTCGTCGAGATGGTCGTCGGGAATGAGCCGGATCACCGGCTGCCCGACCAACTCCGTGGCGGTGTAGCCAAAAAGTTTCTCCGCGCCGCTGTTCCAGCTCGTGATGATGCCGTTCAGGTCGTTGCTGATGATGGCGTCCTTGGAGTACGTGACGATGGCCGCTAGTTGCGCCATGGCCGCCTGCGCCTGCTTGCGTTCGGTGATGTCCTCGATGGCCAGCAGGATCAGCGCCGGACTGCGGTCGTCCGGTTGCAGCAGCCGCCGAGCGTTGATCTGCATGGTGCGCCGTCCGAGGTGCTCGAACGTGTGCTCCACCTCGTAGTCGTCGATCTTGTTATCGCGCGGCAGCAGCGCGGCCAACAGCCGGCGCAGTTCGGGGATGTCCCATTGGCCGTTACCCAACTCATACAGCAGCCGGCCTTCGGTCTCTTCCGGCTTGACCTGGAAGCCGCGGTAGAACGACTCGCTCGCCATCTGCACCCGCTGCTCGGCGTCGAGCACGAGCAATGGCTCGCGCACCGTGGCCACGATGCTCGCGGTGAAGTCGTGGGCGCGCCTAAGAACTTCGATGTCGACCAGCATCACCACCACGCCGTCGATGTGGTTGTCGAGCGTGCGGTACGGGCGCAGGCGCATCGCGTAGCGGTTGCCGCGCTGATCCCGCACCTCCAGCTCGCGGGAGGTCACGGTTTCCAGCACCTCGGCGAGCAGCGGCTCCAGCTCGGGCAGGTCGACCAAGCCGAGCTTGATGTGGGCCAGTGGCCGCCCGATGTCGCCGGGCACCAGGTTGAGCAGCTTCTCGGCCGCCGGCGTGAAACGGCGCACACGCAGGTCGGGGCCGACCAGCACGATGGGCATGTTCACGCTGCCGAGCACGTTGACGAGGTCGTTGTTGAGGCGGTTCAGCTCGGCGTTGCGGCTGTTCAGCTCGTCGTTAAGGGTGACGAGCTCCTCGTTGCTCGACTGGATTTCCTCCTTCGAGGTTTCCAGCTCCTCGTTGATGCTCTGCAGCTCCTCGTTGGCCGACTGGATCTCCTCGCTCGAGGACTGCAGCTCCTCGTTGGCGGCGTCCTGCTGCTCGATCACCGACTGCAGGTACTCGCGCGTGGCGGCCAGCTCACGCGTCAGACGGGCGTTGTCGGCGTCGACGTCGGCCGTTGCCGGCGCGGGGGCCGGCGCCGCCACGCCCTCGGTAGCAGGCGGCCGGCCGCGCTCGTCGAACAGCACCAGAAAACCGCCGCCGTTCTTGGGTGCCCCGTCCGCGCCTTCGTTGCCTTTGATCGGTATCACCTCGACGGTGACCTCGCGCCAGCCGTCGTGCGCCTTCACGCGCAGGTTCTCCTCGCGCGTGGCCGCGCCCGACTTTTCGGCGCGCAACACCGCCGCGCGCACGCCCACCAGCAGTCCCTCGCGCAGCATTTTGTCCAGGTTCAGCGTCGCCTTGCCGGGTGCCGGTGCGAGGTAGGGGCTGGTGTCGCCGCGGTACTGCAGGATCTCGAGCTCGGCCGAAACCAGCACGCTGGGCGGCGCGAAGCGGTTTAGCAGCAGCCGGTCGGCGTCGCGGTTCAGCTCGGGCCCCGGGCCGGTCAGTCGCGGCACCGTTGGGAGGAAGGGCGCACGCGACGCTGCGCCGTGCTGCAGCGGCAGGCGCGGGGCATGCGGGCCGGGCTTGCGGGCGTAAATCCTCTGCTTGGCGTCCAGCGGCTCGAACAGGGTGCGAAAGCCGCCAATCGTCTCCGACGTGCCGAGCCACAGGAAGCCCGAGGGCTCGAGCGCGTAGTGCAGCGTCGGCAACAGCTTCTGCTGCAGCGCTGGCTCCAGGTAGATCAGCAGGTTGCGGCAGGTGACGAGGTCCAGGCGAGAGAACGGCGGATCGGCCAGCACGTTGTGGCGCGAGAACACGCAGGCGTCGCGGATCGACTTGGCAATGCGGTAGTGGCCGTCCACCTCGACGAAGAAGCGGCGCAGCCGCTCGGGTGACACTTCCTGTGCGATATCCTTCGGGTAAATGCCGGCGCGTGCGGTCTCCACGGCGCGCTCACTCAGGTCGGTCGCAAAGACCTGAAGCGGCACGCGGCCGCCCAGACTGTCGGCCACCTCAGTGAACGCTATCGCCACCGAGTAGGCCTCCTGGCCGGTCGAGCAGCCGAGCGTCCAGATGCGCACCGCGCTGTGGTGGGCGCGGTTTTCCAGCAGGAGCGGGAACACTTTCTCCTTCAGCGCCTCGAAAGCCTCGGGGTTGCGGAAGAAGCTGGTCACGTTGATGAGGATGTCGCCGTACAGCGCCTGTAACTCGGCCGGGTCGCGCCGCAGCAGATCGGCGTAGGCGTCCAGGTTGTCGAGTCGCTGCAGCACCATGCGGCGCGTCACGCGGCGGTACAGGGTGCTGAACTTGTACTGGCTGAAGTCGACGCCAGTGTCGCGGTGCAGCAGCTGCAGCACGCGTTCCATGCCGTGCCGGCTTTCGCGCTCGCGCTGGTCGGACTCCGGCTGCGCGTAGGGATGGCGCGCGATGCGTACCAACTCGCGCGCGATCTGCTCGGGCGGCAGCATCATGTCCACGCAGCCGGAGGCGAAGGCGCTGTGCGGCATGCCCTCGTGCTGAGCCGTGTCGTCCTGCGCGAAGGTGATGCCGCCCTCGGCCTTGATGGCTTCGAGCCCCGCCGTGCCGTCGTTGGCACTGCCCGAGAGCACCACGCCGATGGCTTGGTGGCGCCGCTCCTCGGCCAGCGTGCGGAAGAACCGGTCAACCGGGTGGTGCGCGCCGCGGCCGCCCTGGCGCGGCAACAGCTGTAGGCGTCCGCCCTCGATGACCATGTCGCCCCCGGGCGGGATCACGTAAACGTGGTCGGGCTCGACTGCCTGCCCGTCGTGTACCTCCAGCACCGGCATGAGGGTCGCGCGTGACAGGATCTCGGCCAGCGCGCTCGCGTGCGTGGGCGACAGGTGCTGCACCAGCACGAAAGCCATGCCGGTGTCTGGCGGGAGCGCCGTCAGAAGATGTGTGAAGGCTTCCAGGCCGCCGGCCGAGGCGCCGACGCCCACGATAGGAAAGGTCGCGCCATCGGCCCGCTGGTCAGGGGCGGGCGCGGTATCCGTATCCTGCGGACGGTGCTTCTCTGGCATTGGCCTTCGACGAGGGCTGCTCCGCGGCAAGCGGTACAGTGACTGTACCCCCGGCCGGGGGCGTGTGGGCGCGCAGGCACAACCAATGCTGTCGGACGCCGCGTGTCGCGGTCGTGCACGGTCGTCCCCCTCTGGCGCGCCCGACGGACCTTAGTTCGTCAATTCACGCTGTACCTCGGGTCGGAATAGAACCTGCCGGAAACGAGGCTCGGCAGCGCGCCTCTTACAACACCTGAGCGGCATCCTAGTGCGAAGTCGTCGACTGAGGAATGCCGTTGATGGTCAGTACGTTGTTCAAGGGTTCGTTGGTCAGGTCGGCGGCGCAGGGCCCGATAAATGGGTCCGTGGCGGGATGGTCAAACTTTGCGCCAGCGAACACGCCGCCGCGATCGTCGATCGAATAGGTCGCACCATGGAGGTATTGGCACCGACTCAGGGGCGCCGTGGGTATGCCTAACGTGGTCTGCAGCCGCGTGAACGAGATCACTGTGGGGAAGCCTGTGCTGCCGCTCACGGCGTTGTCCCGGAACGTGAGATCGAGAGTGCCGGTGAAGGAGCGGGGGTCGCAGACATTGTCGTCCGGGGGAATCAACCGGAACGTGAAGCCGGCGTCCAGGGCAATTCCGGTGAAGTTGCCCACGATCCGATTGTCCCGGACATCCGCTGTGACATGACCGTTGTCGATGTCGTGGATGGGGTCATCTTGGCTCTTGACGGTGATGCGAAGCCCGAACCCTTGGGCCGAGAATGCGCTGCCGCTGAGGTCGTTGTTGCGGACCGTGGCGTTGAGCTGGTTGCCCGAATAGAGAGTTCCGTCGCTGGTTCCGGAAAGAAAGACGCCCCCATTGCCATGTCCGACAGAGCGGTTGTCGTGGAATGTGACATTAGCCGGAGAGGCCGCCGAGCCGCCTCGCACGATGACGCCTGCCGTAAGACCGCGCACAAAGTTGCCGCCCAATTCGCCGGACGAGGCGTTGGTCAGGACGCCAATGCCCCGAGTCGGCTGGGGTAGCGTGGTGGATCCGACGAACACGCTACTCCTAATCGTGAAGTCCTGGACTCCGGTGAGATGCATGATGTCGCCCATTCCCGGTCCCGCCTCGAAGGTCAGTTGCCGTATGTCGATGGGCGAAATCGTCTGACCGTTATTGGCTCCGATAGAGACCAGCCGATTCGCGCCCAGCGCGGCGGTACCCACAATGCGCGATTCGGTTTGGGGATCGGCGCCGGTGGGAAAACCATCTGAGTCTGTGAGCATCCTGTTGGACCCGCGCAGGATCATCCCTTTTTGGATGACCAGGGTCGCGGACACGGGATAACGTCCGGCCGCAACCTCGATGGTGGGTGTTTCCGAAAGCCCGTTGGCGTAGGCGACCGCCGTCTCGATCGAATTGAATGGCGCTTGGTTACTTCCGTCGCCGCCCGGCGGGGCGTTGATGTCGACAAACACCTTCTGGGCGAAGGCAATGGAAGCCAAGCCGAACGCAACCGTTAAGCACAGCGCGCGGCCCAGCCTTGTCAAAGAACCTGTCTTCATGGGGACCTCCACGAAAGACGAAGCAATGGGGCTGGCGCCATCCCCGTGAGCCGAGGCACAGCGCTTGGGCACCCACCGGAGCGGCACACATTACTCCGTCATCGAAGCCCGGGGAAGGCTGGATGGACAGACATGTGCTCGCTGTTCGCGGCTTGGATGGGCCTGGCGCAAGAGATTTCATCAACGCAGCGTCATAGGTCAGTTCAGAAATCGCGCTAGGTTACGCGGACGGGTCGTGGGCACCGGCTGTGCCGAGCGTGCGCCGGATGAAACAGGGTCCATTTGCTTCGAGCCATACGGTGAAGTGGTCCGAGCCACCTTCACCACGCCGCTCGAACGAACGTGGTTTGTCCTGTCAATGCTTTTGCTTGCAAGGCGGCCAGTCTTCTTGCGTGCTCGACAAGCGCTGCCCGGAGCGCCTCGCTACCTGCTGGCGAATCGTGTGGCAGTGCAAGTCCGATAGTCCCACTTTGACAGGTCTCGAAATAACGAGTCGCCGCCTTGTCCCGTTGAATCAACGACCTCGCACAGAGAATCAATCTCTGCTCTCCCAGCTTCGAGTCCAGCAGCGCGATCCGCGAAATACCGGCTTGAAGATTCCCAGCTGATGATGTCGACGTCGACTTGCCGTCTTGCTCGGGCTCGCGGTGCTCCACCGCGCCGTTGACCAAGGGCACTTTCCACCCCAGCGCCTGGTTCAAAGCCGAAACATAGGCATCATCCCACGCGGAACCTCCTTCCATCACCACGCTCGCAAGCCATTTCTCATGTTGTTCCCGGGACAAAACTGTCGCTCTTTCCTTGGGCAGAGGGGGAATGCTGATCGCGGCCTGCGCGGACCCGTCGTCGGTGGGTTTCGCTGCCGAATTCGCGCCGCTTTCGGTCTCTGATCGCTTCTGCATCTGCGGCGCTTCACTCGCGTTCTCAGTGTTTGGTGCGGGTTTTGCATCGGGCACCTTCGACAGTTCGATTGCGGCGAAATACGGCAAACTAATTGCAAAGAACGGCAGCATGACTGCCGGCGAAGCATAGGCAGCGTAGAAGATCAGACATTTGAATGTATTGAGAATTGGCGCACATGGATCGTCGCTAGCCTTGGGCGGCGTTGATCCTTCCTTGTGAAAAACCACCATCTCGACGGTCCCGTCTGGCGGGATCGTCTGGCTATCAGCAAGCTCGCCGTAGACGATCTGAGCTTGCTGCAGTCGGTCGATTGGCGATAGCAGATCCACGGGGATCTGCATCTGTCGATCGAGGGGAGGGTGATTCTGTGTCTGTTGATCTGCAGGAGGACGATGCGCGCAGCCACCGAACAGAGTTAGACATGCGGCGGCAAGTGAAATGCCTTGCAGTACGCGAAGCCTGGTTCTCACTGAATTCCTCACTTCAACGGCAGCCGTCTAAGCACGCGTTGAAATGTCTGAAGTGATGCAAGCGAGTCAATTGGGCCTCCAGCGACAATCGGCGTGCGCATAGCACCCGAGCGTGCCACCAACTGAGGCATTTGCCTAGTGTGCCCTCTCACGGCAAAGGTTTGCGTCGGCTGAAGTCCATGTGCCCGCCGGCTTGACATGGCGCCACACAGGTTCAGCGCCAGCGACTTCTTCCGCAGCGCCAAGAGCCATCCCGCGGCTTCCGCGCCCTCGCCTCGGCCGGGCGTCTCCCGCGAGCGGGAGAGCCGGAACTGGACGTCGGCGGATCAAGCAGCCGGCAGGAAGTCGATCGGATAGACGATCGTGATCGACGGCACGCCTTGCTTTGCACCGAAGTCGAACTTCAGCACGCGTTCAACGACGTCGGCGGACAGCGCCGGGGAGGCGAGATCCGTCGACTTCACCGCGCACGCGGACACGCGTCCATCGGGCTCGATGGTCAGGCGCAGCACCATCTTGCCGCGCAGGCTGGGGTCGTTGCGCAATTCGCGGTTGTAGATTCGATAGAGCGCGGCCTTGTAGCGGTCGAAGACGATCTGGATCTCCTCGTCGGTCCGGGACGGCGCGGCGCCATGGCTCAACGGGCGAGCATCCGCCATCGCGGCGCCGGTGCCGCTCTGCACGCGCGCCACGTTGACGCCACCGCCCGCGATGCGGCCACCGCCACGGCCGCCTCCGGGGCCGGTGCCGGTGCCGCCGCCTCCGGTGCCCGTGCCACCACCGCCTGCTCCGCCCCCGCCATCGCCGTCGCGGCTGATCGCAGCCACGTTGATGCCGCCGCTGCCGCCGCTCACCTGGGACGTGATGAGCGAACGCGTCGTCGCCGTTCCGGCTGCGATTTGCCCGGTGTTCGAGACCGCGCCTTCCGCGCCCACCTTGGCGGGCCCGGGACTGTCGAGCAGGCCGGCAAATTGGTGCTGGTGCGCCAGCACGCCCTTGCTCTGCGCCGAAGCACGCGCCGCCTGTTGCGTATCGGCGGCGGCCGGAGCGGGTGAGGGCGAGTTGTCCGTCGATGCCTGCCGCGTCGGCTGCTGGTTTCTGGCATTGGCCGCCGTGGTTCTGTCGGTCGACTTGTCCTGCCGCTTGTCCTGCGGCTTTGGCGGCTCCTCCTTCTTCTTGACGACGAGCTGCGCCACGTGCTCGGGAATGAACGCCTCCTGCTTGGCCACATGGCCGGGCTTGAAGAAGAAGATGAGCGGACCGCAGGACACGGAGATGAGCAGGCTCGCCAGGAGCACCTTGCGGTAGCGCCGGTCGTCCTCACCGTTGCGGGACCACGGCATGACCAACGGCCGGTATGGAATCTCGGCGGGATCGCGAAATACCTCGAACTCGTGGCGGAGGTTCTCAGTCTCCTCCTCGATGTCGACCAGCTCGCTGTTGAGGCCGCGAAGGTTGTCGGTCTCGACGTTGATCTCGGACTGGACCTGGTGGCGCTGGACCTCGATGGCCGTGACCTTCTCCTCGAACGCGGCAATGTGCCCGCGCACCCGATGCAGCTGGTCGTCGGGTTGATACCGCGTGGTCTCGCGGTTCCAGAAGAGGTCGACTGCCCCTGCGGCATCGAGCTCGCGCAGGGAGTCCAGGATCGTGCCGAGCAGTTGGTACTTGCGCCGCTGGCTCAGGCAGCCGTCGAGCTCGGCGTCGAGCCCGGCAAGTCGCCGCTCGAGCCCATCCAGGGCGCGGCTGACCCTCTCGATGCCGAGAGTTTGCTCTTGCAGTGACAGGGTTGATGTATTCACAGCGGACGGGCCCCGTTTGTCTTCACTTCTGGTTCACGGCGAATGAGATCTTCCCGTAGCCGGCGTCGCTGCTCGACACCATGATCTTCTTGAGGACCTTGTAGGGGACGTTGCGGTCGGCCACGATCGTGACCTCGGTGTCCACCCCGGCCTGCTCCTGCCGCTTCTCGGCCTCGCCCTTGATGCGCTCGATGGCCTGGCGGATCGGCGCGATCTCGGCCTCGTCGCTGGCCACCACGTCGCGCATCGAGATGACAGGTTCGCCCTGGATGCGCACGTCGCGGTCCGACAGGACGATCTGGATGGATTGCCGCGGCAGCGTGTCGACCCCCGAGTCGGGAAGCACCACGTGGTCTGGAGTCTCCAGGACGATGCCGCTGCTTTGGTTGACCAGCAGGTACAGCACCAGCACGATGAAGATGTCCATCAGGGACGTCAGCATCATTCCGGTGGTGTCGCCCGCGCGTTCCTTGTGCGCTCTTCTCTTCCTCGACATCGCAATGCTCATTGGGGAACCTCCGTGCTGCGCACTGCGGTGCTATGAGTCTTCGGAGCGGCCGGGCGGCTCATGGCGCGTCTCCCACCGTCACGTTGGGGAAGAGCGTGATGCGAAGCGGGCTGGAACCTTCCCGGCGCGCCGGAACCTCCGCGAATTTCAACGCGTCCATCACGCCAATCATGGCGGCGTAGTCGATGTCGGGCTCCATGAGCAAAATGACATCGCGCTTGCCCGGATTCTGGTCTTTCAGGAGCTTGAGCTTCTGCGACAGCATGGCCGTGTCGTACTTGTCGCCCGCTTTCGGCAGGCGGTCCGTGACCTTCGTTCCGTTGCCAATCTCCAGCGACTCCTTGCGCAGGATCACCTCGATCACGACGGGAGGCGTTTCCTTGTTCGCCTCGGTCGAGCCGCCCAGCGGCGGCATGTTGATCTCCTGGATGGTGATCTTCGAGAAGACCGCCGACAGGAGCAGGAAAGAGACCAGCACGACCATGATGTTCAGCAGGGTCGTGAGCTCCAGTTCCTCCGACTCAGGCCGTTTTCTTTTCTGCATAGTCGTGGAGGTGCGAAATGCGGGCCGTCGCGCCGGCACGCACGATCATGTTGACTGTCTTCAGCGCGGCGATCTCGAGACCGGCGACGATCTGGCTCGCCTTGGTGTGGAGCAGCGCGCTGAAGGTCAGCATCGGCATGGCGATCAGCAGGCCGGTGGCCGTGCAGCTCATCGCCTCGGAGATGCTCAGCGACAGCAGTGCGGACTTCTCGGAAGGTGCTGCCGTCGCCACGGCCGCGAACGCGCCGATCAGGCCCACGATCGTGCCGAACAGGCCGAGCAGGGTGGCCAGGTTGGCGAACAGCGCGAGGTACGAGATGCGCTTCTCGAATTGCGGCGCGATGGACTGCATGACCTCCTCCATCGCGAGCTCGATGTCGTTCCTGCGGCGCACGACGCCGTGGTTCTCGAGTCCGACATTGAGCAGCGTCGCGACGGCCGACTTGTCGTCGCGCGTGAGCTGGCGGGCCTGGTCGAAGTTTCCCTCGTGCAGCAGCGGTTGGATCTGGTCCCAGGTCCGGCGATTGGCGCGTGTGGCGCGTATGAGGACGACATAGCGTTCAAAGACCATGCCCAGACCGATTGCGCCCACGGCGAGGATCGGAATCACCCAAATGCCGCCGGCGGCAAGGAACTTGATTGCGCCTGAAACGTAGTTCATTCCCAACTCCTTCAATTCACGTTAGTTGCGGTTGCTCAGCTTGTGGAAGTCGATTTCGCGAAGAAAAGATGGCTTGTCGATGGGCGTGATCTCCTGGCTCAGCAGAGTCGACTTCAAGTCGGTATCGCGTCCGATTTCCGAACTCTTCCAGGGGATGATGGTCAGCGACTTGGGCGTTTCGCTGTTGCCCACGATCGACATGCCGGACACCTCCTTGGCTTCTTCGCCGTCCGGCTTCTTCGAGGGCGTGTCCTGCCTGGCCTTGTCCTGGGCCATGGCAGCGCCCACGCAAACAAGCAGGCATGCGGCGGCGATCGTCTTGGCTCTCATGGACGCTCCTTGGTGCCGGTACGCTTCTGGAGATCGGCAATCCAGATCTCCACGTCCTTGTCGGTCGGTGCGCTCGCGGCGTAGGACTTGTAGTGCTCGATGGCGCACGGGTAGTCCTTCAGGTACAGGTCGCACAGAACGCCAAGGTTCTTGTGAGCCATGGCGAAGTGCGGGTATGTCGCCAGCGTCTTCTCGTACAGCGTGCGGGCTTCGGCGAATCGCCCGCTCCTGCGGTACAGCAAGGCGAGCTCGTTGGCGGCCACGGGGTTGTCCGGCTCGATGGCCAGCGCCTCCTTGAGCCGCGTCTCGGCAAGGTCTTGCTTGTCCAGCTTCTCGTAGACGAGCGCCAGGTTGATTGCCGGGATGGCGTTGTCCGGCATGGCGGCGGCGAGTTTCTTGAATGCGTCGACGGCTTGCTCGTATCGCTCGGCCTTGACGAGTGCCATGGCCGCGTCGAACTCGGCCTGCACCTGCGGCGCGACGCTCGGTTCCGGCTTGATCTTCGCCGATCCCCGCGGGTTGCCAGGCTGGGTCGCGGCGCTCGCCGTCGCGGCAGGCGAGGGCGCAGCCCGCGGGGCGCTGCCGCAGCCCTGGAGCAGGACCACCAGCGACAAGGCGGATGTCAGGTACGCGCTGCGGCCGACGGCTTGCGTGATGGCGCGACTCATTGCTTCACACCTTCCGCGGTGGGCACTGGCGTCGGCGGGCCGTCAGCCGGTGCCGGGACCTTGGGCGCGTCCTTGGCGGTCTTGTCGGCGATTGCGGCGACTGCGGCGACTGCGGCGACGACCGGCTCGCGGCGCTCGGTGAGCCTGTCATAGGCCATGACCCGGCTGAAGGTCTCGACGTATCCGCTGCTCTCTTCGAACCTCGCATAGCGCGCGGGGACCAACTTGGCGAGCCTGGTGAAGCTCTTCCCGACCCACTTGTTGTAGATGCCGAGCTTGACCAGGTCCGAGTTCTTCTGGTGCACGTCAATCGCCTTCTCCTCGAACGGAAAGGCCTGTTCCTCGAGGGCCAGCTCGTATTGCTCTTTCACCGCGCCGGCGAGGTTCGCGGGGCGCTGCGACTCGATCAGCGAGCGGTTGAAGTCGTAATACATCTCCGCGAGGTAGTAGCTCGCCGCCGCCGTCGTCTCGCCGATCTCGTAACGCAGGATGGCTTCGAAGCCGTCCTTCACCTGCTTGAGTGCGGCCTTCTTCTTCGCCAGGGTCTTGTCGATGGGCTCCACCAGCTTGATCTGCACGTACTGTTCGTACGTCGGCTCGGTGAGGACCAGCAGCGAGGAGGCGGCGAGGTAGCGGGTGCGGTCGGTGCGGTCCTTGCCGCCGGCGGCATCGGCGTCGATGATGGCCCTGAGCTCGGCCTGATAGGCCGTCGTGTCGTTGCGCGCCTTCAGGATGCCTGCGATCTTGAAGCGGCTTTCGACGGCCACGTCCAGCGGCTTCGGGAAGCTGGCGATGTAGCGGCGATAGACCGCCACGGCCTTGTCCGTTTCCTTCGCCTGCGCATACAGGTCGCCGGCGAGCTGCAGCGCCGCGCTCCGGACGTCGGCGTCCTTCGACTCGGACTCGGTGCGCTCGTACTCGGCGGCCGCCAGTGCGAGCTTGCCTGACTCGCGGTACACATAGGACAGCTTCTTCGTCACTTCGGGCTGCAGCTTGTGTCCCGGATAGCTGCCGCGGAACGCCGTCAGCATGCTGGCCGCGCCGTCCCAGTCCTTGAGCTGGATGAGCGCCGCGGCGCCGTCGTAGTCGGCTACCGGTCGGATGGTCGATGTCGGGGCCGCGCGGGCGACGCGCGCGAAATGCTGGGCGGCCGTCTTGTAGTCGCCTTGCTTGCCGGCTTCCTCGCCTTGCTTGTAGATCGCGGCGGCCAGGTTCTCGATCAGGTTCGGGCGCGCCTTGTCTCCTTCCGGAACGAGCGGCAGAGACTGCATGTAGCCTTCCTCGGCATCCTTGAACTGGCCGAGTTCGAGCGACGAGTGCGCCAGCGTGACCCATGCCGTGCGGCGCAGGGGCTGCTCGGCATTCGGGAACACGGCGATGAACCTGCGGCTGGTCGGCACCGCCAGCGCGTAGTTCTTCATCTCGAAGATGTCATCGATGGCCGCGGCCATCACCAGGGGCGCCTTGTCGTGATGGGTAAAGGCCTCCGCGAACTTCAGCGAGCTGCGGATGGTGTCCTGCCTGACCTTCTGTTTGTCTTCGGCAGCGGCAGCGGCCAGGCCCTTTCGATGGGCATAGACGGCGGCATAGCCGGCCTCGGACGCCTTGTCGTGGGCGGGATAGTCGTAGGCGGTGCGCTCGAACTCGACCGCCGCCTCGGCGAACGAGCCGTTCTCGAGAAGCAGGTCGGCGAACTGGTGGTTGACGGCGGGCGACTCCGGCTCCTTCGGGAACGAGGCCAGGTACTGGCGATACCAGTGCATCGATTCACGGAAGTTCCCGGGCTTGTCCTTCTCGAACTTCTTCTCCTGGTACAGGGCGTGGAAGTGATTGGCCAGCTCCTTGAGGCTCGCCTTCACGTAGCCCACCACCTCGGGGAAGGCCTGGATGTCGAAGTGATTCCAGTACGGCGACTTGAGGCCGTAGTTGACGACGAATTCCTTGTTGGCATCGATCACGAGCTTGGGGAATCCGCCGCGCTTGTAGATCTCGATGACCCGCGTGTCGTAGTGCGGAGCAACCTTGTGATAGGGCTCCCGCTTCACGAAGGCCTTGTAGGCAACCGCGGCGTCGTTGTAGCGAAGCTTGTCGACGTAGTACTCCGCCAGGTTGCCGTAGACGTTGACCTCGTAGCTGCGCTTGCCGAACTTGGTGAAGTACGCGGTGACCGCATCCGCTCCGCCCATGTTGGAGAACGCGAGGCTGATGACGCGATACGTGTCCTCGACGCGCTGCTGCTCCAGGTTGTCCTTCGGCTTGTCGAAGTCGTAGCCGGTCCTGATCTTGTGGTCCAGCACGGCCATGAACTGCTGCAGCGACTCTTCGTACATGTCTTGCTTGTAGAAGGTCCAGCCGAGCTTGTAGAGTGCGAGCTCGTAGAACGACGAGGCGGGTCCCATGCCCGCGACGGACTTGTACGCCGCTTCGGCGGCGAGCCACTTGCGGCGCGTGAAGTGGTATTCGCCGATCCGGAACTGCAACTCGTCGACGTAGCGCGACTTCGGATATTCCTTCACGATGCGGCCCATCACGCCCATCGCCTTTTCCGTCATTCCGAGCTCGTCGTACGCGCGTGAGAGCTGGTAGAGCACCTGGTCGTTGCGCTCGTAGTGCGGGTACCTCTCGAGCAGCTTCTGGTACAGCGCAATCGCTTCGCCGGCTTCGCCCTGCAACTCGGCCGCCGAGCCGTCGGGCGCGGCGATGGGAGCCCGCGCCGCCGGCTTGATGGCGTCAGCCTGTGTCGCACGCGCCTCGAAGTCGGGGCTCGAGTCCTTGGCCGGGGTCTTGTCCCGGGCGGCGTTGCTCTTCGTCTTCTTGCCCGCCAGGGCCAGCTGCTCGGGGTTGGCGGCGGGGCGTTGTGCGGGCGTGGCGCTCGGCAGCGGCTTGGGCAGCTGCGGTGCGGCGGCGACGGCGACGGAAGATGCCGCAGCGACGGGGCTGAGCAGGCCTGGCGCGTCGCGCCGCGCGGCCATCTCCTGGTTGCGCTTGACGCCTTCGAACGTGCCGTATTCCTTCTGGATCTTCAGGTCCGCCAGCCGCCGCATGGCCTCCGGCGCCATGCCACCTTCCGGTGTCTGGTCCAGGAACTTCTTGTAGCTCTGGATGGCGAGGTCGGTGCTGCCGTCGACCTTGACGTCCGTCAGGTCGGGCGCGGACTGGCGCAGTTCGCCGATGGAGCCCGTGTTGCTCGTGTGCGTGGCGCACGAGGCCAGGAGCAGGAGCCCCGGCAGGGAAAGGCGGCGCAGGGGATTCATTTCGACGCGCTCTCCTGCTTCTTGTTGGCGCGGTCGTAGCTCTCGGCAAGGGCGAACCGGGCCTGGACCTGGTATCCCTCGAGCCGGGTCCGGCGCGCCTCGAGCTCATGGATCGCCATGGCTTCGAGCAGGTTGCCCTGCCGCGCCATCAGCTTGGCCACCTTGTCCCGGGCGTCCTGCACCCGCGGGCGCAGCGCGCGCAGCTGGTTGTCGTATCCCTTGTAGCTCTGGGTGGCCGCCTGGCGCGACCGCACGAACGAGCGATAGATCGTGTTGAGCCGGTCCACGTCGGCATCGAGCTCGTGCAGGTGCCTGTAGGCGCGCGTGAGCCGGTCGTCATAGGTCGTGCGGATGTTCCAGAGCATCACGCCTTGCAGCCGCTTGATGCGCTGGCGTGCGTCCTCGCCGGACGCGCTCGTGTCGTTCCTGTACTTCTCGCCCAGTTGCGCGAGCTGCTCGCGCAGGACCCGCTCGTCAGCGGTCTCCAGGAAATCGGGGCGGGGCGACACGAGGAGCTTCTGCAGTCGCTCGTGCAGTGTCTGGCGCTGCTCCATGCGCAAGCGCATCTGGGAGTCGAGCGCCTTGAAGCGCGTGTCGATGCCGGGGAGCACGCCGTCGTAGTAGCGACCGCGGATCTCGATGATTTCGGCGAACGAGTCGAGCGAGTCGGTCCATGCCGCCAGGTTCTGCCTGAGCTCCTCCAGGTCGAAATAGTTCTGCAACGACTCCTGGAATTCGTTGGAGGCCATCAATTCGAGCAGGTAGTAGGTCTCCGGGGTGTCGGGCAGTTCTCGCAGCCGCACGACCCAGTTCCGGTCCAGCTTCGACTCGGTGCGGACCAGCGCCTGCAGAAACTTGCCTTCGCGGATGCTCTTGAGCGAGGCGTCGAGCTTGGTGAGCTCGGCGCCGAAGTTCTGCAGCGCCACGGCATAGAGCTGCGCGGCCCGCCCGTGCAGCTCGAGCTTGCTGTA
This sequence comes from Ramlibacter tataouinensis, assembly GCF_001580455.1. NCBI lineage: Bacteria > Pseudomonadati > Pseudomonadota > Betaproteobacteria > Burkholderiales > Comamonadaceae > Ramlibacter > Ramlibacter tataouinensis. Next base: position 2,840,009 of record NZ_CP010951.1, read on the forward strand.
CGCGTACGGCGCGCCGAGCAGGCCCTCCTGGACCGCCTTGTCCGTGCTGTTGCGCTTGATCAGGATCGACCACGGCACGAGCGCCCGGTCGAACTGTCCTTCGGCGGCGTCGGCCCACCCGGAACTCAGCAAGGCCTTGTTGGAAAAGGGGCCGGTCAGGCGCACCCGGTCGAGGTACTGCTTGGCTTCGGCGGCTTTGTTGGCGGAGATCAGGCGGTTGCCCAGCAGCAGGTTGGCCTTGTCTCTGATGGCGAGGGTTGCTTCGTCGCCCGAGTTGATCAACCCGGCCTTCGCGAGCTCGCCCAGGCCGGCGGCCTCCTGGCCGCTTTGCATCAAGGCGATGCCGAGGTTGTAGGTGGCAAAGCCTTCGAAGCCCTTCTGGTCCTTGATTCCCTGCAATAGGTTGATCGCGGCTGGAAATCTGCCGACATGCAGGTAGATGTTCGCTCGCAGCAACTTTTCTTCGTTGCGAATCTTTTCCGGGATGCGGCCCTGTACTTTTTCGATGGCGGCAAGCGCGGACGTCGCATCGTTCTTCTGCATGAAGATGCGCGCGAGCCGCCATGCCGCTTCGTTTCGAATCGCCTCGTCGACGTTTCCCTCCAGCACGGCCTTGACGGCACGTCCGGCGCGCTGGTGCATTCGGTAGGACAGCTCGAAGTCGCCGACGGAGAACTCGGCCTGGTTGACCTGGTAGTGCAGGGGGTCGAGTTTCGGATCGTCGAGGCGGTGAAACTGCCAAAGCTCGGTGTCAAGACGGGTGATGGCGTCGAAATAACTGCCTTGCGCCGCGTGGAAATAAGCCTCTCCCAGATAGAGGTCCTTGGCGCGCACCTTTTCCGCCGGCGGCGCCGAATGCGCCAGCGGGGCGATGAGCAGTCCGATGAGGCAAAGAAAACCTCGCATCACGTAAACCGCTATTCCTTGAACTGGATGGCCTTGGCGGACGACTCGGAGCGATCGACGACGATCTCCAGCAGCTTGGGCTCCACGGCCTTCTTGAACTTGTAGGTCGCCACCTGCCGGAAATCGGCGTCGTTGCCGCTCTTGCCGATCACCAGGACTTCGAGCGAGTGCTCGCCGGTCCGCACGTTGCCGGTGTGGATGCGCTGGACGCCGCCGTTTTGCAGCGCTTCGAGTTCCTTGAACGTGTAGACGTGGTCCGCGGCGTCCTTGCCGTCGACCTTGATCCGCACCGAGTCGAGCCGCAGCTTCCCGCTGCCGGCGAGGCTCACGAACAGCGCCAACTGGGTATTGGAGGGGTACAGCAGCTTTTCCTCGAGCTGCATCAGCTCCGAGGAGATCGCCAGCATGTCCTTCTTGATGTCCTGCACCTGCTCGTCGAGCCCCTTGATCTGCTCCTTGGGCGCCTGCTGCGCCAAGGCCGCAGAGGTCAGCGTGCTGAAGGCGGCGGCGACGAGGAAGTTAAGAAAGCTTTTCATGTGGCAATGACAGGCTAGGCCTTGAGTGCAAGTTTTCCGGAGCGCATGCCCAGGCTGCGCAAACGGCGCTGACAAAGCCATGGTCGAAGTTGCTCAGTCAGTTTGTGCACCACTGGATGACGAGTCTGGCGTGATGCTGCCATAGGCTTTTCGTTTCCTGCTGAGCTTCGTTGTGGCGCGGCGACGGAAACATCGCGAGACTGTATCCATCCGTTTTGACCTGCTCACGCGTGGAATACATCACGCAATTACAGGGAACACAGCGAAAGCCTTGCGTCTGGGCATTTCACACTGTTTCAAATCCGCGGCGGCTGCGGTCCGGGTTCCGGCACCGTAGCGACAGCCGATGAGTTGGCGGGGAGCGTGGATGCGATGGACCAGACATCTCGATGTTCGACGGACGAAACGCGAGGCACTCATTGCCTCTTCGGCGTTGTCCTGCATCTTTCGCGTTCGGGTCTATCCCCCGTTTCGAAAAATCAAATAACAGCAGTTTCGTGACCAGCATTCTGAAAATGACCCGCCGCATCGGTGGCGGATGGCTCGTCGTGCGCCTGCTCGCGCTGATGTTGCTCCTGGGAGGGGCCTCGTCGGCGCAGGCGGGGGCGGATTTCTGCAGCGGCTACCCGGTCGTCAACGGGTTCCACGTCATCGACGGCAACGACCCGGCCCTGACCCCCCTGACGCTGCCGTCCTCGATCGGCATGGACGCCAACTGCAGCTTCAGGAACTTCCCGATCTCGGCGAAGTGGCCGCAGGGACTGACCTCGACGCTGAACTTCAAGTCCGACGGGTACCTCGCGATCTTCGAGAACCTGTACTTCGGCGGGAACATGGCCTGCGCGACGACGACGACCAGGATCTGGTTCGTCAACAACGCGATCTACAACCCCAACAACTCATGCCAGGACCTCTTCATCCCGGTAGAGGCCATCCAGAAAAAGGCGCCGGGCCCGACCGCCACGATCGGGGTGCCCTTCACCTACACCCTCACGGTGCCGGTGATGTTCGACCCGGCCACGAACACCACCTACGCGCAGCCGTCGGTCAACACGCTGTCCAACGCGACGATCTACGACGACCTCGCGGCGATCGGCGCGTCGGCCACGTATGTCAGCAACACCGCCTTCCTGGTCAACGGCGGGTCACGCACCGCGATCGGCCCGCTCGCGCTCGGCGCATCGCCGGCGACGCTGTCGTCGCTGGGCATTCCCGCGTCGGACAACACGAAGCACATCGTCTTCTCGTCCGACGCCAATCCGGCGCTGACCAGCGTCGCCCCCGGCACGCAGATCGAGATCCAGATGACGGTGGTGCTCGACGACGTGCCGTCGAACGTCGCGGGCACGCAGTTCACCAACACCGCCAAGTGGTGGTTCGGGCGCGTCATCAGCGGAACGACCTATGCGCCGCTGCCGGGTCAGTCGGGTGTCTCGCCGCCGATGACCATCGTCGAGCCCGGCCTGACGCTGCAGAAGACGAGCGCGCTCACGAATCTCAACGTCGGCACGGCCGCGCCCTTCCGGCTCAACGTGCAGAACGCCGGCGCCGGCGACGCATGGAACGCCACGGTCACCGACATCCTGCCCACCGGGATGTGCGCCGCCGATCCGACCCCGACCGTGACGGCCCGGGTGTTCGCCTCCGATGGCGTCACGCCGGTGTCGGGCGTACTCGCGGCGGGCACGGACTACACGGTGACCTACAGCGGCTGCCAGCTCGGCCTCACGATGCTGTCGGCGGCGACCAAGATCGCACCGACGCAGCGCCTGATCGTCACCTACCAGGCGCGCCTGGACGCCGGCACGGGGCCCGGCCTCACGTTCACCAACGTCGCGGGCGCCACGCAGTGGTACAGCGCCGCCAGCGGCAGCGCCGCGCGCCGCCAGTACAACCGGACGCTCACCAACGGCACGCCGGGCACGCTCGATTTCCAGGACGCCTACACCGTCACGTCGACGACCCAGGGCTATTTCTTCCTCAAGTCCGTCGGTGACCTGACGACCGGTGTACCGGTTGCGACAGTAGCGTTTGCGGGCGACCGTCTGCGCTACACGCTGCAGATCCAGAACTTCACGTTCCCGCGACTCAACAACATCACGATCACGGACGACCTCGATGCACTGAACGCGACAGCGGCGTTCGTGCCGGGGTCGCTGGCGCTCGCGAGCAGCGACCTGCCGGCCGGCGTGACGTTGACCGTGAACCCGACCGGTGGCGCCAAGGGCACCGGCTCGATCAGCATCAACGGCCTGGACCTGCTCAAGGACCAGCAGTACCAAGTCCAGTTCGACGTCACGCTGGCACCCGGCGTCGCCAGCGGCGCCACCGTGCTGAACCAGGCCAGCCTCACCGGCACGGACGAGTTCGGCGTGGCGTGGGCCGGTCTCAGCGACAACCCCTATGTCAACGGGCCGTCCCTGCTCGGTGCCACCGGCGATGTCACGCCGGTCCAGGTCTACGCGCCCGGTGCGCTCGCCAAGGCGAACACCCAGGCCAGCGCCACCATCGGCCAGCAGTTCAAGTACCGCATCACGGTGCCGGCCACGCCGTCGACCGTGCCGCTGTACGACGTGCGCATCCTCGACAACCTCGGGCTGTCGGCGGCCAGGCTCGGCTTCGTCGGCGCGAGCGTCGTGTCGGGCGGCAGCTGGAACCTGACCAACACCGGCAGCCCGACCAATCTCGTCCTCCAGGACACCACGACAGGCATCGACATCCCCGCCGGCAGCCAGGCGGTGATCGACATCACGGTGGTCCTGCAGAACGTCGCGAGCAATGCGAACGGCCTGACATTCACCAACAGCGCCTCGTACACGTACAACAAGATCAACGGCGACAACGCGACGCAGGCCATCGGCGGGGGCGGCACCACCGCCAGCATGACCGTGGTCGAACCGGCCCTGGGCAGCGTGAAGGCGGTGAGCTATGTCTCGCCGGCTGGCAAGGCCGCCGGCGCTGCGGCCGCGGCCGGCGACGTGCTGCAGTACACGGTGACGGTCACGAACAACGGCACCGCGACGGCCTACGACGTCGACGTGATCGATCTCCTGCCGTCGAACCTGTCGCTGGTGGCCGGCTCGGCGACGGCCACGATCAACGGGGTCGTGGTGAGCGGCTTCGTGGCGCAGCCCACCGTGCTGGCCAGCGGCGCGCTGGTATGGGGCGCGCAGAACGGCGATGGCCTGCTCGACATCCCGGTCGGCGCCACGCTGGTGCTGAGCTACCGGGCCACGGTGCTGTCGGCCAATGGCACGCCGATCATCAACAGCGTCTACACGGATTGGGGGTCACTCGACGGCGGTGCGGCGGGCGAGCGCAACGGCGCCGGCTGCCCGAACGCGACCGCGCCCAACACCTATTGCGCAGGACCGGCCACGTCGACGGTGAGCGCGCTCGATCCCACCGCGCTCGCCAAGACGGTCGGCGCCGACAGCTGGGCGACCGCGCCCAGCACCGCCACCGACTCGACACTGCGCGTGGGTGACACCGTCCTCTACACGCTGGGCGCCACGCTGCGGGAGGGCACGACGCAGAACGTCGTGATCACCGACACGCTGCCCGCGGGCATGGCTTTCGACAGCGTGGTGAGCATCAACGGCGACACGAGCTCGCCCTATTCGCCGGCGGCGCCGTTCAGCCACGGCGACTTCACCGGACCCGTGGTCAGCGGCAGCACGGTCAGCTTCAACTTCGGAAACGTCGTCAATGCCGTCGACAACAACGCCGGCAACAACGTCTTCGTCATCCAGTACCGCGCCCGCGTGGTGAACACGCTCGCGCAGCTGCCCGCGGCGCAGCAGTTGAGGAACGACGTCGCGCTCAACTACGCCATCGGAGGCGCGGCGGCCACACCGAAGACCTCGAACGCCTCGATCAACGTGTGGCAACCGGTCCTCGGCGTGTCCAAGAGCGCGGCACCTGCAGGGGGCGACAACGTGCTCGTCGCGGGCGAGTCGGTCACCTACACGGTGTCCATCCAGAACACCGGCAACGCACCGGCGTACAACCCGCACCTGCAGGACATCCTCCCGGTCGGGATGCGCAACGCCGCGCCTGCCGCGGTGAGCGTGAGCCTGGTCAACGCGGGCACGACCTTGCCCGCCGTGACGCCCACCTACAGCAGCGCGACCGGCATCGCCACCTGGAACTTCGTCTCCGGCGTCGCGGGCCAGTATGCGATCGCGCCGGGTGAAACGCTGCGGCTGGTGTACCAGGCCAAGGCCGACGCGGCGCTCGGCGCCGGCATGGTGCTGGCGAACCGGGCGCAGGTGCAGCACTACTACTCGCTCGACGCCACGGATCCGAACGCCAGTTTCCGCAAGGACTATGGCGCGACGAGCGCGGCGACGGTGCAGCTCACCACGGCCTCGGCCACCGCGCTCGCGAAGCAGGCGCTGGCGACGAGCGCCGGCATCGGGCAGCCGTTCACCTATCGCATCACGCTTCCGGCCACGCCACAGCCCACGGCGATGCATGACGTGCGAGTCCTGGACGACATCGGGCTCGCGACCACCGGCGTGTCGCTTGCCTACGTGAGTGCGAGCGCCCGTCTGGCCTCGAACACGAAGACCTGGGCGACGCTCGCCAACGGCGGCACCGCGACGAACCTGGCGCTGCAGGACACCACGACCGGGGGCCTCGACGTCCCGGCCGGCGACCAGCTCATTGTCGACCTCGTGCTCGTCCTCGGTGACGACATCGTGAACAACACGGCTGGCAAGCAGTTCACCAACACGGCGAGCTACACCTACAACAGCGTCAACAACGACAACACCACGCAGGCCAACGGCGCGCCGGGTGCCAGCGGCGCGATCACCATCGTCGCCCCTAACCTGAGCCTGCAAAAGAGCGGCCCGGCCACGATGCGCGTGGGCGTGCCCGGCACGTTCACCCTGGACGTGCGCAACACCGGCACCGGCACGGCATGGAACGTCGTGCTGTCCGACATTCTGCCCAACGTGACGACCGCGCCGATCGGCGGCATGTGTGGCGCGGCGCCGGCCAACGTCACTGCGCGGGTGTACCAGGCCGATGGTGTGACCCCCGTGTCCGCGAACCTGGTGAACGGGACCGACTTCACGACCAGCTTCGCGGGTGCGCCCGCTTGCACGCTGAGGATCAACCTGCTGAGCGCGTCAACCGCCCTTGCGCCGACGCAGCGCCTGATCGTGACCTACGGCGCTTCGCTCGATGCCGGCTCGAGCAGCGGCATCACGCTCACCAACGTCGCCGGCGCCATTCAATGGCGCAGCGCCAACCCGGCCATCGCCGGGAGTTCCGGGGCCATCCACACCTACGACAACACGCTGACCAACGGCACGCCGGGCGTGCTGGACTTCCAGGACGCGCATGCCCTCACCACCGAGGCGCCGGTGCTGGAGTTCCGCAAATCCGTGGTGAACGTCACCACGGGGCAGAACCCCGGCAGCAGCGCGCGACCGGGCGACGTGATGCGCTACACGGTGACGGTGAGGAACGTGAGCGCCTTGCCCGTGGGCGCCGCGACGCTGACCGACGAGCTCGATCGCCTCAGCGCCGCGGCCCTGTTCGCGCCCGGCAGCCTGCGACTCGTTTCCGCACCGGCGGGCGCCACCAGCAACACCAATCCGAACGGCGGTGCCAAGGGCACCGGGCTGCTCGAGGTGCGTGGCTTAAGCGTCGCTGCCACGGGCTCGGCGGGTGATTCGCTGACGGTCGTGTACGAAGCGCGCCTGGCGCCGGTGATCAAGAGCGGCGCCGTGGTGCTGAACCAGGCGCAATTGGCGAGCGCGACGAGCCCGACCCTCAACAGCGACGACCCCAACGTCAACGGCGCCGACAACCCTGCGGTCAGCGGCGACGAGGATCCCACCCGCACGGTGGTCACGTCCAATCCGCTGCTGCAGGTGAAGAAGACCTCGCTGGACATGACCGGCGATGCGGCGATCCTGCGGTCGGGTGACCGCCTGCGCTACACGATCACCGTCAAGAACATCGGCACCGAGAGCGCCGTGGGCGTGACCCTGCGCGACCTCGTCCCGGTGAACACGACCTATGTCCCGGGCAGCACCACGCGGGGCGGCGTGGCCGTGCCGGACGCCGGCGGCGTCTCGCCCTTGCAGGCCGGCTTGCAGATCCACGCGCCGGAAGATCCCACGCCGGGCGCCATGCGTGCGGACGCCTCGCCCGCGCCGGCCAATGTCGCCACGATCACGTTCGACGTGCGGGTCAATGCCGGCGTGCTCGACGGCACGCTGATCAGCAACCAGGGCTTCGTCAACGGTTCCGGGGCAGGCAGCGGCGTGTTCGCCGAGGTGCCCTCCGATGATCCGAGAACGCCCGCCATCGGCGATCCGACGCGCGACATCGTCGGCCCCTACGCACTGCTGGTGGCGCGCAAGACGGTGGCGCTCGTCGGCGACACCAACGGCAACGGCGTGCTCGATCCGCTCGACGTCGTCCGCTACACCATCAGCATCGACAACCCGTCGGGGCTGGCGGCGACCGGGGTTGTGCTGACCGACCTGGTGCCGGCCAACACCGCCTACGTGGCCAACACGGTGACGCTGAACGGCGCACCGGTCGGACGGCCCGATGGCGGGGTGTCGCCGCTGATCACGGGGATCCCGGCGAACTCGCCTTCGAGCGCCGCCGGCACCATCGCGCCGCATTCCGGCGCCGTGATCACCTTCGATGCGCGCGTGAATGCGGGTGTCGCCGCGGGCACGGTGATCAGCAACCAGGGCACCCTGGCGACCGAACTGGGGAGCCAGCTGACGGATGCGGATGGCGACAGCGCCAACGGCTTGCAGCCGACCACGATCATCGTCGGAAGCGCACAGCAGGTCTCCATCACCAAGGCCGTCCAGGTGGTCGGCGGTGGCGACGCGCTGCCCGGCTCGCAGCTCGAGTACCTCGTGACGGTGACGAACACCGGCGCCGCGGCCGCCACCAACGTGGTGGTCACCGATGACCTCGGCGCGCCTCCCCTGCCGGCGCAGGTCGCCTATGTGGCCGGCTCCGCCACGCTCAACGGCGGGGCGGCGGGCGTGAGTGTCACCGGTGCCCTGTTGCGGGCCGACTACGCGGCCACCCACGGGAGCCTGGCGCCGGGTGCGAGCACACAGCTGCGCTTCCGGGTGCGGATCGCCAATGGCCTGCCGCTGGGCACCCTCATCACCAACACAGCCCAGGTGGCGTGGAACGCGCCGGCGCTGACCGCCTCGGCCAGCGCCGCCATCGCGGTCGGTGCCGCGGCGGGCACGGCGAGCCTCAACGGCAGCGTGTGGCACGACGCCAACCTCAACAAGGTTTCCGACGCCGGCGAAACCCCGCTTCAGGGCTGGACGGTCGACGTGCTGCGCAACAAGGTGCTCCTGGGCACGGTGACCACCGACGCCAACGGGCAGTACGCGATCAAGGGCCTGTTGCCATCGACCACGCCCGCAGACCAGTTCACGCTGCGCTTCAACGCCCCAGGCGGCGGCGCCAACACGGCCAAGCTGGGCCGTGCCGAATCGCCCTTCGTCAACGGCATGCAGCTGATCAGCGGCATCGCGGCGCCGTCGGGCAGCAACCTCCAGAACCTCAACCTGCCGCTGCAGCCCAACGGGGTGACCTACGACTCGATCGTGCGCACACCGGTGGTGGGTGCCGCGCTCGACATGGTGCGTGCGGGCAGCTCGGTGCCGCTGCCGTCCGCGTGCTTCGATGACCCGGTCCAGCAGGGGCAGGTCACGCCGGCGGGCGGCTACTACAAGTTCGACCTGAACTTCAGCGATCCGTCCTGCCCGTCCGGAGGCGAGTACCTCATTCGCGTGACGCCGCCTTCGGCCTACATGCCTGGCGTGTCGAAGGCCATCCCGCCGATGTCGCATGCCGGCACGCCGTCGTTCCGGGTGGCGAACTGCCCGGGCACGTCGTCCGATGCCGTCCCGGCGACCTCCGCGTATTGCGAATCGCAGCCGTCGGACGCCGCGCCTGGCCTGGCGGTGGCCGCCGCGAGCGCGGGCACCAACCACTACCTGCGGTTGATGTTCAACAGCAGCGTCCTGCCGGCGACCAGCCAGATCTACAACAACCACGTCGCGATCGACCCGCGCCTGGCCAACGCCGTGTCCATCACCAAGGTCGCGGGGCTGCAGAACGCCCCGCGAGGCCAGCTGGTGCCCTACACGATCACCGTCACCAACACGATGGCGGTGACGCTGACGAGGCTCAGCGTCGTCGACACCTTCCCGGCCGGCTTCAAGTACGTGCCCGGGTCGGGCCGGGTCGATGGCCAGCCGGCCGAGCCGGCCGTGGCGGGCAACCAGCTCACGTGGAGCAACCTGCAGCTGGCCACCAACGCGAAGCGCGTGATCCAGCTCCTGCTGATCGTCGGTTCGGGCGTGAGCGAGGGCACGTATGTCAACCGGGCCCAGGTCCTTGCCCCTCAGCTGGGCACCGTCGCATCGGGCGAAGCCACGGCAACGGTGCGTGTCGTCGCCGATCCGACGCTCGATTGCACCGATGTCATCGGCAAGGTGTTCGACGACGTCAACCTGAACGGCTACCAGGACGAGGGCGAACGCGGCCTGCCCGGCGTGCGTCTGGTGACGACCGCCGGCCTCATCGTGACGACCGACCCGCATGGCCGATTCCACCTGACCTGCGCGGTCGTGCCCGATCCGGACCGGGGCTCCAACTTCATTCTGAAGATCGACGACCGCTCGCTGCCCGCGGGCTACCGCATCACGACCGAGAACCCGCAGGTGCAGCGCGCCACGCGCGGCAAGATGATCAAGTTCAACTTCGGCGCCGCCATCCACCGGGTGGTGAAGCTGGATCTGGCCGACGGCGTGTTCGAGCCCGGCACGGCCGAAATGCGCATCCAGTGGAAGCAGCGCATGGCGCTGCTGCAGAACGAGCTGAAGAAAGCGACGTCCGTGCTGCGGCTGTCGTACCTGGCCGAAAACGAGAACGACAGCCTGGTCAGGGAGCGGCTCGAGTCCATCCGGCGCCAGATCGAAGCGGCCTGGAAACGCGGGGGCGGCGCGTACGACCTGACCATCGAGACGGAAGTCTTCCGGCGCACAGGGGCCTCTCGATGAACGCGCCGAGAAGAACGATGTCAAGACAACTCCTCCAGTTCGCGTGCTGCCTGCTGCTGCCCGCCGCCGGCATGGCCCAGGTGGCTGCCGGCACCGACGCCGTGAAGCAGGGCACGCCGAAGATCTACAGCACCCAGTCGCTCGGACAGGCCGTCGAGAAGCAGCTGTCCCCGTACGGTCAGTCGACGCCATGGCAGCAGGACGAGGGCAAGTTGCCGCCCCTGGTCAAGGAGCGCACCGAGGACAAGGAGGTGCTCGAGAAGAACGTGCGGACGATCAAGGTGCAGAACCTCCTGCCGCCGATCTATTTTTCGTCGGGCAAGGCGGACATCTCGAACGAGTACGTCGAGAAGGTGCGCAAGATCCTCGACGGCATGAAGGATCGCAAGAACGTGCGCCTGCACCTCGTGGGCCACACCGATAACGTGTCGCTCTTCGGCGAGACCCGGGTCCAGTTCGTGGACAACGACGGTCTCTCGCGCGAGCGCGCCGGCGTGGCGGCCGAGTTCTTCAAGAAGGCGCTCAAGCTCCCGGCCGAGTCGATCAACTACGAAGGTATGGGCGAGCGCCAGCCGGTCGCCTCCAACGACACGGAGGCCGGGCGTGCCCGGAACCGCCGCATGGAGGTCGAGGTCTGGTATGACGAGGTCGACGAGAAGCTCGTCACGAAGCAGGTGGTGGTGCAGGAGAACATCAAGCGCGTGAAGGTCTGCCGCGTGGAGCAGATGTGCAAGATGAGCTACAAGGAAGGCCACGCCAAGCGCACGCGCGTGAAGAACGTGATCCCGGCGTTCCACTACGACGGGGACAACACGACGGTGCCGCAGGAGTACCAACGGAAGTTTCTGCAGGTGCTCAATGACCTGGGCGACAAGCGCAACGTGGTGGTCAAGTTCATCGGTCACACCGACAGCGCGCCGCTCACCGGGCGCGACGAGCGCATCTACGCCGACCACCTCGGCCTCTCGAAGGCGCGTGCCCGCCGCCTTGCGCTCGCCCTGCAGGATGCGCTCAAGCTGCCGGCCAGCGCCGTCGACAGCGACGGCAAGGGCGCGGACAACCCGGCCGCGTCCAATGACACGGAAAGCGGCCGTGCCGCCAACCGGCGCGTCGAGGTCGAGTTCTGGTACGACGATGCGCTCAAGGAACTCTCGCCCGAGCCGCAGCTGTGCCCCGAGGCCGCGCAGCCCGAGACCGTGACGCGTGTCTACGAGTCCCCCAACGTCACCATCAAGCCGGTCGTCTACGAGAACGGCAAGCCGGTCCTGCCGTCTGACTACGCGAACGATCTCGCCAGGGTGATGGCCGAGATCAAGGACAGGAAGAAAGTGCGCGTGCGCTTCGTCGGCTACACCAGCAACGAGCGCCTGGACCGCCGCACCGCCCTGGCCTACGGCGACGACATCGGCCTGTCGACGGCGCGCGCCCGTGTCGTGATGGACAAGGTCGTTCAGCAGCTCGGTCTCAAGCACGGGCAGGCTGAGCACGAAGGGCACGGCTACGTGCAGAGCGACGACGTGGTCAACAAAGGCTTCACCGAGGCCAAGGTCTCGCGCGTGCAGGCCCAGGTGGTCTACGACGATCTCGCGGCCGTCGACGACCTGGAGGGCCTGCAGGTCACCCGCATGACGCAGGACGTGACCGTGGCCAACCCGTACGCGCTCAACCTGATGCGCATCACGGTGGACGGCAGGCCGCTGGACGACCCCGGCAAGAGCACCTCCGACGTCCAGCGCTGCACGGACGTGGCACTGGACAAGGCCAGTATCCAGTTCAAGTACGACAACCTGGACCTCAAGCCCCGTCTGAACGTGACGGCCTGGCCACCCTCGATCCGCTACCAGGACGATCCGGCCACCGACGCGATCGATGATCAGGTGCAGTTCAAGGCCTATTCGAACTTCGGCGCGTTCATCGCCAGCAGCGAGGTGCGCATCTTCGACCAGGACCGGTCCGTGCGTGACCAGCCGCTGGCCGTCGTGTCGCTCGACCAGGAGGGCCGCGGGCAGTGGCGGGCCAACTTCCCGTCGTATTCGGCGCCCGGGCGCGACCTCAAGTACGTTGTGCGTGTCTACGACAAGGATGGCAACTTCAACGAAACCTCGTCGCAGCCGCTGTGGGTCATCGACCGGGTCGCCCCTGACGTGGCCGAGAAGAGCGCCGAGCGCGAGCTTCTCGCCGGTTACGGCGAGAACCGCCTCGCGGTGGAGAACATCCAGCTGCACGGCGGTGCCATCAAGGTCTTCGGAACGGATATCCCGGACGCACACCGGGTGTCGGTGGCCGGCCGCGACGTGCCGGTGTCCGATGACAGGAAGTTCGTCGTCGAGGAGATCCTGCCCGAGGGCATGCACTCGGTCGAGGTCTCAGTGCTCGACAAGGATGGCAACGGCGAGATGTACCTGCGCGATCTCGAGCTCGGGAAGAAAGACTGGTTCACTGTCGCCATTGCCGACGTCACGGCGTCGAAGTCGTCCACCAGCGGGCCGGCCAAGCTCGTCGCGCCCGACAATCCGCACTACGACAGCAGCGCGTCGCTTGACGGCCGCTTCGCCTTCTTCACGCGCGGAAAGTTCGGCGACCGGTGGAAGCTGACGGCCAGCGCCGACACGCTCGAAGACAGCATCGGCAGTCTGTTCAGCAACGTCATGAAGAAGACGCCGGACGGCCTGTTCCGTCGCATCAACCCCGACTACTTCTACCCGACCTACGGCGACGACAGCACGACGGAGGAAACGGCGCCCACGCTCGGGAAGTTCTACGCCAAGCTCCAGAATCGTGCCAGCTACGGCCTGTGGGGCAATTTCAGGCTCGGCTACACGGGCAACAGCCTGGCGCATGTGGACCGCACGCTCTACGGCGCGAACCTCCACTACGAACCCGAAGCCACCACGCGGTTCGGCGAGAAGCGCCTCGTGCTCGACGGCTTTGCCGCGCAGCCCGGTACGCTGGCCGGGCGCGACGAGTTCCGTGGCACCGGCGGCTCGCTGTACTACCTCAAGCACCAGGACATCATGACGGGCTCGGAGCGGGTGCGCATCGAGATCCGCGACAAGATCTCGGGGCTCGTCGTTTCCGTGAGGAACCTGGTCCCGGTCCAGGACTACACGATCGACTACATGCAGGGCCGCATCCTGCTGTCTTCGCCGCTGTCGCCGGTGACAGGCGATAGCCTGCTCGTGGTCAGCGACATCAGTCCGGGGAACGATGCGTACCTGGTCGCGCGCTACGAATACTCCACCGGCTTCGAGGAGCTGGACAAGGTGTCGACCGGCGGGCACGTGCAGTACTGGGTGAACGACAAGCTGAAGCTCGGCTTGACGGCCAACAAGAACACCGATCCCGGCGCGGAGGGCAAGCTGGCGGCTGCCGACGTCACCTGGCGCCAGAGCGCGACGACCTGGGTCAAGGTCGAGACGGGCGCAACCACGGGCACGAGTGCCACCGCCTTCGGCTCCAACGACGGCGGCTTCACCTTCGCACCGACTACCACGACGAATGCCGTGGTGCCGCCCGTCGTCGACAGCGGACGGCACGGCGCGACCCGCATCGACGGCAGTGTCGATCTGAAGGACCTGCGCCAGGAAAGCAACGGCCAGGTGACCTTCTATCACCAGTCGGTGGAGGGCGGCTATTCGGCCCCGGGCCTCATGGCGTCCACCGATCTGAGCCAGGCGGGCGTGGCGGTGAAGACCGCCATCACCGACAACCTGTACCTGCTGGCCAAGGCCGACAAGAAGTCGCAGGAGATGTCGCTCAAAACCGCTGCGCTCGAAGTCAATGCCGACTACAAGCTCACCGACCGCTGGAAGCTCAGTTCCGGTGTGCGCAAGGACAGCAGGACCGACCATTCGCCCGTGGTCCCGCTCACCCAGGTGCAAGGCGACCGCACCGACGTGGTGGCGCGTGCCACCTACGACTCGCTCGGCAAGTGGGCGGCGTATGGCTATGTGCAGGACACGGCATCGACCACCGGCAATCGCGAGAAGAACGGGCGCGTCGGAACCGGCGGCGTGTACCGGTTCAACGATCGCCTCAGGGCCAACGGCGAGGTCTCCAACGGCGACCTGGGCGTGGGCGCAAGGCTAGGGACCGAGTACCTCGTCACCGACAAGACCACCACCTACCTCAACTACGCGCTCGAGGACGAGCGCACGGACAACGGCGTGCGCGCCAACAAGGGCAGCATGGTCGCCGGCGCCAAGAGTCACTATTCGGACACGACCAACATCTTCGGCGAGGAGAAGTACACGCATGGCGACGTGCCGGTCGGACTCATGCATTCGACGGGCGTGGAGTACACGCCCAGCGAACGCTGGAACTTCTCGACCCATGTCGACGCGGGCACGCTGCGCGACAACCTGACGGGCGCGAAGATGGAGCGCTCCGGCTTCACCGTGTCGGTCGGGTACGGGCTCGCGGCGATCAAGGTGGCGAGCCTGGTCGAGTTTCGACGCGACCAGGTCCAGTCGGCGATCGATCTCTCGTTCTCGAACCGCAAGAGCTTCCTCACGAAGAACAGCCTGAAGTACCAGATCAATCCGGACTGGCGCCTCCTCGGAAGGCTCAACTACTCCCAAAGCAAGAGCTCACTAGGCGAGTTCTATGACGGCAGCTACACCGAGGCCGTCATGGGCTACGCCTATCGCCCGGTGCGAAACGACCGCCTGAACGCGCTCGTCAAGTACACCTACTTCTATAACCTTCCGTCGTCCGGACAGGAATTGGTGCCGAACACGGCGGCCTCCTACATCCAGAAGAGCCACATCGTGTCGCTCGACGCCATCTACGACCTCTCGAGCCGCTGGTCGGTGGGTGGCAAGATTGCGCGCCGGATGGGGCAGGTCAGCCAGGACCGGGTCAACCCGCAGTTCTTCGACAGCACGGCCGATCTGTATATCGCCCGCGCGGATTGGCGTGTCATGCGCCAATGGGATTTCGTGATAGAAGGCCGTGTGCTGGCCGTCAAGCAGGCGGAGGACTCCAAGCGCGGCGCGCTGGCCGCCGTCTACCGGCGCCTGTCGGACAACGTCAAGATCGGCGCGGGCTGGAACTTCACTGACTTTTCGGACGACCTGACCAACCTGAGCTACACGCATTACGGCGCGTTCATCAACGTGGTGGCGCAGTTCTAGGGGGGCGAAGAAAGCGTGTCGCAGGACCCCGGCGCGTAGTTGGCGAACCCACTTCTCATAAGGGGGCGGAGCGGGCGTCCGAGCTCAAACGCTGCGACCTAGCGCGCGGGCCTCGCGCTCGTAGGGCTCGTACGAGGCCTTCAGCGTCGCGCCATTGAGCACCATTTCGGCCACCGGCGCGCGCGTCACACCGTCGAACACCCGCGTACGCATCCACACCGATTCGGTGCGGGCGCTTTCGCTGAGCGCGATGATTTCGCGCTCCAGCTCGTAAGGATGGTCGACAAACAATGGGCCCTGCAGGTAGCGGATCTGCTGGCCAGCGAACAGCCCGACCGCCGGGCCCCGGCCGCGGAAGTTCGCTTGGTCGATGGTGCTGCCCAGCAGCACGCTGACCATCTCGGTCGGGATGATCGCGCGGCCCCAGGGCGAGCTCGGGCCGCCCTCGGGCGTATACCAGGCGCAGGGCTCGGTGATCACCTTGAGCTTGTCGGCCAGAGTGAATGGGTAGTGGCCGCCCATGTGCTGGTCGAAGCCCATGCGCACCCGCTCCGGGTTGCCGGCACCCTGTTGGCCCACGCGCAAGTCGCGGTTGATCACCAGCGGGCCGGACGGCCTCAGCCTGGCGATACGTCCGGCGATCTCGGTCGGCGGATCATCGGCCGCCGGCGCACCGACCGAGGCGGTGCCGGTCAGCACCGGCGTGCCGTCGCGCTTTTCGGCCCAGATGCGGGTGAAGCGCGCGCCGGCCGCCGGCTGTTGCACAAAGGCGCGAGTCTCCTCGCCCTCTACCACCATGGTCTGGTAGTGCGCGCTGATGCAGCCGGTCTCGAACCAGGCCGGCCCCCACAGGGCGACCAGCAGCGGGTCGAACAGACTGAAGTGCGTGGGCCCCTCGATGGGCCCGGCGCGCAGCCCCAAATCGGCGGCCATGGCGTCGTCGTGGATCGACTTGTGGTCATCGTAGGTCTGGTCGGCCAGCATCTGGCGCGGCGCGCGCAGTTCGCCGCACAGTGCGATAGGGGTGTTGAAGGGGAAGGCGGTCATCGGGGATTCGGGTCGCATCGGCTCGCCGGATGATGCCTGCGAGGCGACGAATACTAGGCAGCCGCGGCCGGACAATCTTGATCAGATCTTGATGCGTGAGATCGTGCCGGCCGCGGCGCCGCGGCTGCTCGGGCAATCGCTGACCAACGTCAGCCGAACACTCGTGCAAACAGCGGGGCGACGAGGGGGTGATCACGCACGGCGGCGTTGGCTGGTTCCCGCAACAGCATGGGAACCAGCCCGCAGCGCGCCTCGACGGCTTCTGCGATCAATCGGGCCGCGCGATTGTCATCCCCCAGTGCGATGCAGGCCGCCGCATGCAGCGCCGCGCTGCATGGCGTTGAGCTGCTGCATGCCAGGCAGGCCTCGATCAACACAGCGGCCTCGGCACCGCGCCCGCAGCGCGCGAGTACATAGGTGAGCACTCCCAGGGCATAAGGTGGAGCGTCGGGCTGCTCGGCCAGCCGCCATGCGAGGTCGGCGAGCGCCGGTTGGGGGTTGGCCTGGGCCAGCAGTCCTGCGCGAAAGAGCGCCGCGACGGCACTATCGGGGTGGTCGCGGCAAGTCGCGTTCATCTCGTCCAGCGCCTCATCCAAGCGCCCGGCATGGTAGTGCGCGCGCGCCAGCATCGTAGGGAACAGAGGCGCATGGGGTTGCTGCGCAATCGCCTCGCGAAAGCGAGAGGCCGCGGCATCCGGCTGTCCAAGGGCCAATCGATGCCATCCGTGCAGAAAGAGGGTGTCGGCGTCAGGCGAGGCAGCGAGCGCATCGCGGTACGCGTCCTCTGCCTCTTCGAAACGCCAGGCGAGATCGAGCAGCCACGCGCGACATGTCGCGATACCCGGCGTGCGGGCGTCGGTGCGCTGGGCCGCGTCGAGCTCTGCCAGGCCCTCTTCGACGAATCCGGCGCCGGCCAGCAGGCCCCAGGACGCGGCGCCCGCCAGCGACTCGGCGAGCGTGACGCGCGCGCTGGCGTAGTCCGGGTGTGCGGCGACCAGCGCGCGCAGCAGTGCGAGCGCGCGTTGCATCGCCGTCGGCGTGCGCCGCAGCGCCAGTGTTCGCGCGTGCAGATGCGTCTCCACCGCATGGGGAGCGGCCCGCGAGGCGGCCAGCAGGCGCGTGTGCGCGACCTGCGGCGAGCCAGACAGCCGATAGCCGGTGCCATATACCGATTCGATCTCGACGCCGGGCAGAGCGCGTCGCAGCTGGCTAACGCAGCGCGCGAGGCTCTCGTCGGACATCAGCGCGCCATTCCATGCCTCATCGGCAAACGCCTGTTTGCTGACCACTTGACCGCGCGCCCGGATCAGCAAGGCGAGCACCGCACGCTCCTTGCGCGGCAGCTCCAGCAATTCGCCGCGCCACATGGGAAAACCCTGAGGGTCCAGCTCGAGAGTCATCAGGATGCGATCAAGATTCAGTGGGCAGGGGCTGACAGTATCGGCGCTCACTCAACTCGCGCCTCGCAGCACGCCATGTATCCTAAGCTCATCGCCTGCCTCGCCGCCCTTGCCTGCGGGAGTGCCGTCGCACAGGCGACTCAACTGCCGCCGCCTGACGCCGTGTCGCTCGACCGGCTCGGCTACATGAGTACGTTTCCCCCGGTCGGGGATCAGATCATCGATCAGAGCAACCGCACGAAGTACCCGCAGATGCGCTGGGTGCTGCAGCACACGCGCGAGTTCGTGCCGACGCGCAACGTCCGTCGCGGCACGGGGCCCGTGTCACCGCTGCGCGTCGCTTCGCGCGACCTCGACGGCGTCACGTTCGAAGACGACAAGGGCCAGGCGGTCACGGTCAAGCAATGGCTCGACCGCACCTACACCGACGCCATCGTCGTGCTGCACCGCGGGCGCGTCGTCTATGAGCGCTACGCGAACCAGATGCGCCCGGAGACACCGCACCTGCTGTTCTCGGTGACAAAGTCGTTCACGGGCGTGCTCGCGGCGCAGCTCGCGCACGAGGGCAAGATCGATCCCGACGCGCTGGTCACGAAGTACGTGCCCGAGCTCGCTGGCAGCGCCTGGGGAGACATGAAGGTCCGAGACGTGATGGACATGACCGGCGCGGTGCGCTACCGCGAGGTGTACACGGACCCGAGCACCGAGGTCTTCCCCTACCTGTACGCAAGCACGCTGCTTCCGGCGCCGGACGGCTACACGGGCCCACGCACGATCTACGATTTCCTGAAGACCTTGAAGAAGGAAGGCGAACACGGCGAAGGCTTCGTCTACCGCACGGTCCACTCCGAAGTGCTCGGCTGGATCGTCTCACGCGTGACGGGCAAACACTTCGCCGACGTGCTGAGCGAGCGTCTCTGGAGCCGTCTGGGCATGGAGGAGGACGCCTATGTGATGGTCGATCCGGTGGGCACGCCGCTGCAGGGTGCAGGGCTCAATGCCACGGCGCGCGACCTGGCGCGCTTCGGCGAGATGCTGCGCAGCGGAGGCAGGTACAACGGCCAGCAAGTCATCGATCGCGCAGTGATCGACGACCTGCGCCGCGGCGGCGACCGCGAGAAGTTCAAGGCCTCGGGCATGACCTTCCGGTCCGGCTACAGCTATCACAACCAGTGGTGGGTGCTGCACAACGCCGACGGTGCGTTCGAGGCCTCCGGTGTGCACAACCAATTCATCCACGTGAACCCAGGCGCCGAGATGGTCGTCGTCAAACTCTCGTCGCACCCGGTGGCCGGCGCGGGATTTACGCATCCGCTGACACTGAAGGCCTTTGCTGCGCTGGCTCAGGCCGTGCGGCAGCAGCACTGAGCGTTTGTGTGCGCGCGGGGCCTTGATTTGCCATGACTATGACCGACAGCGCCGCGGGTGGCGCTCCAGGGGACTACGCCCGCCGGATAGCACTGATCCAGCACATGCCACCGTGTCCGAAATGCGCAGGGAGACATGTTCATTTGATCGATTGGCTGCGGTCTCCCGCCGAGTGGTGGTGCGACGCGTGCAAATTCGAATGGGCCTACGAACCTGCGCTGCAAGAGCGTCAGCTGGTCGAGGGTCCCCCATACGCCAACAGCGGGCGGATAGTTGAATTTGCACGGTAGGCAGGGCCATTGCCAATGACGCGAGCCCTCCAGGAACAAGCAATGCACAAGAAGACATTTTCAACAGAAGATTCCATGCCGTCGAACCGACCGCCCGCCCTCGATGTCTCGCGCCGCGCGTTGCTTGCTGCGGCCGCAGGTGCCGTTGCCGTGCCTGGTACTGCACTCGCGCAGGGCAAGCCGGACGCTGCGGCCCTGCAGGCCAAAACCGACATCCTCATCGGCCAGAGCGCGCCGTTGACCGGGCCGTTGGCGCCCCTCTTGAAGGCGTGGCTGGCGGGGGGGCAGGTGGCCATCGACGAGGTGAACCGCCGCGGCGGTATCAACTGACGCAAGGTCAAGCTGCTGCTGGTCGACGACGCCTTCGACCCCAAGCGTGCACTCGAAAACGCCAAGTCCCTCGTCGATGAAAAAGGGGTCGCCGCCCTGTTCGGTTTCGTCGGCACCGCGGCAGCGGGGGCGGTGCTGCCCTACGTCGCAGAAAAGCGGGTGCCGCTCATCGCGGTCCTCTCGGGCAGCCCCGCCTTGCGCACCCAGCACCACCCGTACTTCTTCACCACCACGGCCAGCTACGCCGATGAAGTGGCGCGAATGGTGCGCAACCTCAAGGCCGTTGGGTCCACTGACATCGCCATCGTCTACCAGAACGCCGAGTTCAACCGCCCGACGCTGGCCGTGGCGGAAAAAGTAATCCGCGAGGAAGGCGCGAAAGTCACGGCGAGCAGGCCGCTCGAGGCCAACGGCGCCGACGCTGTGGCGGTGGCGCAAGGCCTGGCGGCCCTGCGCCCGCATGCGGTGATCATGATCGCGTCCGGGCCGTCCGCGACGACCTACGTCAAGGCCCACCGCGCCCACCTCGGCGTGCCGATCTACACGTCTTCGGTGTCGATCGGCTCCTCGGGGCTGAAGGCGCTCGGCGACGACGCCCGCGGTCTGGCGATCTCGCAGGTCATACCCTATCCCTGGCGCGCGACCACGCCGCTGGCCCGCGACTTCAACCTCGAGATGGAAAAGCTGGGCAAGCCGGTCGACTACGACCATTTCGCCGGTTACATCAACGCCAGGGTGCTCATCGCCGGCTTGCGGGCGGCCGGCAAGCAGATCACGCCGGTCAGCCTCAAAGAAGGGATGGAGAAGCTGAGCAAGCTCGACGTGGGCGGCCACACCTTCAGCTACAGCCCGGACAACCACCATGGCACGAACTTTGTCGAGATCACGGTGGTCGGCCCGAACGGAAATTTCATCCGATAGGCGGCCCAACGGGCGATGTTCGCGGGCGCGTTTGGTGCGGTCAATCTGCACTCCGCCGACCGGACGGCTCGCTACCTTTTCCGAGTGCTGGGTTCGAGCATCACCGGTGCGGTGGGAATGGCCTCCTGCGGGGGCGGCTTCGTGGCATCCCAGAGGGTTTCCGCATCGAACGCAGAAAATTTGCTGGTCTCAGTTGCACCTCTGAAGCCCTGTCCGGGAGCCGCCGCATTGCGCCGCTGGGTGGTGACTGCGCCGGCGTAGTACAAGCATGCCAGGTCTCGCTCGAGACGCAATCTCGGCAACGCTGTCCTGCGCTCCAATTCGTCCAGGTCTGCAGGGTGCGCCGACAGTTCGCACAGGATCAGGAGCTGCGAATCGCGCAGCAATCGCAAAGGCACCCGTGGCACTCTGCGGTAGTAGATGGTGAGCTGCCGGTACTTCGCCGGGATGACGTTCCGTCCGGTGTGCTGCGCGTAAGTCCACGCCAGCTCCGCCGGGGTGGTTTGCACGAAATTCTCCGGCAGGGCATGCGCGGCGGCCGGGCGCCGATTCCAGTCTGCTTCCCACAGCGTCTCAGGATGCACCTTCGGGAAGAACGCCGCCTTGCCCTGATTGAGGTCGATCACTGCGAGCAGGCGCCCTTGGAGATTGACGTGATAGACACCGCCGCGCATCCGGTCGATGTTCCCGGCGATCACCGCGCCCAGCACAAACTGAGCACGACGCTGCCCCAGCCAGGTCTCAAACTGCAGCAGTGCTCCTTCTATGCTGGCCGGTGACAGCGGATTGAACCGCCAGTGCGGCTCGAAGTCGGGTGCCAGCGGCGTCGCGAATGCAATCGGGCGATCGACTTCGGCAAGGTCCAGGCGCAGTGCTTTTTCGGTTGGAACGCCTGGGGCCACACGCAGGTTGCCATCCGGCAGTGCGCGCACATTGGCACCATTGATCCACCAGGCGTCGGCCTCGGTGAAAGAGCAGATGTTCCAGTCTGGCTTTGCGTCACGTGGTACCAGGCAAGCCTCGAGCATCTTTCGATCAAGAGGACTGAAGCCAAACATGCCGAGACCGAAGACCGGCTGTTCGTGGTGGCCCGGGGCCCCGAGTTGTGATTGGCTCAAAGTACTGCGGCGTCCGGTTGCCTGAGGCTCCACCCTTGTCACTACCGAAGAAACAACAGGCGCTACCGCAACTTCATGGGCTCGGTGCGCTGAAAGGGATCGCGAGGCGTTGTTGAATGCTGGTGAGCGTCCGCGCTGCGTATGGCCCGCAACTGTTCGAGGTCGGCGCGTACCTCCGCCTCCCAATCTCGTCTCGCGGAGGGGTCTGTGATTCGCACCGGGCCTTCGATGACTTCGAGTCCTTGCGATCGAACAGGCGCGGGAGTTACGGCAGGCACGGGTTCGGTGGGTGAGGCTGTCCAACTACCAGGATGCGGCATGTCCGGACAGCCGGACTCATCCGTCAATTCGAATCGCCAAGAGATCCCTGTCAACCAGTTCGTCGACAGCGGGTCAAAAATTCTGGCGCGCTTCAGCAGACTTCGCTGCAGTGGAATGGCGTAGTGAAGAAGACGCGGCTCCCAGTGCTTGACGACGAGCCGAAGGTGTGTGCCCGTTGCACCCGTGCGTGAAGTGCTGGTGAGCACCTCTGCAACGACCCATTTCGAAGGAATACCGTGCCGAATGAGGGTGTCGCGCAAGACGACCTTCAAGAGTTCTCGGCGGACGTTGGTGCGTGAGGATGTGCCGGTTTGGTTGCCAACCGGAAGAGGAACTGCGAGCTGCGAGTGGTCGAACTGCGGCGTCGATTGGCGTGTCCCCAACCGGAAAATCTTGGCAATCCACTTCATCGACTTCTCCCTGCCTGACCTCCTCCCAATGCGCGGGCCTTACAAGGCTCTTGGCGCGCATCGTCCATTGCAGCAGCTAGTCGCTCGACTCTGAAATGCTTTCTTGCTTTTCCTCAGGTGGATTTCATGCCCCGTGAGGATGCCTAGCGACCGGGAATCCCGCGTGTGAACGAAGTTCTTTGGTTCGATCAGCTCTCGCGTCTCAGACGAGCACCTAAAAAGCGCACTTTGATGGTAGCGGCGACCGTCAATTTCGCGTGTAGTCCAGACGAGTTACGTCGATAGGTTTACGGGCAGATGGGCCCAACGGAAAACTCAGCCCAGGCGCACGTGCGGCGCTGTCGATCGGACACCTTGGATCTCTGGCACGCCGTGCCGGGCCAATAAGGTCGCGAGCTGCGCCTTGTCCGAAATCTGCAATTTGCTGTACACGCGCTGAAGAAGCACACGCACGGTCGCTGGCGAGATCTGCAATTGTTTTGCCGTCTCTTTGGACGTCAGGCCTTGGCCAAAGGCCCTTGCGGCCAGTGCTTCCCGCGGGCTCAGAAGGCGCAAGGGATTCAGCCGGCTGGCAGACAGAAACATCGATGAGTCAATCTGCTTCGCGCTGACACTGATGGCGCGGCCCTGGAAGGTTTCGGGGCCCCGTCGGGCGAAGTGAGCGTACAAGGCATCCGGCAGGCTGTGACCCTTCCAGCCTGGCCATTCATGCTGCAGCAAGCTGATGAAATCGTCGCTCGCATAGGCGAGTTGGCCATCGCCGCAGGCAATCGCGCTGGCCGGAGTGACTTCCGTGCCGGTGCTGATGCCGGCATTTCGCAGCCCGTTCAGCCGATTGTGTTCGAGCGCTTCGATCAGGTGAGGCATCAATAGCTGGAAGCGTCTGCGCTCGTGTTCGGAGAACTGGTTCTCCGGCTTCGCCCTGAACAAGGATATGGTGTTCCAATGACTGGGCGAGCCAGCCTGCGTCATGGCGCCGAGGCCATTGACGTGGTGATAGCGCCGTGTGTACTCCCGCACGGGAGCCAACGCCGGATCCGCCAGGAACGTCGGCGAATGAATCATGAATGCGCGGCCCGGATTGGCAACCAACAGGGCCTTGAATGGATCCTGGTTGCTCACCGCCTCCCAATCCCCTACGAGCTTCTCCGGCTCGTTCTGGAGGTGCACGAACTGCGTCACCGCCGTCCTGCCGCCGAACTCCACTGTCGCCCATCGGCAGGAGTCGAACGAAACGGCCGATCGCAAAATGCCGAGTACGAAGTCCAGGAAGGAACCAACTGGCTGTTCACGCGCTGCACGGTATATCTGTAAGATCAAACTGCATCCCTTCCCGTAGCGGCGCTCATTATGGCTGAGCTCACTGCTGTAGACAGGGTGGACGCGATTCGAACTCGCGTGCATTGAGGCACCCGGCACGCCTCGTCACACGGAACTGCGCCGCGCTGGGCAGTGACCCGAAAGGGCCTACAGGAGCAGGCGTTCGCGCTGCTGGCTAGACTGCTCCAATGAAGATCGATTTTGTCTCCGATGTCGCGTGCCCCTGGTGCGCGGTGGGCTTGAATTCGCTGGAGCGCGCGCTGGGGAACCTCGGCGAGGCCGTCGACGTCGAGTTGTATTTCCGACCCTTCGAGCTCAACCCGCAGATGGGGCCGGAAGGGGAAGATGCCGCCGAGCATCTCTCACGCAAGTACGGTTTGATGCCGGAGCAGTTGGCGCGCAATCGCGCGGTGATCCGTCAGCGCGGCGCCGAGGTGGGCTTCGAGTTCGGCGATCGCACCCGTGTGTGGAATACCTTCGATGCGCACCGGCTGCTGCATTGGGCGGGGCTCGAAGGCCGGCAGCGCGATCTGAAACACGCGCTGCTGCGCGCTTACCACGGCCGAGGCGAGAACCCCGGTGCGCAAGACGTGCTGGTGAAGGCAGCGAGCGAAGCTGGCCTGGATGCCGATCGCGCGCGCGACGTGCTCGAGTCCGGGCGCTACGCAGACGAGGTGCGCGCCGAGGAGCGCCACTGGCAGCAGCTCGGCATCCACTCCGTGCCTTCGGTCATCGTCAACGACCGCCACCTGATCCAGGGCGGCCAGCCGCCCGAGGTGTTCGAGCAGGCATTGCGCCAGCTCGCGGGCCTGAGCGCCTGAGCGCCTGAGGTCCAAGCGCGAAGTTCAGTAGTCGGCGCGCATCAGGCGCCTGGCCCGGGCGCTGAGGTGCTCGGGCAGCATCTCATTGATCTCGCTGCGGGTTGCCGGAGCGAACGCAGCACGGAAGAAGGCTTCGAATGACGCGAAGACTTGCTCGATGAAGCGCGAGAAGCCGTTGGCGACGAGTGCGGTCATGGTTCTGTTCCTTTCCTGGTGAGATTGCCTGTGTTCTTGAGCAAATGTTAGGGTTACCACTGATATTTGGCTACTTTTGTTTTGTGATGACTACTATTCACCATGAATATGGTTCGGCGGGGTCAACCAGCAGGATGCGACTGCTAGCCAGGTCCTAGCCTCGGTAGGCCCCGACAGTCGTTGCGTGGTCAAGCCAAGGCGCTTGGCAAGCACCGTGAAGGCGCCCGGCGCCAGTGTCGGCTGATCTTTACTTTGCTCCCGCGGCTTCCAGCAGGCGCACCATCTCCTGGTACCCCCGCGCCCGGGCGAGCTGCAGCGGCGTCTGTCCGTTCCGGTCCGCCAGATTCCGGTTGGCACCCGCCTCGATCAGCGCCTTCAGCGTGTCGCGGTGGCGCGGGCCGCCATCCCCCAGCACGATGGATTCGATCAAGGCCGTCCAGTGCAGGTTGTTGACGTGGTCCAGCGGGGCGCCAGCCGCGATCAGCTGGCGCACGACGCCCGCGTGGCCGAGGTGCGCCGCGGCAATGAGGGCCGTGCCGTCGTAGCGGCTCGTGATCTGCTTCGCACTGGCACCCAGCGACAGTAGCAGCCGAAGTGTCTCCTCGTCATTCGCCACGGCCGCGATCGTCACGGCGTCGTAGCGGTCGCCCTCCAGCAGGTTCAGGTTGGCGCCCGCCTCGGCGAGTGCGCGGATGACTTCGCGCTGCCGCGCGAAGGTCGCGACGTGCAGAGGGGTGCGCCCGTGCCCGTCCCGGGCATCCAGCCCCCGGGGGTCCGCTGCAGCCAGGCGCCGCACGGCAGCGGCGTCACCTCGCCATGCCGCGGCATGCAGGCCGGCGTACGCGGCAGCCTCCATCGGCGCAGGGGCGACCTGCGCGACGATCGCAAACGGCGGTCCGAAGCCCGCTGCGTCGGCCGCGATCCTGACGCCAGCGAGCGGGTTGACCAGCTCCAGCGACAGGGTCCGCTCATTGCGCGCAGATTGCGCCTGGACCGAAGCGGCCGCCAGTGCCAAGGCGGAGACCATCAGGGTGAGTTGACGCGCCATCCGTGGCATTCTGTCGCATCCACCATCAAGCGCGCCTTTCGCGGCAGCGACTTGGGCGATTGTCACCGGCGCCGCATCGCCGCGCGCTGCCGCGCCAGGCTCAAGGCCGCGCCGTCCGACGCGCCGCCGTAGTGGGCGGCAAGCGCGGCGACCGTGGGAAAGCGGAAAACGTCCAGTGCGTCGGCCGCAATCCCGCAGCGTTCACCGAGCCGCCGGCTCAACTGGATGGCTTTGAGCGAGGTGCCGCCCAGGTCGAAGAAATTGCCGCTGCGGGGCACATCAGCGAGTGACAGCACCTCGCGCATGGCTGCAACGATGTCGGATTCGAGCGTCGCGGTGTCCACGGACGAGTCCGCTTTTGCCGTCGGGGCGCTGGTTTCGCGTGCCTCGACAGCAGCGGCAAGCGTGTCAGCCCCAGAGGCTCGTATCAGCGTGGCCGGCACGCCCAGCGCGGTGGCGCCGGCCGGCACATCGCAGTGCACCAGCGTGTTGGCGCCAATGGTGGCCCCGGCGCCAATGCGCAAGTCGGGCAGGATGCTGGCGTTCGAGCCCACATACACGCCGTCTTCCAGCACCACGCGTGCGTTGATGACCGCATTGGGCGCCACCACGCAGCCCTGGCCCACCTGGGAACCATGGCCAACCACGGCGCCCACCAGCACCACGCTCGACCGCCCCACCGAGGCGGCAGCGCCAATGATCGCGTGCTCGTAGACGCTGACTTCACCGGCAAGTTGGGCGCCGATCAAGTCAACGCCTGGGTGCACCAACGAAGCGAAGGGAATGCGGAAACCCGCGATGCGCTCGCGTGCGCGGGCGCGGCCGGAGGTGGTGCGGGTGACGAGGTTCGCCACTTCGTCGAGCGCCGGATCGGCCTCGCGCAGCAGCTCGAACGAGCCTGCCACCGACAAGTCCATGCGGGTGCTGCCATGCTTGCCGGCGTCGTCGTCGAGCAGCACGATGCGACGCCAGCGCTCGGTGGCGCGGTTGACCTGCAAGGCCAGGCGCATGCCCTCGCCGTTGCCCACACCGCACAGGAAGAGCGTCCTCACCTGGCAGCACCCAGGTTCAGGCGTTGCCAGGTGGGCTCGACCGGTACCGCTTCGGCTTGCGGCCGCACACGTTCGGCGGCGCCGGTCATCCAGTCGGTGCATTTGAGGCAACGCGCCGGGAGTTCGGCGAACTTTCGCTCCAGGTGCAGATCGCGATACCTGCCGAGTTGCGCCCACAGGTTCGAGAGGCTGTCGTGCCAGGCGTTGCCGGCGCCTTCTTCGCACTCGGTGTCGCCGGGGCAGCGCGGCACCCGGCCGTCCCAGAACACATGCATCATGGTCACGGCCCACGGGCAGGGAATGCGCTCGTCGTTCGAGATGCCCAAGCCGGTTTCGAACTGGCCGCCCCAGCTGAGCTGGCGGCGCACCTTCACTACAGCGTTGCGCGCCAACCAGTAGGCTTTGTATTCACCGACCTCGTGGGCGTTGTCATCCATGGTGATGAACTGCACCTGGATGGCCAGCTTCGAGCCGGTCTCGTCGCGCCGCGCCAGCAGGCGTTCGACGTTGCCATAAACGACATCGCGGTCGGCCTTCACGCGGTACTTCTCGAAGGACGCCTTGGAGAAACCATCGACGCCGAAGACGATGAGGTGCGCGCCTGAATGGAGGATCGCCTCGTCGAGGCCGGGGGCAAGCAACATGCCGTTGGTATTGATGTTCATCGACTTCAAGCCCACCGACCGGCCGTAGTCGAGGCATTTCAGCAGCAGCTCCGGCTCCAACAAGGGCTCGCCGCAGAACGAGAACCAGCATTCGGTCCTGGGTGAGATGGCTGCGATCTCGTCGGCACACTTCTGCCACAGCGCGAAGGGCATCGTGCCCTTGGGCCGCTTCATCGAGGGGTGGTGGCACATCGAACAGGCCAGGTTGCATTCGGCGCAAAGCTCGACGGCGAATTTCCTTGGGAAGGCAAACTTGCCCAGGGTGGCGGCAATGCTTTCGAGTTCGGTGGAGGCCATGGTGCATCTCCTGAGAGGTGGAACGCGACGCCCTGTGCGGGTGGGATTCCAATCCACACCCAGCGTCACGCAGCCTAATCAACCCAGTGATCCAGTGGGGTCATGGAACGCCAGCTTCGACCGAATGTTTGATCTCTGTCAGGGGTTCTTCGCCAGCGTCCGAACTGCAGAAGCCAGCAGTGGCCCTGGCTCATGCGTGGTGGCTTACGCCGGCACCGCGCGCCGACGAAACACCAGCCGCTCGGGCTGCGAGGCCTGGGCATCGTAGGCATAGCCGTCGAGGTCGAAGCCTTCGAGCCTGTCCGGCGACACGATGCGGCGCTGGATCGCGTAGCGCGCCATCAGGCCGCGCGCACGCTTGGCGAAGAAGCTGATGACTTTGTAGCGGCCGCCCTTCCAGTCCTCGAACACGCAGTCGATGACGCGCGCCTTCAGCGCCTTGCGATCCACCACCTTGAAATACTCCTGCGAGGCCAGGTTCACCAGCACCGGATCCTTGCCCTTGGCCTGCATCCTGTTCAGGTGTTCGGCGACGGTCGTGCCCCAGTAGGCGTAGAGGTTGGGGCCGCGGTCGTTGGCGAGTGCTGTGCCCATCTCCAGCCGGTACGGCTGCAGCCGGTCCAGCGGGCGCAGCACGCCATACAGGCCCGACAGGATGGCCAGGTGCTGCTGCGCCCAGTCGAGCTCGGCCGGCTTGAGGTTCCTGGCCTGCAAGCCGTCGTAAACATCGCCATCGAAGGCCAGCACCGCGGGCTTGCTGTTGCGCGTTGTCGCGCGCCGCGACCAGCTGGCGTAGCGATCGACGTTGAGTTGGGCCAGCTTGTCCGACAGGTCCATCAGTTCCGCGATTTCGGCCGGCGACTTCTGTTTCAGCACGCCAATCAGCTCGGATGAGCGGGCGCTGAATTGCGGCGTGGTGGCGCGCTCCAGGATGGCGGGATCGACCGCGGTTTCGTAGTCGAGCGACTTGGCAGGAGAGATCACGTAGAGCATGTTGGCGCGAATGATGCCGCATCCACGCCGCATGTCTCCACGCCAGCGTGCGCAACGCGCAACGGCGAGAATCACCGCCATGTCTTCCGGTGTGCTCCAAGCGGCCCTCGCGTATGCGATGTGGGGCCTGTTCCCGCTGTACTTCCAGCTTGTTTCGGACGTGGCACCGCTGGAGATCGTGCTCCATCGCTCGCTGTGGTCGCTGGCCTTCGTGCTCGTGCTGCTGGCGGTGCTGGGGCGCTGGGCCTGGCTGCGCGACATCGCGCGCCGCCCCAGGACGCTGGCCACGTTTGCACTGAGCGCGCTGCTGCTGTCGGCCAACTGGCTGATTTATGTATGGGCAGTCAACAACGGCCGTGTCGTCGATTCGAGCCTGGGCTACTTCATCACGCCGCTGGTCAACGTGCTGCTCGGCTACTTCGTGCTGCACGAGCGGCCGCGCCGCGCGCAGTGGTACGCGCTCGCCATCGCGGCCGCTGGCGTGCTGTGGCTGACGTTCTTCGCCGGCTCATTGCCGTGGGTCGGGCTGGTGCTTGCGGCGAGCTTCGGGATCTACGGTCTGATTCGCAAGACCGCGCCGCTCGGTGCGCTCGAAGGCCTGGCGCTCGAGACGCTGCTGCTCGCACCGCTGGCCGCCGGCCTGCTTGCCTGGCAGACCTTGCATGCCGGCAGTGCCCTGAGCGGCGGCGACCCGGCGTTGTTCGGCCTGCTGGTGCTGGGCGGGCCGCTGACCGCGCTGCCGCTGCTGCTGTTTGCCGCCGGCGCGCGGCGCATCCCGTTGACGACGCTCGGCGTGCTGCAGTACATCGGGCCGACCATCCAGTTCACGCTCGGCGTGTGGCTGTTCCACGAGCCCTTCGCCGGTCCGCGGCTGGTGGGATTCGTGTTGATCTGGCTGGCGCTGGTGGTCTACACCGCGGAAGGCTGGCTGTCGATGCGACGGCAAGCCGCGGCCTCGAGCGAGGCGGTCGCTCCCCGCCCGGTGCCTGCGTCGCGGCGCTAGGCGCCGCTCTGCCCGAAGGTCCACGTTGCAAGATCAGGCCATGCCTGCCAGACTGGCGGTGCATGCGCGATGTCGCCGAAGGAGCGCCATGAGGACCTGTCTTCGATCCGCCCTGCCTCGGTCGCCTTGGCGGCCGGCCGCACTGCTGTGCCTGGCCCTGGCGTCGCCCTGGGCGGTGGCGCAGGCGCCCAGCCACCCCAACATGAACGCGCAATTGCTCGTGGCCGCCCGCCAGTCGGATGCGGCCGCCGTGGAGCACCTGCTGTCGCAGGGCGCGGCGCCCAACTCGCGCAACCGCATTGGCAAGACCGCGTTGATGCTCGCGGCCGAAAAGGGCCAGGCGCAGATCGTCGAGCTGATGCTCAAGGCCGGGGCCGACGTCAACGCGGTGTCGCTCGAGGGCGTGACGGCGCTGATGGGGGCCAGCTATGGCGGCCACGCGGCCGTCGTGCGACGCCTGCTCGCGGCGGGCGCGCGCACCGCGCCGGTCGACCAGATGAAGAAATCGGCCGTCGTCTACGCCGCGGCCCTCGGGCATGCGGACGCGCTGGCGGCGCTGCTCGATGCCGGCACCGACGTCAACGCGCCAGCCGAGCACGGGCTCACGCCGCTCATGTGGGCGGCGGGCCAGGGCCAAGCCGAGGCCGTGCGCCTGCTGCTCGCGCGCGGCGCCCGGCGCGACCTGCGCGACGATCGCGGACTGACCGCGGCCGAAATCGCCCGCCAGACCGGTCATGCCGACGTGGCCGTGCTGCTGGATGCGGCGGCGCCCTGAGGCGCGCGGCGGGATCAGTGGATCACAACCCCCCACGGCAGCTTGCCGACGGTGATGTCGGCCACGCGGGCCGCCTTGTCCACGTCGATCACCGAGACGCTGCCCGAGCGGCCGCAGGCCACGTAGAGCTTCGCGCCGTCGGGCGTGAGCGCCATGTTCCAGGGCCGCTGGCCGACCGGGATCGTCGCGGTCACGCGGTTGCTCGCAGTGTCGATGACCGACACCGTCGCGTCCCCACCGTTGGAGACGAACACGCGCTTGCCGTCGGGGTGCACGGAAATGCCGTTGCTGCGCTTGCCCGCCGCGATCCGCGCGACCACCCGCAGGTTATCGGTATCGATGACCGACACCTCGTCGGCGTTCTCGGCTGCTACGTAGGCACGCTTGCCGTCCGGCGTGAAGCCGATCCCGCGCGGGCGCGCGCCCACGGCCACCTGAGCGACCTGCTTGCGCTGGGCCACGTCGATGATGTCAACCGCGCCGCCTTCTTCCGCGCTCACGAACACGCGCCGGCCGTCGGGCGAGAACACCGCATGCTCGGGGTTCTTGCCGCGCACCGTGACAACGAACGACACCTTCGAGTCCCGCGTGTCGATGAAGGCGACGTCATTGCTCTCCTCGACGGCCGCCACCACCCAGCGCCCGTCGGGCGAGATGCCCACGCCCTCGGGCGATTCGCCGAGAGGGATCTCGCCGGCGCTTCGGCGCTGCGCGAGGTCGAGCAGTACCAGGCGGTTGTTCGGTTGATCGCTCACGTACGCAGTACGGCCGTCGGGACTGATCGCTGTGCCGCGCGGCTTGGTGCCCGCGGGAATCTCGGCCACGACCTTGTCGGTGGCGGTATCGATCACGCTCACCGTGCCCGAGCCTTCGTTGGGCACATAGGCAAAGGGCGCGGCCGCCACCATCGCGGGCAGCGCCAGCGCGCACCAGACTGCCCAGCGGGCGAAGCGGCTCCTAGGTTTCATGCATGCTCCTTCCGCGCCGGATCGCCCGGGCGCCAGCGGTGGGGCGCGCCCGCTTGCCCGCGCGGCAGCATGCGCGAGAACACGGCGTCGCGGTCGACCAGCGCGTGCTTGGCCGCTGCGGCGACGTGCAGCACGATCAGTGCCGTGAACACATAGGCCGTGACGTCGTGCAGCGCGATGAAGAAGGCATACACCGCCGGCAGGTCGGGCCCCCAGGGCGGAAGCGCGATGCCGAAGAAGCGCACGCCCCACTTGCTGAAGTTGGAGCCGAGGTAGCCCCCCAGCGGCATGATCACCATGCAGGCACCCAGGGCCCAGTGCATCCAGTGCGCCGCGCGTTGCTGCCATGCCGGCACGGAGCTCGGCCAGGGCGGCGCCGGGTGCCTCATGCGCCACAGCAGGCGCACGGCGATCAGCACCCCCAGCACGAGGCCGATCGACTTGTGCAGGTTGATCACGCCCGCGCGCGCCGGCGTGCCGCGCGGCGCGATGTCGTCGAGCAGGAAGCCGAAGGCGATCTCCGCCAGCAGCGCGATGCCGATGAACCAGTGCAGGAAAACGTCCGTGCGGCCGTAGCGAGCGCCGTTGTCAGTGATCATGCCTACAGCCCGCCCAGGTAGTTTGCGAGGTTCTCGATGTCCTTCTCGTTCAGGGTCCGCGCCACGCTGGTCATGTTGCCCGCGTCGTTCGTGCGCTTGCCCTGCTTGAAGTCGGTGAGCTGCTTGACGATGTAGTCGCGGTGCTGGCCGGCCACGCGCGGGATCTCGTTCTGCCCGGCGAAGCCGCCCAGGTGGCACATGGTGCACAGCGTCTCGTCCGCCTTGAGCTTGCCCAGCCGCGCCTTCTCGGGGTCGGGCTTGAACCCGGTGGATCTGGGCTTCTGTTGGGCGAACCAGTCGGCGAGCTCGCGCATCTCGTCGCGCGTCAGGCCGGCCACCATCGGGCTCATGAGCTCGTTGCTTCGCCGGCCTTCCTGGAAGTCACGCAGCTGCAGGTACAGGTAGCGCGTGGTCTGCCCCGCCAGCACGGGATACAGCGGCGTCGTGGAGTTGCCGTCGATCCCGTGGCAGGCCGCGCAGGCCTGCGCCTTGGCCGGCGGCGTGGCGGGCTGCGCGAGCGTCGATGCGGCGGTCAGCGCCGCGGTCAGTGCCGCCACCACCTGCCACCGGCCCGCCCTGGTCATGGCAGCGCGAACACGACCACCGAGTTGCCGCGCTTGAAGTCGATCTGCGTGTTGCCGCCTGCGGCCACGGCCACATACTGCTTGCCGCCCACCGAGTACGACACGGCCGGCGCGTTGACGCCGGCGCCGCACTGGTATTCCCACAGCTTCTTGCCGGTCTTCGCGTCGAACGCGCGGAACAGGCCGTTGCCCTCGCCGTTGAAGACGAGCCCGCCCGCCGTGGCCAGCACGCCGCCGATCAGCGGTTGATCGGTGTCGAACTTCCAGGCGATCTTGCCGGTGTCGATGTTGACGGCGACCAGCCGGCCCGATTGCTTCTCGCCCGGGATCACCTTGAACGCGCCGCCCAGCCACAGCTTGCTGCCGCCCGGGTACTTGGCCTCCTCGACGTGGTAAGTCATGGGCTGGTGCAGGTTCGCGGCATAGGCCAGGCGCAACTGCGGGTTGATGGCCATTGGGCTCCATTCCACGCCGCCGTTGGCGCCCGGCAGCATGCGCTGGCCTTCCTTGGTCGGCAGCACCCACATGTTCTCCTGCGGGATCATGGCCTCGCTGAAGCGGATCAGCTCGCCGGTGGCGCGATCGTGCACGTAGACGTGCCCCGTCTTGCCGCCGTGGATGGCCACCTTGCGCATCTTGCCGTCCTTGCCGGCGGCCTCGGTGAGGATCACCGGCGAGGCCGCGTCGAGGTCCCACACGTCGTGCGCGATGTACTGGTAGTGCCACTTGTACGCGCCCGTCTCGAGGTCGACGGCGACCATCGAGTTGGTGTACAGGTTGTCCCCGGGGCGCTCGGCGCCGTACAGGTCCGGGCTGGGGTTGCCGACCACGAAGATGACGGTCTTGCTCTCGCGGTCCACCGCCGGCGCCATCCACACGCCGCCGCCCAGCGTTTGGTAGAAGTCGCCGCCCTTGTCGGCAAGGGTCTTCTTCTCCGCGGCGATGTCGCGAAGCATGTTGCGGCCGGTGGCGTCGTTGACCGCCCAGACGCCCTCGTGCCCTTTCTCGGGGATCGAGTAGAAGGTCCACAGCAGCTTGCCGTCGTTCGCGTCGTAGGCTTTCACGAAGCCGCGGACACCGTATTCGCCGCCGTTGGTGCCGATCAGCACCTTGCCGTCGACCGCCACGGGCGCCATGGTTTCCGAATAGCCTTTTTCGGGGTCCGCGATCTGCGTCGACCACAGCACCTTGCCTGTCTTGGCGTCCAAGGCCACCATCTTCGCATCGAGCGTGGCCATGAAGACGCGGTCGTTCAAGACCGCCACGCCGCGGTTGTTGGGCCCGCAGCAGAAGGTGGTCACCGGACCCTGCTTGTGCTTGTAGTGCCAGAACTCCTTGCCCGTGGCCGCATCGAGCGCGTAGATGTGGTTGTAGGAGGTGGTGATGTACATCACCCCGTCCACCACGACGGGCGCCGTTTCCATCGACTCGACCACCTCGGTCTGGAAGATGAACGCGGGCTTCAGGCGGGCGACATTGGTCGTGTTGATCTGCTTGGCCGGGTAGTAGCGCGTCTGCGCGTAGTTGCCGTTGGTGAGCAGGAAGTTCTTGTCATCGCGGGCGGCCGCGTCCAGCCGCGCCTGTGGCACCGACACGCTCGTGGGCACCGCCATGCCGCTGGCGGCGGCAGCGGCCTGTCCCGCAACTTCCTGGGCGTGTGCGCCCCATGCGAAGGCGGCGGATGCAACGGCTGCTCCCCATGCATGCGACTGTCTCCAGGCGCGCGCTCGTCTCTCGATGCGATCCATATTTCGTCTCCTTGTTCGATGTCGCGTTCCACCGCGTCTGAAGAGGAGCGCGGTGCTCAAGGAACGTGGAGGGCTCGGCGGCGCGCAGGCGGGTCGACAAGGGCACGGCTGCGAGAGGTCGGGTCGCGCGTTTTCCCGCCGCCGAGAATACTCGTTTGACGTTTCAAGCCAACAGCTTGTGGTGTGCTTTCGTTTCGGATGAGCTGACCGGGACGTTGCTGCATCCCCGTCATTCGTCTGCTGAGCCTTGAACAAGAGTGCGCTGAGTATCGCAATGGATGAGGGCTCGCCGCGCCAATCTCGGGCACAGGACGACTGCGGAGCCATCGCTTTTGCGATGGCTTCGTGGTCATGTTTCAGGCGGCAGGCTGCGTGCCGAAGAAGCCAACGATTTGAAGCAAGCGGCCGTCCACGTCCAGCTGCGCGAAGTCCACGCCCTCCGCGGCGGGCATGCCGTCCGGCGCCAGCAGGCGCCAGCCGTAGCGCAGGAATCCGTGGTGTGAGTCGATCGTCGTCGTGCGTTCGAGGCGGTGCGCCGGGAAGTGCGTCAGCACGATGGCGGCCTGGTCGGCGATCCCTTGGTGGCCACGACCCTCCTGTGGCGGATCCACCAGGCGGCCGTCGGCGTTCCATACCGCGCGGACGGCATCGCTGCGTCGGCCCGGGTCGGGGTCGCACAAGGCGGCCAGGTGGCGGTCGATCGTGCGTTCGAGAGCGGAATCGTTCATGGCTTGCTCCTTGGCGTTGGGAGGTGTCCATGTTGCGAAGCGCACCGCCGCGGGGCAATTACCCGCCAGGTCATGGCGTCGAAGCTGTCCCGACGGCCACACGCAGTTCCCGAACTGGAATACCGCGCTGGACAGCGCAGTCCCCGCTCTGCCGTTCAGTCCGCGGCAGTGCAGCTGCTGGCGTGGGGATTGAACCTATCGCTTCCGAATCCCGGCGGCGAACCAGGCGCCGTTGCCGTTGACGATCAGCAGCACGGGATTTGCGCAGGGATTGGGCGGGATGGGATTGACGAAGCCCTCGATTCTGAAATCACCGAGCGCATCGAGCGGCACCAGTTCCGAGTCGTGGAACACGCCCGCGCAGGCCACCCTCGCGCGCACGCTTTGTCCCGCCGGCGTCCCGATGTTGTCACCGCCCGCCAGCAGGAGGCCGCGGCCGTCGACATTGATTCGCCCGTCGGCGCTCACGGCCGCAGTCAGGCGCGAGATCACCCACGGCAGGCCCGCGGGTGGAACGCCCAGCACCGCATTGGGTTGGCCGCCGGCGCGCAGCGGCTGGACGCCGATGGCGTCTTCGAAGCGGGCCAGGGGTTCGGCGGCGCTGGCGTTCAGGGAGGCGGCAGTCGCGAGTGACAGCAGGCAGGCGGACAGTGTCTTGCTCATCGTGGATTCCTGGAAAGTTGGGTTTGAATCTGCATCGGAGCCGGTGAGTCCACGTTTGGCAGCGCCCGGGTTCGACCGCGGCCGATTGTTTTGTAAGCGCTCGTGTTCCGCGGGGCAGGGGGAAAGCGCACACCCCGATGCGCTACTGATATCGGACACAGGGTAGAGCTGGCAGGCGCCATACTGCCGCATGAACCGCAAGAAGATGGCTGCAGTCGCTCCCAGCGCGTGGGCCCGATACCGCATCGCGACGCCCGGCGTGCCGGTGCCGCTCGCCACGTTCGACCCGGCCGGGAAACCCTGCTCGACCGGCGGCAAGCAGGAGGACCGTGCGCGCGTCGACCAGCTGGCCGTCGAACTGGACGGGCTGCAGAATCTGTTCTACGCCGACCGCCGCTACAAGCTGCTCGTGGTGCTGCAAGGGATGGACACCAGCGGCAAGGATGGCACGCTGCGCACCGTGTTCGGCCGCATGAGTCCGCTGGGCGTGCGCACGGCCGCGTGGAAGGCGCCCACCGAAACGGAGCGCGCGCATGACTACCTCTGGCGCATCCACAAGGAGGTTCCGGGGTCGGGCGAAGTCGTCGTCTTCAACCGCAGCCACTACGAGGACGTGCTGGTCCCGGTGGTGAACGGCCAGCTGTCGCAGGACCAAACGCAGCAGCGCTACGCGCAGATCAACGAGTTCGAGCGCTTGCTTTCGCAGACGGGCACGATCGTCCTCAAGTTCATGCTGCACATTTCGAAGGACGAGCAGCGCAAGCGATTGCAGGCGCGGCTGGACGACCCGACGAAGCGCTACAAATTCCAGAGAGACGACCTGAAGGTGCGCAAGCAGTGGGACCTGTACCAGGTCGCTTACGAACACGCGATCGCGGCGACAGGGACGCCCTGGGCACCCTGGACCATCGTTCCGGCGGATTCCAAGACGCACCGCAACCTGATGATCGCGCTGGTCCTCCAAGAGACGCTCAATGGTCTCGGGCTGCGCTACCCCGACGACGACCCCACACTCAAGTCGCTGAAGATCCGCTAGTGTCCTGTCCCGTAAGTACGTGCACAAAGTGAAGTCGATGGATTTCGGGTCAGGGCAAAGCGCAAACCGCAGCGATACCCGTAGGTATCGCGAGGATTTGCAACGCAGCCATGGCCCGAAAGACGCGATTTCATGTGCATGTATTTGCGGGGCAGGGCACTAACCGGCGTTCAGCCGTCTTCCTGTCATTCCGCAAGTCCTGCCTTGCGCAGTCCTTCGTAGAAGCGCTCCCGCTGGGCCAGGAACACCGGCTCGATCGAAAGCTCGGTGGCCTTGAGTTCATGGATGGTGTGCAGGGGGATGCGTTCCATGTAGCGGGCCAGGTTCTCGCGGGCCTTGCCGTCCCGGCCGTGCAAGCCGTCGATGGCCGCCATCCACATATAGGGGAACCCCACGCGCGGATTCCTGGCGGCAGTCTTTTCCATCATGGCGTAGGCGTCCTCATCCCGTCCCAGGTGAAAGAGCGCCATGCCGCCGGCGAACAGGGGTTGCCATTGCTTCACGTCCTTGGGGCTCAGACGCAGGGCCCACTGGACGTGATCCATGGCCTCGGCCGGGCGACCGAGTTCGACCTTGACGTAAGCCATGCGGGCGTGGGCATAGACAAAGCTGGGATCCAGCGCCGTGCATTGCTCGAAAGCTTGCAGCGCCTCGCGCAGCCGCCCGCGCAGGCGCAACACCTGGCCATGGGCGAAATGGGCGTTGGGGTTGGTGAGGTCGGCGGCCAGGGCCTTCGCCGCCGCCTCCTCGGCTGCTCTCAGCTTGTCCTCGGGTGCGGCGACCAGGCGCGACAGGATGGCGCCGGACAAGGCGATGCTGCGGCCGGCCCAAGCCGAGGCCGACCCCTGTCCCGCCCGCAGCGCCTTGTCGAACTCGGCGATCGCGGCCTCGAGATCCGCCAACGAGCCCGCGCCACGCATCAGCGAATAGCCCCGCATGGTGTGCTCGATGGCTTCATGGGGCTCATCCGGGCTGGCCGCCCGGAGCGCCACGGCGTCGGCGATGCCGGTCAACAGGGCGCGGCCCATGCGCGGGCCCATCTCGGCTCGCCAGTTCCAGGGCTTGCCGTCGCCGTAGTCGGCCGACTCGGCCCACAGTACCGCCCCGCTTTCCGCCGAGGTCAGGCGAGCCTGGATGCGCACGGCGTCGCCTGTGCGCTGCACCCCGCCGGTCACGACGTACAGCGCCCCCAGTTCGCGCCCGGCCTGTTGCGGGCTCGCTTGCGCGCCCGCGTAGGCGCGCACGGAGTCCTGGGCGATCACCAGGGTGTCGGCCAGCCGCGAGAGCTCGGCAATCACATCGGCGGTGATGCCGTCGGCGAAGAAGTCCTGGGTGGGATCACCGCTGAGGTTCCCAAAGGGGAGGACCGCGATTGAAATCTTTCCCGCGCGCGCCGCCTGCGCGGCAGGGCGGGGGGCCTCGTTCCACCACCAGGCGCCGGCCAGCACGGCGCACAAGGACAGCACCACCGCGGCGGCAACCCAGCCGGCGAGACGCCTGCTGGACTGGGGAGGGATGCCGGCTCCGGACAACGCCGCGCCCGCGGGGCCCACTGGCGCAGGCAGGGGCAAGGGAAGCGCATCCAGCATGTAGCCGCGCCGGGGAACCGTGCGGATCCTTGTCTGCGCGTCATCACCCAGGACGCTGCGCAACTCGCCGATGCACTGCACCAGGGAATCGTCGGTGACCACCACGTCCGGCCAAACGGCGTCGAACAGGGCCTGCTTGGCTACGAGGCGGCCGGGTTGCCGGGCCAGGCAGAGCAGCACCTGGAAGGTTTTGGGCCGCAGGGCGGTGGCCCTGCCGTCGACCCGCAGTTCGCCTCGATCCAGGTCAAGCTCGAAGCCCGGAAAGCTGATGACACCCGCCGCATCGTCTTTCGGCGCAATTTCGGCACTCAATCGTCATCCTTTCGTGTGGTTCAGCCGCATTCGACCTAGCTTGGCAGTTCCTTTCACTTCACTTCACTTAAAGGACTGAACCATGACAGCGAATCGGATTTCAGCACCTAAGCCGCAAGGTGGCAATCGTCGCGCGGATGCGGATCGGCGGATCAGGATGGCGCAGGCCGTGGTCTTCGTCGCTGCGATGGCCTTGTCGGTCGTGGCCGCACTGGCGCTGCCTTCCGTGTGGTTGTCCCAGGAACCGCCCCCCAGGCTGGCCGACACCGCGAAGGAAGCCGCCGGCATGTTGCCGGCCAGGGCGCTGGCCGGCGAGTTCGCCGTGCTCGACGGGACGCTCTCCGGCGGTCGGTAGAGCCTGGATGGGGCGGCGCCGGGCAAGGCGCCGCGTCCGGCGAAGGTCAATACTCGAAGCCGAGGCTGACCGTCCATCCCTTCACGTCGGATCCAAAGAGGTAGCTGGCGCCCAGCCGCACGCGCGTGGAGTCCAGGCGGGTGATGGAGAGCGGGGCCTCGACCCCGGCCCCTGCCTGCGCGATCGAGTTGAAACCCAGCGCTTTGCGGTTGTCCCCAAAGAAGCCGGCGTACCCGCCGAAAACGACCCAGTGAAGCGCGCGTTCGGCGAGCTGCATGCCGGTGGGCGCCACGTGCTCCGCCCGGATCGAGTAGACGCCCGCGGTTTCGTGGAACTTCAATACCGGGTCCGACTCGTCGAAGCTCGAAATCCATGACCAGGCCAGGTGACCGCGGACCTTGACGGTCCGCGCCGGCGTCGCCAGTTTCCATTCGAGCCCGAGGTTCGGCGTCACCAGCGATGCGTTGGTGCGCCAATTGAAGAGGATGCGGTCCAGCAAGGGCTGCAGACTGGTGGCCGCACCCGAGTAGCGGGTGCGATTGTCGAGCTCGGCGGCGCTGAGGTCGAGCGCGGGCTCCAGCGTGAATCCGCCTGCGAGCCGGATCTTGGCCACCAGGCCGCCGCTCAAGCTATAGGCCGACCACTTGCTGGAGATGCCCCCCGCATCGCCTGGCGGAGCATCCACCGGGAAATCGTCTTTCACCTCCAGATAGCCCGCGGCGATCCTCCAGTAGAGGTCGGAGTCTCCCGACAGCGCGCGCCAGCGCGACTCGAAGGGTACACGCAGGACGTCGATCGTCGGCCGCGTGTCGCCACCCGTGAGCTCGTAGTGCGCCTCACTGATGTCCGGCGTGGCCGCCAGGTTCAGCAGTTGGGCATAGCCGGGACCCAGGCGCGCATTGGCGATGGTGCTGCGTACCGACTGCGCCGCGGCAGGCACCGCAAAGGCAATGGACAGGATGCCGAGGCAGGTGCTGCGGATCGCGGCGTTCATTGCCGGCATGAGTCTGCCAGCTTGCGTTCATGGCGGCAATGGAGGTCATCGCCCCGGTAGAGAGCGGCAGGCCTTGCTTCGTCGGTTCAAGGCGCCGTCGGCGACTTCGCACAGCCGCCTGGCGGCCACTACCGGCGAAGGCAGGCCTTGGTCGTGCACGAGGGGAATGTCGGGGGAATCGGGCGCGGCGGCACCGTCGGAGGCGTGGGCGCCGCGGCCGCCAGGTTCCTGACCGTCTGTTGCTGGCTTTCGTGCAGTTTCTTCAGCATCTGGCTGACCTGTTGCTGGACCTCTGCGCTGCTGGGTTCCGCAGCCAACGCGCTACCGAAGGCGAGGCCGAGGGCCATGACGATGGAAACTTTTCGGGCGAGCTTCATGACGATCTCCAGGGTGTTGAGGCGTTGAGGGTGCCTTCCAGGCCATGGGTTGCGGCCAGCGCGGGATCGGTTCAAAAAGAGCGCCGCTGCGCAGCGGCATCGGCCAACCATCGCGTACGCTGGTCGTCCGCTCGCGGATTCAAGCCACCGGGAGCCGCTTGGGAATCCGGATCCGTCCCCGGGGACGCTGCGTATTGGATGACGTCGTAGCCACGACGCTGACCCATCCAGGAGATCCACATGCAAGCCACCCTCGCTTCCCGTCGTTCCTTCATCGGCACCAGCGGCATGCTGTCGGCCGCCGCCGTCGTGCTGCTGGCCGGGCGCGACTCGCTCGCGCAAGGCATGAGCGCCGACCCCGCCAAGGACATCTCCATCCTCAACGCTGCCCTGACGCTGGAGCACGAGGCGATCAACGCCTACCAGCTCGGGGCCGCCAGCGGCCTGCTGCAAAAGCCCGTGATGGAGGTGGCGGTGCAGTTCCAGGGCCATCACAAGGCCCACCGCGACGCGCTCGCCGCCACCATCCAGAAGCTGGGCGGCCGGCCGGTGGAAGAGATGAAGCTGCAGGACTATGCGCAGGCGCTCAATGCGAGCCAGCTGCGCAACCAGGGCGACGTGCTGGCGTTGGCGGTCCGGCTGGAACTCGTTGCCGCCAACACCTACCTCAGCGTGATCCCCGCCTTCGGGCAGCGCGAGCTGGGACAGGTCGCGGGCCGGCTCGCGGCCGACGAGACCATGCACTACACCGTGCTGTTGAACACCCTGGGGCGGCCGCTGCCCACGTCGGCCCTGAGTTTCGGCGCGTGACCGGAGCCGCACGGCGCGGCGTGGAACGTGTCTAATGGCGGCACCACCGAACGACGAGCATGGACGGCCGTGACTCCGAAGGGCGCCTGATCGCGCTGCTCCGCGTGATCGCCGAGGGCGACGTCAACGCGCAGCAGGCGCGCGAGGCCGCCTTCCGCGAGCTGTACGAGCGCACGTCCGCGCGCATGTACGGCCTTGCCTTGCGGGTCACGGGCGATCGCGATTCCGCCGAAGACGTGCTGCAGGACGCCTTCCTGTCCATCTGGCGCGTCGCCGATACCTACCGCGACGCGCTCAGCCCGCCGCTGGCATGGATGGGCGTGGTGGTGCGCAGCCGCGCGCTGGACTTGCTGCGGCGGCGTGCCGCCCAGCGCGCCGACCGGACCGTGGAGTTCGACGAGTCCGTGCACGACGCCGCCGGCGACGGCAACGCCACGCCGCTGGACCTCACCGAGTCGAGCGAGCAGGCCTGGGCGCTGCACGAGTGCCTGCGCAAGCTCGAAGCGCGGCAGCGCGAGGTGCTCAGCCTCGCGTACCTGCGCGACCTGAGCCATAGCGAGCTGGCGCGGCAGCTCAAGCTGCCCATCGGCACCGTCAAGAGCTGGATCCGCCGCGGCATCGACCAGCTGCGCGGCTGCATGGCGCACTACGCCTGAGGAGCCGCCGCTTGGAACTGCTGCGACATCCCGAACTGGCCGATCGGCTGGCGGCCGCCCATGCCCTGGGAACCTTGCGCGGCGGTGCGCGGCGGCGCTTCGAGGCACTCGCCCGGCACGATCCGCGCCTGCGCGCGCTGGCCCTGATCTGGCAGGAGCGAATTGCAGCCATGACCGAATTGCAGCCGCAGGAGGGACCGAGCGCCGAGGTCTGGAAGCGCATCCAGATCGAGCTGCGGCGCGAGCGGGCCATCGCGGCCGCCGGCGCGCCCGACGCGAAGGGCGGCGGATGGCTATCGCGCTGGGCGTGGCCGGGAGTCGCACTGGCCGGCGCG
Organism: Ramlibacter tataouinensis; assembly: GCF_001580455.1. Lineage (NCBI taxonomy): Bacteria > Pseudomonadati > Pseudomonadota > Betaproteobacteria > Burkholderiales > Comamonadaceae > Ramlibacter > Ramlibacter tataouinensis. Next base: position 2,882,788 of record NZ_CP010951.1, read on the forward strand.
CTGGCCACGCTGGCGGCCGTTGCCATCAACCTGCAGCTCGGATCGCGCCTGCAGGAGCGGGAGGGCGCGCTGGCCCTGGCCCAGGCCGAGAGCGCGGCGGCGGTCCAGCAGAACACGCAGCTGGTGTCCCAGCTCGGCGCCACCCCCCAGATCCGCTATGTGGCGGTGCTGCAGGATGACAGCGCCAAGCCGGCGGTGCTGGTCACCTTCGACCTGCGCAGCAGCACGCTCACCTTGCGGCGGGTGGGCGACTTCCGCGAAGGCGCGGAACGCTCGCTGCAGCTGTGGGCCTTGCCGGCGAGCGGCGGGCCCCGTTCGCTCGGCGTGCTGGGCGAGGGTGGCGAGGTGCGCCTCACCGCCGAGGAACAGGCGGTTCGCGAAGTGCCGGCGCTGGCCATCAGCCTGGAGCCCAAGGGCGGAGTGCCCTCCGAGCGCGGACCGACCGGCCCCGTGCTGTTCAAGGGCGCGCTGCTGCCGACATCCTGACCGGATCAGTGCCGCCGGAGCAGGCGGCTCGCGTCCACGCGCTGAACAGCCCGCGCCCGGAGCTGGCCGCAGCCGCCGTCGACATCCTGGCCCGCCGAGTGCCGCAGCTTGGTCAGGATGCCGCGGCGGTGCAGGCTGCGCGCGAGCGAGGCCGCACGTTCCCAGGAGGGGCGGTGGAAGTCGAGGCCTTCCACCTTGTTGAAGGGGATCATGTTCAGCACGCCGTACCTGCCGGCCAGCAGGCGCACGATGCCATCGAGTTCGTCGTCACCATCGTTGACGCCTTCCAGCAGCGTCCACTGGTACTGGATCGGGTAGCCGGTCGCGCGCGCATAGGCGTCGCCGCGTTCCACCAGTTCCTCCGGCGTCATCTGCGGCGCGCGCGGCAACAGGCGTTCGCGCAGTTCGGCCTTGGTCGTGTGCAGGGAAAGCGCCAGCGCCGGCTTCACTTTCTGCTGCGGCAGGCGCTCGAAGACGCGCGGGTCGCCCACCGTCGACAGCACCAGGTTCTTGTGGCCGACGTTGCCGGCGGTGCCGAGCAGATCGATCGCTTCCAGCACGTTGTCCAGGTTGTGCGCCGGCTCGCCCATGCCCATGAACACGACTTTCTTCACCGGCCGGCGCCGGCGCGCCAATACCACCTGGGCGACCATCTCGGCGCTGCCGACCTGCCGCACCAGGCCGCTCTGGCCCGTCATGCAGAACAGGCAGCCGACGGCGCAGCCGACCTGGGACGAAATGCACAGGCCGTCGCGCGGCAGCAGCACGCTTTCGACCATCTGGCCGTCGGCCAGGCCGACCAGCAGGCGCTCGGAGCCGTCCTCGCCGGGATGGATCGAGACGACCCGCGCCAGGCCGTCGAGCTCGGCCTCGATGGCTGGCAGCGCCTCGCGCAAGGCCTGCGGCAGGAAGTCCTCGACGCGCCGCTTGCCGCTGTCCTGCGGCAGGGCCTGGGACCACAGGCGCAGCACCCGGAACGCGTGGGACGGGCCGGCACCTGCCGCGTGCAGGCGGGATCGGAGATCGGAAATTCGCATGGCTCGGTGAAGGTCGTCCAGTGCACCGGACGGGGCGATTGTCCTCGTTCCGCAGCTCGTCGGGACACGCTCAGCCAGCGCAGGCACACGGGGCGGCGCCTATATTTGTACCAGTGGCGTGAAATTCGACGCGTTCGGAACCGGAGAAGCCAATGCCAGATGTCAGCTCCGACGGTGTTTCGATTCACTACGAACTCAAGGGCCAAGGTTCCCCGGTGCTGCTGCTGGCGGGGCTGGCGGGCGTGGGCGCCTCCTGGGGCCCGCAGATCGATCTGTTCGCCGCGCATCACCAGGTGATCGTGCCGGATCACCGCGGCACCGGCGCGTCCGGACGCACCGCACGCGGCATGACGATCGTGCAGCATGCGCGGGACATGGCGCGGGTCGTGGAGGCGGTCGGGTGCGGGCCGGTCCACGCGGTGGGCTCCTCGACCGGCGGTGCCATCGTGCAACGGCTGGCGATCCATCACCGCGAATTGCTGCGCAGCGCGACCATCGTCTCTTCGATTGCGCGCGCGGACGCCTTCTACCGCCGTCAGTTCGACATGCGGCGCCGCATGTTGACCGATTCGGGGCTGCGCGCGTCCACCGAGGCCAACGCGCTGTTCCTCTTCGACCCGCGGTTCACGCGCGAACACCCGGAGCGGGTGCAGGCGTGGGTGGATGCGACGGCAGCAGGCACCTTCGAACCGGAAATCGGCTTCGCCCGGATCGACATGATCGTGGGGCACGACGCCTTCGATGAGCTTCCCTCGATCACGACACCGACGCTGGTGCTGGTGGGCGAGCGCGATTTCTGCGCCCCGCCGCACCTGTCCGCGGAGCTTGCCGGGCGGATTCCGAAAGCCGAGTTTGCCGTCCTGGACGGTGGGCACTTCATCTTCCTGGAGGAGCCCGAACTGCTGCACGACACGGTCGAGGCCTTCATCGCCAGGCACGAGCGTTGATGAGCCTGGCTCTCCGCGTGACGTTGAACCCAATCTGCACTGACCGCAACCCATGGAAAGGAAGGCATCCAACCACCTCAGGAGATCCCCATGCAAATCGCCCGACATGCTTTGGTCGCCGTCACCTTTGGCCTCGCGCTCAGCGGCGCAATGGCCGACGGAGTCCGGGTCTCTTCCACCGGAGGCGTGCAGCAGCTCAGCGACGCACGCGGCAAGGCCAAGTCGACGACGAACCCGGCACCGTCTTCGTCCGGGTCCACCTCGACCCCCACCACGCCGACCACCACGGGTCAGTCTCCGCGGCCTTCGGCGCCGTTCAATCCAGTCCAAATCCGATTCTGAACCCCGGCGCCCGGGGCCGGATCACGCTTCCGGCGTGGGGCCCATCGCGAGCGCCTGCCCGCCGCCGAAGCTCGTCTGGCGCGGCTCGGGCCCGCCGGGTACGACACGCACGGCGCAGTACTTGAACTCAGGAATCTTCCCGATCGGATCCAGCGCTGAGTTCGTGAGCTTGTTCGCCGCAGCTTCGTAGTAGCAGAAGGGCGCGAACACCGAGCCTCGCGGCGAACTGTCGTCGGCGCGCGCATACAGGCTGACGCTGCCGCGGCGCGACTCGATCGTGATCACATCACCCGGCTTGCAGCCGAGCGCCTCGATGTCCAGCGGATGGACCAGCGCCACCGGGTCGGGTTCGATGGCGTCGAGCATGCTTGCGCGCCGCGTCATGCTGCCGGTGTGCCAGTGTTCGAGCTGGCGGCCGGTGATGAGCACCATGGGGTACGCCGCATCGGGCCGCTCGTCCGCGGGAATGATGTCGGCCGGAACGAACCTGCCACGGCCGCCCTCGCGCGGGAACCCGTCCACGAAGACGACCGGCTCGCCCGGGTCGCCCTCGTGGCGGCAGGGGTAGGTGACCGAGTGCTCGCGTTCCAAACGCTCCCAGGTGATGCCGCCGATGCTGGGCATGGTGCCGCGCATTTCGTCGAACACCTCCGAGACGTCGGTGTAGTTCCACGTGAGGCCGAGCCGCTGGGCGATCTGCTGGATGATCCACAGGTCCTGGCGCGCGTCACCGGGCGGGTCTATCGCCTGGCGGCCGAGCTGCACCAGGCGGTCGGTGTTGGTGAAGGTGCCGGTCTTCTCGGGGAAGGCGCTGGCCGGCAGGATGACGTCCGCCAGGTAGGCGGTTTCCGTGAAGAAGATGTCCTGGATCACGAGATGCTCGAGCGCCGCGAGCGATTCACGCGCATGGTTCACGTCCGGGTCGGACATGGCCGGGTTCTCGCCCATGATGTACATGCCGCGCACCGTGCCCGCCTGGATGGCGTGCATGACCTCCACCACCGTCAGCCCCGGCTGCACGGCCAGCGTACCCGGCGCCATGTTCCAGGCGCGCTCGAAGCGCTCGCGCGCGCCGGGCGCGTCCACGCGCTGGTAGTCCGGATACATCATCGGGATGAGCCCGGCGTCCGAGGCACCCTGCACGTTGTTCTGGCCGCGCAGCGGATGCAGGCCGGTGCCCGGGCGGCCGATCTGCCCGGTCATCAGCGCCAGCGCGATCAGGCAGCGCGCGTTGTCCGTGCCGTGCACGTGCTGCGAGATGCCCATGCCCCAGAGGATCATCGAGGCCTTGGCCGTCGCGTACAGCCGCGCTACATCGCGCAGCGTTTCCGCGTCGATGCCGCAGATCGGCGCCATCGCCTCCGGGCTGTAGCCCTCGACGTTGGCCTTCAGGTCCTCGTAGCCGATGGTGCGGCTGGCGATGAAGGCTTCGTCGACCAGGCCCTCGTGGACGATCACGTGCATGAGCGCATTGAGCAGCGCAACGTCGGTGTCGGGCTTGAACTGCAGGTAGCGGTGCGCATGGCGCGCCAGGTCGGACTTGCGCGGGTCCATCAGGATCAACCGGGTGCCGTTCTTCACCGCGTTCTTCATCCAGGTCGCAGCGACCGGGTGGTTGACGGTCGGGTTCGCGCCGATGAGGAGGATGACCTCGGCCTTGGCCACATCCATGACCGGGTTCGACACCGCGCCCGAACCGATGCCTTCCAGCAGCGCCGCGACCGACGACGCGTGGCACAGGCGGGTGCAGTGGTCCACGTTGTTGCTGCCGAAGCCGGCGCGCACCAGCTTCTGGAACAGGTAGGCCTCTTCGTTGCTGCCCTTGGCCGAACCGAAACCGGCCAGCGCCTGCGGGCCATGCCGGTCGCGCAATTCGCGCAGCTTGCCGCCGGCGAGGGTCAGCGCCTCGTCCCAGCTCGCTTCGCGGAAGAACTCCATGACGCGCGCCGGGTCCATCTCGGCATGCGGATCCTTGGGCACGCCCGCCCGGCGGATCAGCGGTTGGGTCAGGCGCTGCGGATGGTGCGCGTAGTCGAAACCGTAGCGGCCCTTCACGCAGAGCCGCCCCTGGTTGGCGGGGCCGTCGCGTCCTTCGATCCAGAGGATCCGGTTGTCCCTGATGTTGTAGCTGAGCTGGCAGCCCACGCCGCAGAACGGGCAGACCGATTCGACCTGCTTGTCCGGGACCTGCAGCGCCACCTCGCGCGCAGGCATCAGCGCGCCGGTCGGACAGGCCTGCACGCACTCGCCGCAGGCGACGCAGCTCGACACGCCCATGGCGTCGTCCATGTCGAACACGATCTTTTCCCGCTCGCCGCGATAAGCGAGGCCGATCACGTCGTTGACCTGTTCCTCCCGGCAGGCGCGCAGGCAGCGCGTGCACTGGATGCAGGCGTCGAGATTGACGGCGATGGCCGGGTGCGAGAGGTCCGGCGGCGTTGGGGCGCGCGCTTCGAAGCGCGGCCGGCCCAGGGCCAGCTTCGCCGCCCACACGTCGAGCTCGTTGTGGCGCGTGTAGTCGCGCTCCGGCATGTCGGCCAGCAGAAGCTCGAGCACCATCTTCTGCGAGGCGAGGGCGCGTTCGCTCGCCGTGTTCACCTCCATGCCGTTGGCCGGCCGGCGGCAGCAGGCGGCAGCCAGCGTGCGCTCGCCCTTGATCTCGACCATGCACGAGCGGCAGTTGCCCACCGCGTCCAGCCCCGGCTTGTAGCAAAGCCGCGGGATCTCGACACCGAGTTCGTCGGCAACCTCGATCAGGGTGCGGTTCGCCGGGCACGTGACCTCGCGCCCGTTGAGTGTGAAGGTGACGGTCGGCGCTTCGACCTGCGCCAGCTCCGCCCGCGTGACTGCGTTCATGGCGGGTCTCCGGGTTCGTCTCCGAGTTCGTGCGCGAAGTACTTCATCACGCAATCGACCGGATTCGGCGCCGCCTGGCCCAGCCCGCAGATCGATGCGTCGCGCATCACTTGAGACAGTTCGGCGAGCAGCCGCCGATCCCAGCGCGGCTGCTCGATCAGCGCCAGCGCCTTGGCGGTGCCGGAGCGGCAGGGCGTGCACTGCCCGCAGGACTCGTCGCGGAAGAAGCGCATCAGGTTGCGGGCGGCGCCCACCGCGCTGTCCTGGTCCGACAGCACCACGATCGCCGCCGAGCCGATGAAGCAGCCGTAGGGCTGCAGCGTGTCGAAATCCAGCGGGATGTCGCCCAGGGCCGCCGGCAGGATGCCGCCGGACGCGCCACCGGGCAGGTAGGCGTAGAAGCGGTGGCCGTCGGGCATGCCGTCGCAGTATTCGTCGATGAGCTCGCGGACCGTGATGCCCGCGGGCGCGAGCTTCACGCCCGGACTCTTCACGCGCCCCGAGACCGAGAACGAACGCAGGCCCTGGCGGCCGTGCCGGCCTTGCGCGCTGAACCACCCGGGCCCTTTCTCGAGCAGCTCGCGCACCCAGTACAGCGTTTCGAAGTTGTGTTCCAGCGTCGGCCGGCCGAACAGGCCCACTTGCGCGACGTAGGGTGGCCGCAGGCGCGGCATACCACGCTTGCCTTCGATCGATTCGATCATCGCGGACTCCTCGCCGCAGATGTAGGCGCCGGCGCCGCGGCGCAGTTCGATCGCCGGCAGGTCGGGCACGGGCGGCTCGGCCCGCAGCTTGTCGAGCTCGCGCGCCAGCAGGGCGCGGCAGCCGTGGTATTCGTCGCGCAGGTAGATGTAGATGCCGGCGATGCCGACGGCCCAGGCGGCGATCAGCATGCCTTCGAGGAAGCGGTGCGGGTCGCGCTCGAGCAGGACGCGGTCCTTGAAGGTGCCGGGCTCGCCCTCGTCGAGGTTCACGGCCATCAGCCGCGGGGCCGGCTCGGCCCGCACGATCTTCCACTTGCGGCCGGCGGGAAAGCCGGCGCCGCCCAGCCCCCGCAGGCCGGAAGCTTCCAGGGCGGCGATCACCGCATCGACGCTGCGAGCGCCGGCGACGCAATCGCGCAGCAGCGCGTAGCCGCCCTGGGCCTGGTAGGCGGCCAGGTCGATGTAGCGCTCCGGCTCGTGCCGCACCGCGCCGGCCTGCACTCTCGCCGCGACCTGGTCGGCCGTCGCCTGGGGAACGGGGTTCTGCCCGACCACGGCCGCCGGCGCCTGTTCGCAGCGCCCGATGCAGGGGGCAGGCAGCACGCGCACCTCGCGACCCAGCAGCGCCGGCAGTGTCGCGAGCAGTTCCTTCGCGCCGGCCATCTCGCAGGACAGGCCGTCGCAGACGCGCACCGTCAGCGGCGCGGGGTCGCTGCCGCCTTCCTTGACGATGTCGAAGTGGTGGTAGAAGGACGCCACCTCGAACACTTCGCTGGTCGCCAGGCGCAGCTCCTGCGCCAGCGCGGCCAGATGGTCCGCGGAGAGCCGGCCGTACCGGTCCTGGATGCGGTGCAGGTGTTCGATCAGGAGGTCGCGCCGGCGCGGCGCCTCGCCGAGCAGTGCGCGCACCTGCGCGAGCGCGTCCGCGCTGGCGCGGCGGCCCCGGGGGCCGCGTCGCTTGAGTTCGCGCGCTGCTTCAGTGGAGAGCGCGATCGGGATGACCTTGTCCTGCATCCCCGGCCATGGTGAGAAGGGGTTACAACAATCCGGCCGCGCGCGCCCACTGGTACTTGGCGCCGAGGATTTCGACCGGGATTTCCGTGGAGTAGGCGTAGGCCGGGATGCCGTGCTCGTACAGGTACTGGGCGGCCTCCTCGACCTCGACGTCGCCCGCCAGGGAAGCGACCACCGGCTTGACCTTGCCCTTGGCCTTCATCTCCTCGACCACCTGGACCATGTTGCGCGCGAACACCATCGGCGGCGTGACGATGGTGTGCCAGTAGCCCAGGATCAAGGCATGGATGCGGTCGTCCTCCAGGCCCAGGCGCACCGTGTTCATGTAGGTGATGGGCGGCTCGCCGCCGGTGATGTCCACCGGGTTGCCGGCCGCGCCGAACGGCGGGATGAACTTGCGGAAGGCGGCATCCAGGTCCTGCGGCATCGGCTTGAGCAGCTTCAGGCCGTTGTCGACGCAGGCATCCGACAGTAGCACGCCCGAGCCGCCGGCGCCGGTGATGATCACCACGTTCTCGCCCTTGGGGGTGGGCAGGATGGGAACGCCGCGCGCGAAGTCCAGCAGCTGGCGCAAACTCCTGGCGCGCACCACGCCGCTCTGGCGCAGCACGTCGTCGTAGATCTTGTCGTTGCCGGCGAGCGCGCCGGTGTGCGAGCTGGCGGCCGCCGCGCCCATGGCGGTGCGGCCGGCCTTGAGCATGATGACCGGCTTGTTTTTGGAAACGCGCTTGGCCACCTCGGCGAAGGCGCGGCCATCCTTCAGGTCCTCGCAGTGCTGCGCGATCACCTTGGTGTTCTCGTCCTGGTCGAAGAACAGCAGCAGGTCGTCCTCGTCGATGTCGGACTTGTTGCCCAGGCCGACGATGGCCGACACGCCCATCTTCGCGCTGCGCGAGTAGCCGATGATCGCCATGCCGATGCCGCCGGACTGCGAGGACAGGGCGGTGGAGCCCTTGTAGTCGTAGGCCGTGCAGAAGGTGGCGCAGAGGTTGGACGGCGTGTAGTAGAAGCCGTAGATGTTCGGGCCCATCAGGCGGATGTTGTATTCCCGCCCGATGCGCTGCAGCTCTTCCTGTCCTTCCATGTTGCCGGTCTCGGCGAAACCCGAGGGGATCAGGATCGCGCCGGCGATCTTCTTTTCGCCGCATTCGCGCAGGGCGCCGGCCACCAGCTTGCCGGGGATCGCGAACACCGCGGTGTCGATCTCGTCCGGGACGTCCTTCACGCTCTTGTAGGCTTTGTAGCCCAGGATCTCGGCGTCCTTCGGATGGATCGGGTAGATCTTGCCCTGGTAGCCGCCGTTGATGAGGTTCTTCATCACGGAGTTGCCGATCTTGCCCGCTTCGGAGGAGGCGCCGATGACGGCCACCGCCTTCGGACGCATGATCCGGTTCATGGCCGTCACGACGTCCTTCTCGTCGGGGCGGTAGCGCGGCGCCTTCGGCTCGAAGTTCACCACGATGCGCACGTCGGCGGCGATCGCGCCGTCTTCGCTCGCGAACACCGGGTTCAGGTCCATCTCGGCGATCTCCGGGAAGTCGCTGACCAGCTGCGACACGCGCACGATCAGGTCCTGCAGGGCCGAGCGGTTGACGGCCTTGCCGCCGCGCACGCCCTTGAGCATCTCGGCCGCCTGGATGCTGTCCAGCATGGACGCCGCGTCTTCCCGCGTGGCGGGTGCGAGGCGGAAGGTGATGTCCTTGAGCACTTCGACCAGCACGCCGCCCATGCCGAAGGCCACCAGCTTGCCGAAGCTGCCGTCGGTCATCGCCCCGATGATCACCTCCTGGCCGCCCTTGAGCATCTGCTGCACCTGGACGCCGAGGATGCTCGCGTGCGCGTCGTATTTCTTCGCGTTGGCGACGATCTGATGGTAGGCTGCCGCGGCCTCGTCGGCGCTGTTGACGCCAACCACAACGCCGCCGGCTTCGGTCTTGTGCAGGATATCGGGCGAGACGACCTTCATGACGACCGGAAAGCCCATGGTGCCCGCCAACTTGGACGCCTCGGCGGCACCCGTGGCGACGCCTTCCTGCGGCACCGCGATGCCGTAGGCGTCGCACACCAGCTTGCCTTCCGGTGCGGTGAGCGCGTTGCGGCCCGACGCCTTGACGCCGTCGAGAACCTGGCGGACCTTGGCCTTGTCTGCGTTCATTTTCTGGGCTCCTTAGATGACTTTCGCTTGCTTGAGCTCGGCGATCTGCGCCTCCGAGTAGCCGAGCTGCTCCAGCACTTCCACCGTGTGTTCGCCCAGCAGCGGCGAGCGCGTCACCTCGGTCGGGCTGTCCGACAGCTTGATCGGGTTGCCGACCGACAGATGCTTGCCGCGGGTCGGGTGGTCCACTTCGACGATGGTGCCGGTGGCGCGCAGCGATTGATCCTCTGCGATCTCCTTCATCGACAGAATCGGGCCGCACGGAATGTCGTACTTGTTCAGGATGTCCATGGCCTCGAACTTGGTCTTGGTCTTGGTCCACTCCTCAATGCGCGCGAAGATCGACTTCAGGTGCGGCAGCCGGGCCTTCGGGGTCGCGTAGTTGGGGTCGGTGATCCAGTGCTCCTCGCCGATCACCTGGCAGATCTTGTCCCACACCGGGGCCTGCGTGATGAAGTAGATGTAGGCGTTGGGATCGGTCTGCCAGCCCTTGCACTTCAGGATCCAGCCGGGCTGGCCGCCGCCCGAGGCATTGCCGGCGCGCGGCACGGCCTCGCCGAACTCGCGGTCCGGGTACTGGGGATATTCCTCCATCACGTGGCGACGGTCCAGCCGCTGCTGGTCGCGCAGCTTCACGCGGCACAGGTTCAGCACCGCATCCTGCATCGCGGCCAGCACCTTCTGGCCGCGGCCGCTGGTGTTGCGCTGGTACAGCGCCGCCAGGATGCCCAGCGCCAGGTGCACGCCGGTGCCGCTGTCGCCGATCTGCGCGCCCGTGACCAGCGGCGGGCCATCGTCGAAGCCGGTGGTCGATGCCGAGCCGCCGGCGCACTGCGCCACGTTCTCGTACACCTTGCAATCCTCATACGGGCCCGGACCGAAGCCCTTGACCGACGCCACGATCATGCGCGGATTGAGTTCCTGGATGCGCTCCCAGGTGAATCCCATCCGGTCGAGCGCGCCCGGCGCGAAGTTCTCGACCAGCACGTCGCACTTCCTGATCAGGGTTTCCAGAACCTCCTTGCCGCGGGGGTCCTTGGTGTTCACGGTGATCGACCGCTTGTTGTGGTTGAGCATCGTGAAGTACAGGCTGTCCACGCCGTCGATGTCGCGCAGCTGCCCGCGCGTCGCGTCGCCTTCCCCCGCCTTCTCCACCTTGATCACGTCCGCGCCGAACCAGGCGAGAAGCTGCGTGCACGTCGGGCCCGACTGGACGTGCGTGAAATCGAGAATCTTGACCCCATCGAGTGCTTTGCCCATAGACCTTCCTGCTCTCAGTTCGGATTGACTGCTGAATTCACTTCTTCCTGGCGGCGGACGGGTTCAGGCTGGTGATGCGTCCACTCTCGGTGCCTGCCGTCTCATCGATGATCGCGTTGATCAGCGTCGGCTTGCCGAAGGCCACGGCCTCGTCGAGGGCCCGCGCCAGCTCGGCCTTCGTCGCCGCCCGCACGCCGACGCCGCCGAAGGCCTGCATCAGCATCTCGTAGCGCGCGTCCTTCACGAACACCGTCGGGGCGGCGTCGCCGCCGCGCGGGTTCTGGTCGGTTCCGCCGTAGACGCCGTTGTTGTTCATCACCACCACGCACACCGGCAGGTTGTAGCGGCAGATCGTCTCGACTTCCATGCCGGAGAAGCCGAACGCGCTGTCGCCCTCGACGGCGATGACGGGCTTGCCGGTGGTGACCGCGGCGGCCACCGCGAAGCCCATGCCGATGCCCATGATGCCCCAGGTGCCCACGTCCAGGCGCTTGCGCGGCTCGTACATGTCGACGATGCTGCGCGTGAAGTCGAGCGCGTTCGCGCCTTCGTTCACCAGGATCGCGTCGGGATGCGCCTTGATCTGGTCGCGGATCACGCTCAGGGCGCTCTGGAAGTTCATCGGCGAGGGATCCTTGGCGAGGGTCTCGGCCATCTTCGAGAGGTTCTTGTCCTTGCGCTCGGCGATCGCGCCGGTCCACTCGGCCGGCGGCTTCTTCCAGCCGGCGCCGATCGCCGCATTCATCGCCGCGATGCATGAGCCGATGTCGCCCACCACCGGTGCATCGATTGCGACGTTGCTGTCGGCTTCGGTCGGAGAGATGTCGACCTGGATGAACTGCCGGTCGGCGTGCTCCTTCGGGCCCGCCGCGCCCCAGGTCTTGCCCTTGCCGTGCGACAGCAGCCAGTTCAGCCGGGCGCCGACCAGCATGACGACATCCGCTTCGGCCAGCACGTAGGAGCGGGCGGCCGAGGCCGACTGCGGATGGTTGTCCGGCAGCAGCCCCTTGGCCATGGACATCGGCAGGTAGGGGATGCCGGTCGTTTCGACGAAGCGGCGGATCTCGGCGTCAGCCTGCGCATAGGCCGCGCCCTTGCCGAGAATCACCAGCGGCTTCCTGGCGACACGCAGCGCGTCGACTGCGCGCCGCACCGCCTCGGGCGCCGGGAGCTGCCTGGGCGCGGGGTCGACCACCTTGATCAGGGAGCGCTTGCCCAGTTCGGCCGGCACCGATTGCGCGAACACCTTGGCCGGCAGGTCGAGGTAGACACCGCCGGGGCGGCCGGACACCGCGGCGCGGATGGCGCGCGCGATGCCCACGCCGATGTCTTCCGCATGCAGCACGCGGAAGGCCGCCTTGCACAACGGCTTGGCGATCGCCAGCTGGTCCATCTCCTCGTAGTCGCCTTGCTGCAGGTCGACGATCTCGCGTTCGCTGGAGCCGGACACCAGGATCATCGGGAAGCAGTTCGTCGTCGCGTTCGCGAGCGCGGTCAGGCCGTTGAGGAATCCGGGCGCCGACACGGTGAAGCACACGCCGGGCTTTTGCGTGAGGAAGCCGGCCGCCGCCGCGGCGTTGCCGGCGTTCTGTTCATGGCGGAACGAGATGACCCGCAGCCCCTCGGCCTGCGCCATGCGAAGAAAGTCGGTGATCGGAATGCCGGGCAGGGCGAAGAGCGTGTCCAGGCCGTTGAGTTTCAGCGCATTGATCAGCAAGTGGAAACCGTCCGTGGTCTCCTGGGTGGGGGTGTCCGTGTTCATGGGAGCAATGAGTTGTGGTTGAAGGGCCCGAGAACCAGTTCTTGTTCAGATCACGATGGACGACTTGGATCCGCAATCCGTTCCCACTCAATCCACCGGCTGCTCTTCCGCGAATTGCTTGGGCTTGGGTTGCCGGACTTTCGCCAGCAGGCGCGAAAGCAGCGGCCACAACAGCAGCACGACGGCGAGCGTGGAAATGGTGCCCACCAGCGGGTTGGACCACAGGATGGAGATCTGCCCCTGCGACACCAGCATCGCCTGGCGGAACGAGTCCTCGGCCTTGTCGCCCAGCACCAGGGCCAGCACCAGGGGCGCCAGCGGGTAGTCGAGCTTCTTGAAGACGTAGCCCACCACGCCGAACAGCATCATGAACCAGACATCCAGCATGGCGTTGTGCACGGTGTAGGCGCCGATGGCGCAGATCACCACGATCACCGGCGCGATGATCGAGAACGGGATGCGCAGGATCGAGGCGAACAGGGGCACGGTGGTCAGCACCACGATCAGGCCGGCCAGGTTGCCCAGGTACATGCTGGCGATCAGGCCCCAGACAAAGTCCTTCTGTTCCACGAACAGCAGCGGACCGGGCTGCAGGCCCCAGATCAACAGCCCGCCGAGCAGCACGGCGGCCGTCGGCGACCCGGGGATGCCCAGCGCCAGCATCGGCAGCAGCGCGCTCGTGCCCGCGGCATGGGCCGCCGTCTCGGGCGCCACCACGCCTTCCATTTCACCGGTGCCGAACTTCGGCCCGCTGCGGGACATCTTCTTGGCCAGCCCGTAGCTCATGAAGGACGCAGGGGTGGCGCCGCCGGGGGTGATGCCCATCCAGATGCCGACCAGCGCGCTGCGCACCGAGGTCACCCAGTACTTCGGCAACTGCTTCCAGGTGTCCAGCACCACCCGCGGATTGATCGCTCCGGTCTTGCCCGAGAAGGCCAGTTTCTCTTCCATCGACAGCAGGATCTCGCCGATGCCGAACAGGCCGATGACGGCGATCAGGAAATCGAAGCCGCGCATCAGCTCATGGATGCCGAAGGTCAGGCGCAGCTGGCCGGTGACGGTGTCGATGCCCACGGCGGCCAGGGCGAAGCCGATGGCCATCGAGGCCAGGATCTTGAACGGCGATCCCTTGCCCATGCCGACGAAGCTGCAGAAGGTGAGCAGGTAGACCGAAAAATATTCAGGCGGGCCGAACTTGAGCGCGAACTTCGCCACCAGGGGCGCGAGGAAGGTGATCATCACCACCGCCGCCAGCGCGCCGATGAACGAGGAGGTGAAGGCGGTGGTCAGGGCGGCGCCGGCACGCCCGTCCTGCGCCATCGGGTAGCCGTCGAAGGTGGTGGCCACCGACCAGGGCTCGCCCGGTATGTTGAACAGGATCGAGGTGATTGCGCCGCCGAACAGCGCTCCCCAGTAGATGCACGACAGCATGATGATCGCCGAGGTCGGCGACATGGTGAAGGTCAGGGGCAGCAGGATGGCCACCCCGTTGGCACCGCCCAGCCCGGGCAGCACGCCGATCAGCACACCGAGGGTGATGCCAACGAACATCAAAAGAAGGTTCATCGGCGTCAGCACGACGCTGAATCCGTGGAAGAGCGCGTTCAGTTCGTTCATGGGATCTTGTCGTTGTGATGGTGGAACGAAGGTGGCTTCAGGAAGGAGGCTTCAGGAAGGAAGCATCAATAGCCGAGGAACCGCAGGGGATCGAACATCCCCTTGAACAGCGGGACCTTGAACCAGACCTCGAACATCAGGAAGAACAGCGCCATCGCCAGCACGCCCACGCTGACGCCCCTGAGGGGGGAATACTTGCCCAGGACGACCATGAACAGGGCGATGTACACCGCCGAGGCGATGTACAGGCCCAGCAACTGCACCGCCAGGACATACACCAGGGCGGGCACCAGCATGGACAGCACCCGCCTGAGCTGCTCGCTGTCGACGAAGATGGCGGTGTTCTTCTTCTTGCCGAACAGCGCCTGGTACATCGTTCCGGCGCCGGCGATGCACAGGATCAGGCCGATGTAGAAGGGAAAGTAGCCCGCGCCCGGCCCGTCGGTGGTCCAGCCCGAACCCAGTTTCCAGCTGCCCTGGGCCACCACCACGCCCATGATCAGGACGACGAATGCGACCACGGCCTCGACGACATGGGTGGGCACACCCCTGCGCGGCTGCGATCCGGAAGTATCGATCGGCTCCATCAGAAAACTCCTCTCGGCAAACGGCCCTTCGGAAAGGGCGTGTAGCTACTGGAGTGCGGACCGGCGGCAAGCCGGTCCGCGGCAGGGCCCGTGAGGGCGTCCCTACTTCGCGATGAAGCCCGCTTCCTTCATCAGTTCGCGGTGCAGGTTCTCGGCGGTTCCGAGCCACTTGAAGTACTGGTCGCCGGTCATCGATGTCTGGTTGAAGGCGCCCTTTTCCATGTACTCCTTCCACTCGGGAGTCTCGCGCACCTTGTTGAGCAGGCCGATGTAGAAGTCGGTTTGCTCCTTGGTGACGCCCGGGGCCATGAAGATGCCGCGCAACATGACGTAGGAGGTGGAAACGCCGGCTTCCTTGCAGGTGGGGATGTCGCCCCACGACATGGTCTCGGTGACCTTGGCCTTGTACGGCATGCGCTTGTCGTCGAACACGCACAGCGGCCGCAGCGCCCCGGAGCGCCACTGCGCCACAGCTTCGATCGGGTTGTTGACCGAGGAGTCGATGTGCTTGCCGACCAGCTGCACCGCGACGTCGCCGCCGCCCTTGAAAGGAACGTAAATGAACTTGGTGCCGGTCGCCTTCTCGATGCCGACGGTCAGGATCTGGTCTTCCTGCTTGGCGCCGGTGCCGCCCATCTTCATCTTGTTGGGCCCGGCCGCCTTCACGGCGTCGAAGTACTGCTTGGCGTCCTTGTAGGGCGCCTCGGCGTTCACCCACAGCACGAACTGGTCGAGCGCCATCATCTCCACCGGTGTCATGTCGCGCCAGTTGAAGGGCACGCCCGTCGCCATCGGCGTGGTGAACAGGTTGGACAGCGTGATGATGATCTTGTGCGGGTCGCCCTTCGCGCCCTTCACGTCGAGGAAGCCCTCGGCGCCGGCGCCGCCGGACTTGTTGACGACAACCAGCGACTGCTTCATCAGGTTGTGCTTGACGACGACGCCCTGGATCAGGCGCGCCATCTGGTCGGCGCCGCCGCCGGTGCCGGCGGGCACCACGAACTCGACCGGTTTCGTCGGCTCCCAGGCCGCCTGTGACGGCGCCGCGTGCGCGATCAGCGCCGCGCCGAACAAGACTGCAAATCCTTTTCCGAGATTTGGAAATTTGGCATTCATCGGTTTGTCTCCTGTATGAACTTCACCCAGTCTCGTGAAGGCGGCTTGTGGTCGCCTTCGCCCAGTGGAACTGCCGGCAATGAGGTTGACGAACAGCGCGTACTGCAGTTGCCCGATCGTCGCCATGCACCGGTGCCGATGAGGAACTGGCCCCATCAGTACCTGGCTGGCTCATGCACATGTCTCCTTGTATTTCTCTCCTTCTGGTTCTTCGGCGCGGTACTGCCTGCGCCGAAGCGCGGAGTCATTCTCAATCCTGAGGCTCTTGACCGAGGTCACTAATTCGGGATAGCCCTATGTATCGATTCCGAGGCTTGTCGGACGGAGTCGACGATCATAGGACTTTGGACTACACGGCAGCCAGGGTGACACCACCGTCCCGGACGGCGCGAACGGTGTCCCAGGCACGCGAAGGGCGAGCAGTGCGCAAGCCGCCGGCCCGGCCAAAGCAAGGTCGCAGAGGCGATCAACGGCTGCGCCGGCTTCTACGGCACACCGGTCTACCAGACCTTCCGCAGTCCAGCGGCGTGGACTTGACCCCGCCGAAGGGCGCCGCCTTGGAATCCAGAAGGCCGTCGCACTGATATATGGAAGTCGCGCAGAGACCTGCAGTGCCGGCTATAGCTCGAGCTGCGCCTTCGGCAGCTGCGCGGCTCGAAGCCTTCGGCCTGTCTGGCGCCTGATCTACTTGGTTGACGGCGCGCCGCCCGCTGCTGCGGCGTCCTTCTCGCACTTGGTGACGAAGCTCTTCTTGGCGGCACCCGCCAGCTTCTTGTCCGCCGCCTGGGTGTCGCAGGATGCTTTCGCAGCATCTCCTTGGCACTTCTTCATGAAACTGGTCTTCGCGGCGCCTGCCAGCTTCTTTGCGGAAGCCTGCTCCTCGCAGGACGAATCGGCCGCGAATGCCGAGTGTGACGAGAGCACCGCGATGGCGCTCGCAGCAAGCAACGCTTTCATGGGACTGCCCTTCCTAAAACTTCCCTGCCCAAAACACGGCAGGTGCGGCAAAACTCTAAACCGGAAGAGCGTCGCTTGTGCGCTGCAGCGCATCGCAGCTCAGCAGTGCCCAAATCTTAAAAAATGTGGCCGGCCCAAGACCAATAACAAATGGCCAATTCGCGACACCTTCTGTTGCAAGCTCGGCCGCGCTTGTATGTTGACGCTGAGGGCCACCGTGTCGCTCGACTGGGACGTCGTCGCCGACTCCGTGGCGCGGCGGAGCCGCTCACGCCAGGGCGCTATGCTGGCTGGCGATGGACACCAGGACCCTGCTTGTCGTCTACCACTCGATGACCGGAGGCACCGCGCAGATGGCGCAGGCGGCCGCCGAGGGTGCCGGCAGCGAGCCTGGCGTGCGCGTGCGGCTGTTGCGCGCGCCGCAGGCGCAGCCGGACGACGTGCTCGGCGCCGATGGCTATTTGTTCGCGACGCCGGAGAATTTGGCGGCGATGTCCGGGCTGATGAAGGATTTTTTCGATCGCTGCTACTACGCCGCGCTGGACCAGGTGAACGGCAGGCCGTATGCCACCCTGGTGTGCGCCGGCAGTGATGGCCAGAACGCGGTGCGCCAGATCGAACGCATCGCCACCGGCTGGCGCCTTCGGCTGGTCGCGCCGCCGCTGATCGTCTGCACCCATGCGCAGACGCCCGAGGCGATCGCGCGACCCAAGCAGATCGGGGCGCAGGACCTGGCACAGTGCCGCGAAGTGGGCGCCGCCTTGGCTGCGGGCCTGGCCCTGGGCGTGTATTGAGGAGGTTGCACCTGCACTGGGAAAGCTTCGCTGACCAGTTCCAGTCCGTCCTCGACGCGGCGAACCCGGGCGGGCTGGACTTCCTGGCAGCCGTGGTGAGCCGCTGGTCCGGCACGCGGGCGCACCTGCGGGGGCACCGGCCGGCGGTCCTGGCGACGCTGGAGCGCATCGAGGCGCACCCGGCGCTGGCGCCGGTCATGTCGCGCCATTGGCCGCAGCAACTGGATCGATCCGCGCCACCTGCGTAGAGTGTCGGCATGCGCGCCGGCCGCGCGACCAAGGGGCACACCATGGAAGAGCTCAAGTCATGGATAGGCAAGGCGCTGTCCCGCGGCCCGGTGACGGTGCGCCAGTTCCGCCAAATCCTGCTGTGGCCGCTGCAGCTGGTGCCGACGCAGGAGAGCGTCCAGATCCACCGGCACTGGGAGTGCCTGGCGCAGCCGGGCCCCGACAACGCCTGGCATGAAGTCGAGGACGAGTTCACGGGCGATCCGGGCGAATTCCAGGAGCGCCACTACGCCGAGTTCGTCAACTTCCTGCCCTACGTGCAGCGGGTGCTCTATGGCGAGGGCAAGGGCGTCGCCAGCCGCGCCCACGGGCCGGAGGCGGAGTCGCCGATCCGCGTGTTCAGGCGCGGCGACGTGCACGGCGTGCGCATCACGCTCGAGCGGCACGGCGCGCCGGTCGAGCTGCGCATCGCGCATGTCGACCTGTATTTCTTCTTCGACCTGGACATCGTCGTGCCGGCGGTCGAGGTGTTCGGCGCCGAGCTCGAGCTGGCGACCACCCAGGACATCCTGTTCCGCTTCGGGCGCGCCTATCCGCCGTACTGGGAGGCCGACGGGCGCGGCGGGCACTGCCCCTGGCGAGTCGAATGGCTGGCGGCGGACGGGACCGTGCTGGCGCAGTCGGACTACGAGCACCGCGAGAAGTACCTGAGCTTCACCTGCGAGCACCGCTCGCCGGCCATCGCCACCCACTGGGAATGGCTGCTGCAGCCGATGGTGCAGCACCACTCGCAGGCGGCGGGGGCGGTGCGCTATCGCCCGCTCGAATACCACCGCATGCCGACCATGGGCTACCTGGCGCTGGACGACGTGGACGCGCTGACGCGCGCCGACTGGGTCCGTTTGGGCCTGGTGACCGCGCGGGGCGAGGCGGGGCAGCTGCCGTACTCGGAGCGCTACCTGGCGGAGTTCGAGCAGCGCTACTGCTTCGACCGCTACTTCGAGCCGGAGTGCGGCCAGCGCTGGATGAACACCCGCCTGATGTGCAGCGGCCACTCCTTCGTGATGGTGGGCCGCGCGTCCGAAGAGCGCTTCACCCACCTGGAGAACGGCCTGCAAGGGCAGTTCCGCCACCAGTACTTCCTGGTGTTCCTGATCGCGCATTTCCAGAAGGCGGGCCTCCTGATGCTGTCGGACCGGCTGATCGTGGCCCTGTCGCACCTCGACATCCAGAAGGTCGACTCGATCAAGCAGTTCAAGCGCAGCATCCGCCAGACGCTGGAGATCTTCCTGCGCTTCAACCACCGCTACTGGTTCCACGAGATCTCGAACCAGGTGCAGGTGCGCGACCTCTATCGCATGCTGTCCGAGCACCTCGGTTCGCAGGCCCTGTTCGACGAGCTGCGCGGCGAGGTGAAGGACATGAACGACTACCTCGAGAGCGACACCTTGCGCCGGCAGGCCAACACGGTGGTGCGGCTCACGGTGGTGACGGTCTTCGGCCTGATCGGCACCGTGCTCACCGGCGTGTTCGGCATGAACGTGTTCGACTTCGCCGGAAAATCCCTGCCGCTTCAGGTGACGCTGGTCGTCCTGGTCGCCATCCTGGTGACCTGGCTGCTGCTGTACACCCTGACGAAAGCCAAGCCGCTGGCGGATTTCCTCGATGCGATGTCCGACACTCAGCTGCCCGCCCGCGCCAAGCTCGGCGCCTTCCTGGGCGTGTGGAAGAAGCCGCCGCGCAACTGAGGACCCCGGCTTGCGGTCAGGGCGCGCAGCGCTGGGCGGCCGCTGCGTCTGGATGGACGCTCGGGGCCGAGGCCGCCGCGTTGTCGATCGAATCGAGGAACCGCGCCGTCGCGTCGAGGCTGCGGCGCCATTCCGCGACCATGTCGCGCAGGCCCTGGCGGCGCGCCAGCCGCAAACGCTCGACCAGTAGCGGCAGGGCGCGGCCGTCGATTTCCCCGTCGTGGTCCTCGCGCTCGCCGATGCGCAGCAGCTCCGGGATCAGCTCGAACACCGCCTGGACCATGGCGCCCAGCACATGGCTGGCGACGAATTCCTTGGAGGGCAAGGCCAGCGCCCTGGGACCGTGATGCACCGCCGCGAGGGCCTCGTCGAGCCAGGGCTCGAACACGATGCCGTCGCGCTCGTATTCCGAGGTGAGCTGCCCCAGGAGATTCATCGCCCGCTGGCCGATCAGCAGCCGGAAGCCGCCCAGCTCGCTCCAGCCGCCCATGTTGGCGGCCAGGTGCGCCAGCAGGCCGTCCCGCATCGCTTCGCGTTCGAAGGGGCTCGCCAGCCACTGGGCGACGTTGCGGAAGTAGCAGTGCGAGAGCTCCAGGCCATGGAGCTGGTAGTCCGCAGCCGGTTCCGAGACGCCGGTCCACGCGGCGTCCGGCGGTCCCGCGCTGGCGCCCCGCACGTGAAGGTCCAGCCAGTTGTGCCAGCTCGAATCCACGACGACCCGGCCGACGTTGGCGCGCTGTCCGTCGTAGACCGCGACCACGGGGACGACCCGGCTCGACGGGGAAGCGCCGTCCTGGAAGGCCGCGTCATTGACGGCGTCGTCGCTGCGCGCCACGGTCGCCCAGGCGATCGTCTCGGGCTTGGGGCGCCGCAAGCCGCCGGGAAACTCCGGGCACCCGGTGGGGTCGCTGGCGTCGAGGACCACCTCGGCATCCTCGTGCAGCCGCGCGCCGTGCACCGGGTCCGGCAGGAGGTTGATCGGGCCCAGGGCGCTGCACAGGAGCGGATGCGGCGCCGTGCGGGTCAGGCCGCCGTCGGAGGCGGCCGCCTGCCGGACCAGCGCATCCCACAGGGGATAGCGCTTGAGCCGAAGCCGCCGCGGCAGTCCGTCGCCCGCGTCGTCGCCCCGGGCTTCCGGCTGGCCGCCGAACTGGCGCACCGGCGCCAGGGTGTCGATGCGCGCAGGCTGCGCGGGCGAGCCCTCGGCCTGGCAAGGACGGAACCAGCAGCGCATCTGGCGCACGCGACTCAGTTCGCTGCACAAGCTCGCGCCCTGTCTGCCGTGGCCGCCGGTGGCGAACACGCCGCCGCCCGCGTTCATCCAGGCGGCGAGGATCTTCAGCTCGCTCTCGTTGAGCGAGGACCGGTGCGGTGGGACATCGCCGCGGCCGTCCGAAGGGGTGGGGCCGGGCCCGTAACCGAAGAACCAGACCTGGCTGTAGGCCGCCAGGTCAAAGCCCGGGTCGTCGAACTGGAAGTCGTCGTACTGCGTCCACGCGCGCGTCTTGCCCGTCTCGGGATCGCGCTCGCTGCGTTCCCTGCGCGACAGTGGACCGGCCCCATGGATGGCGTGGTCGATGGCGAAGCGCGTGTAGGGATGGGCGCCGGCCGGCGGGTCCCAGAGCGCACGGGCCATCTGCCTCAGGGTGAATCCCCGCTGGTCGCCCGGCGGCTCGCCTGGGACGTCCCACAAGCCGATCGCGCCATCGGTGACCACCAGGATGGGGATCCTGACGCCCAGGTCGAAATAGGCGTCATAGGTGTTCGGCATGTTCTCTCCCGTGAAACCAATTGCTTCAAGGGAACTTAGCCGTCCGCCAGCCGGAATCAACTCCCTGCCTAGCCAGGTGACAGCGCCTGCGGCCGCGCCGCAGACTCGTGCGGAACAGGCCAAGAAGAACGCGAACAGGCCTAGTCGATGAGACCCAGCGCGACCGCCTTGGCTGCCGCCTGCGCGCGCGAGGAAACTTCCAGCTTTCGG
This sequence comes from Ramlibacter tataouinensis, assembly GCF_001580455.1. Lineage (NCBI taxonomy): Bacteria > Pseudomonadati > Pseudomonadota > Betaproteobacteria > Burkholderiales > Comamonadaceae > Ramlibacter > Ramlibacter tataouinensis. The sequence goes on from NZ_CP010951.1 coordinate 2,904,379, forward strand.
AGCACGTTCGTCACGTGAAAATGCACCGCCGAAGAAGAAACATGGAGGATGTCGGCGATCACGCCGTCGCTCTTGCCTTGCGCCACCCAGTGCAGGCAGGTCTTCTCCCGTGGCGTCAGCACCGGCGTCCGTTCCGCCAGCATGCGGGGGACGACCAGGCGCTGCATGGCCACGTGCATGGCGCTGGCCAGCACGGCAGCGCCTTCCTTGAGCCGGCGCTCCTCGACCGAGCCCGGCAGGAAGGGCTTGTCGCGGGCGATGCTGAACATGCTCTTGGCCGTGGCGCTCTCGTGCACCGCGATGCTCAGGCCGTGCCCCAGTCCGAATCGGCGCGACTCCTCCAGGATCTCGAAGGATTGCGTGTCGTACATGCCCTCGTTCCAGACCAGCGGCATCGTCGACGACTGGCAATGGGCGACCGTCGGATCGCGCATGATGAACTGCCGGTCCTGGTAGATCTGCTGGTAGGCGGCCGGGTAGCCGCTCGTGACGTGCTGCACGGGCTCGAGCATCGGCCGATGCACCTGGATGCCGAACAGGCCCTGCTCGCAGCCCAGGGCCTGCACCCCCGCCTGCATCCTGGCGAAAAGCTCGTTCTCATCGGCCGCAAGAACGACCGAAGCGATCGTGCCCAGGGTGTGCGAGTCGTTCATTCCCAGCGCATCCGGTTCAAGCCCTCTTCAAAGACAAGATGATGGAACAGTCTGCCAGCAACGCGATTCCCCAGATGTTTTCACGGGACTACTGCGTCCGCGTCCCCCAGCGCCGGCTAGGTGACATTTTGTTCGAGCATCTCTGCACCGAGCAAGACCCCGGAGTGTCCGGACTGCGACAAAAGTCCTTCCGTGGCGGCATGACCGAGTGGGTCGGCCGCTGCGGCGGCCAAGCCGTCAGCCTGGGGTGGGACTGGGGGCAGCTGGAAGACGGCTCGATTTGCCTGCTCAAGGCCGTCTCGCCCCGCACCAACCTGATGGCGATCGACGCCAAGGGCTATGACATGCCCGGGAATGAGGCGCTGGACGATCTCTGGGCGCTGATCGAGTCTTTGCCCTGGCGCGGGGAGGTGGCTGCCAGCTTGCGGTCGCTGCATCCCTGATTCCGCTGCGCTCGCGCTAGCGCGGCGGCAGCGTTCCTGGCACCTATCCAGGTAGCCAGGTGTTTCCGCGCGCCGGTCCTCGTCAAATCGAGCGCAGCCGGAAAGGAAATTTCATGAACCACGCTGTCACGACCATGGCACTCAGGGAGATGAACGAATCGGATCGCGTCGGCATGTTCCGCCTGCGCTACGACACTTTCCGAACGCGGCTCGGCTGGTCGGTGCAAACCACCGACGACGGCCTGGAGATCGACCAGTTCGACAAGCTGGAACGGGCCCACTACATCATCGCCCGCTCGCCCGCCGAAGGGGTCGACGCCTGCTGGCGCCTGCTGCCCACGCAGGGCCCGAACATGCTGCGCGACGTGTTCCCGGAGCTGCTCCACGGCCTGCCGGCGCCCTGCGCGGCCGATGTCTGGGAAATGAGCCGCTTCGCGATCGCGACCGACCGCGTTGCCGGCGCCGACGACGCCGGCAACCACCAGGTCGGGTTCGGCGACCTGTCGGTGGCGCTCATGACCCAGGCCTGGCACTTCGCGCAGGCCCATGGCATTGCGCGCTTCGTCACCGTCACCACCGCCCCCATCGAGCGCATGCTGAAGAAACTGGGACTGAGCGTACACCGACTGGGCCCGCCGGTCCGCATCGGGGCGGTGCTGACGGTCGCCTGCTTCATCGAGGTCGACGCCATCACCGCCGCGGCACTGGGGGTCTGAGCCCCCGGTTCGGCCGGACACGGCGGCGCGCGCCGCAGGGCTCGGGTTGACAACCCCCCTGCGCGTGAATACGCTGGTTCGATGACTTTACCGGCGACGCCTGCGCAAGAATCCCAGCCCCGCCCAGCCACCAACTTTGACGCCGAAGCGGCCCGCTACGCCCTGTTGCGACGCCTGGCGCCGTCCATGCGCCACCACCTGGTGGTCAACCTCCAGCCGATCGGTATCGTGTACGAGATCATGGACCGGCGCCTGCGTGGGCCGCAGCCGAACCTGGCGGAAGTGCACGAAGGCGCCCACAAGATCAGCACCTATGCCCGTTCGGCGCTGAATTCCTGCCTGGACGTGATCACCTGGCTGGCTCCGGAGGAGGATGCCGGCATCGGCGCGGTCGAGGGGGTGCGCGAGTGCCTGGACCTGGTCGCCACGAGCTTCACCTTCCGCGGTTTTACGCTGCGCAACCAGGTCGAGCCGGTGCCGGGGCGAGTGCGCCGCGCGGCCATGCGCAACGTGCTCACCGGCGCCTTGCTCCACCTCTCGGACGCCAACGCGCCCCCCGCGGAGATCGTGCTGACGGCCGCCGCGGCGGCGTCCGGTCTGCGGCTCACGCTCACCCTGACCCCGGGGGTGGGGGAGGCGGGTTTCCCCGCGGGACCGACCTACCGGCCCCTGTCCTGGAGCGATGTCGAGGCGCTGGCCGAGGCGGAAGGCGTCGAACTGCGGCGCGAAGGCCGCGAGCTGCGCCTCGTCTTCCCCGGGCTGCGTGGGGCCGGCGCCTGAAGCTGGGAGATTCCTAGGCTTCAGGACGGCTTGAACCCCATGACCTTCATCGCCTTGGCCAGGCCGATGCGGCTGGCCTCGTAGTCGGCCCAGGGCGCGTTGCCCTGGTCCAGCCGCTGGTGCACCGTCGCCACCGTCCAGTTCGCGCCGCTCTTCAGGCCGGCCAGTTCGTCCCAGCGCACCGGCACCGAAATGCCCAGGCCGGGCCGGGCCCGCGCCGACCAGGCGCACACCGTGGTGGCGCCGTAGCTGTTGCGGATGTAGTCGATGAAGATCTTGCCCACGCGGTTGGTGCTGCCGCTCTTGGCGACGAAGCGCTCCGGAATGGTGCGCGCCAGGTGCGCCACCACCGCTTGCGAAAAGTCCTTCACCGTGTCCCAGTCGAACTGGCGCTTGAGCGGCACGATGATGTGCAGGCCCTTGCCGCCGCTGGTCTTGAGGAACGAGGGCAGGCCGATCTCGGTGAGGAAGGCGCGCACCAGTTGGGCCGCTTCCTGGATCTTCGGCCATGACACGCCCTCGCCCGGATCGAGGTCGAAGGTCATGCGGTCGGGCTTGTCGATGCCGGTCTTCACCCCGTTCCAGGTGTGGAATTCCACCACGTTCATCTGCGCGGCCGACAGCAGCCCGTCCGGCCGCGCAACATACACCATGGCCGGGTGGCCGGGGAAGATGGACGGGTCCAGCGACTCGATGCCGGCCATCTGGTAGCGGTCCATGTGCTTCTGGAAAAACAGCTGCCCGTCGATGCCGTCGGGCGCCCGAAGCATCGCGATCGGCCGGTTCTTCAGGTGCTCCATCATCAGCGGGGCGACCAGCGCGTAGTAGCGCACCAGGTCGATCTTTCGGGTGCCGGTCTGCGCGTCGATGACGCGGTCGGGGTTGCTCACGCGCAGCGTGGCCGGCAGCCGGGCCTGCGCCGCGGTGGCGGCGGGGGCCGGCGCCGCTTCGGGCGCGGAATTCCGGCCCGCCGGCCGGGCGGCCTTGCTGGCTCGCACCACATGCAGGGGCTCCTCGCGCCGCACACTCGCAGGCTTGCGGTCCTCGCGCAGCCCGTGGAACACCGAATGCCGGATCCGGTCGTCGCGCGTCCATTCACCGAAGCTCACTTCGCACACCAGCTCGGGCCGGACCCAATGGGCCTTCATCGGGATCGGCGTGCCGGGATCGAACGGACTGCTGCCCGTGCCCAGGGCCTCGAGCCGGCGCTGCAGGTCGCGCAGGGTCGCCTCGTCGAAGCCAGTGCCCACATTGCCGGCATAGTGCAGCCGGCTGCCCGCATAGGTCCCCAGCAGCAGCGAGCCCACGCCGGCGCGCGCGCCGCGCGGGTCGGTGTAGCCGCCGATCACGAACTCCTGCCGCAGGCCGCACTTCAGCTTGATCCAGTCCGCGGAGCGGCGCGCCACGTAGGCCGAGTCGCGCCGCTTGCCGATCGCCCCTTCCAGCCCCAGCTTGCAGCACGACTGCAGCACCTCTTCGGCCGGCGCGTCGAACACCTGCGAGAAGCGCACCTTGTCGTGCGGCTTGCGCTGCACGATCCGCTGCAGCACCGCGCGCCGCTCGGTGAGCGGCACCTCGCGCAGGTCATAGCCGGCGCAATAGGGCAGATCGAACAGGTAGTAGACGATGTTGGCCGTGCGCGCGCTGTCGAAGGCGTTCTGCAGTGCCTGGAAGTCCGCCGGCGCGCGCTCGCTGGGCATGATGATCTCGCCGTCGTACCAGCCGTCGGGCAGTTCCATGGATTCGAGCGCCTTGTGAAGCTGCCCCAGCTTGTGGGTCCAGTCGTTGCCGTTGCGCGTGAACAGCGTCAGCCGACCGCCTTCGGCGCGCGTGAGCAGGCGGTAGCCGTCGAACTTGATTTCGTACATCCAGTCCTGCCCGCCATCCTTGGGCGGCGCATCGACCAGCGTGGCCAGCTGCGGCTGCAGGCGGTCCGGCAGGTCCGCCTTGCGCGCACCGGCGGGCGGCCCGCCGGGGGCGGGCGCCGGCGCCACGGCCGGCGACGCCCGGCGGCCGGCCGGCGGCCGGTCGGACAGGGTGCTGACGCTGTCGGGCATCTCGTCCACCACGCTGAATTCGCTGGAGGGCCGGGCGAACTGGTCGCGCTCCTTGATCAGCAGCCAGGGCTCGGCGCGTCCGCCATGGCCGTCGCCTTGGGCCCGGCCTTTCATGCGCACCAGCGCCCATCGCCCGTGCAGCTTGTGGCCACGCAACTCGAACTTGAGGCTGCCTTCGAGCAGGCCCTGGTGCGGATCCTCGACCGGGACCCAGACGCCCTTGTCCCAGACGATGACCTTGCCGGCGCCGTAGTTGCCCGGCGGGATGGTCCCCTCGAAGCTGTTGTAGGAGATCGGATGGTCTTCGGTCGGCATGGCCATCCGCTTGTCCGCGGTATCGAAGCTGGGTCCCTTGGGCACCGCCCAGCTTTTCATGGTGCCATCCAGCTCCAGCCGGAAGTCGTAGTGCAGGCGCGTGGCCCAGTGCTTCTGCACGACGAAGCTGCGCGCGGACTCGTTCGCCACGCCGCCCTCGGCGGGTTCGGGCGTGGCGTCGAAGTTGCGCTTGGCGCGGTAGGTCCGGAGCGCGCGGGCGGAGCGGTCATCCATGGGGGCTTGCTGCTTCAACGATAAGAACCTGGCCGGCGCCGGCTTGTAGGAGAAGCTCGCCAGTGCCGCGCACGCCGGCAACAAAAAGCCGGCCCGAAGGCCGGCATGGCAAGGGACGGGCTGGCCGTCATGCGCGGCGCAACTGATCGCGCAGCATCTTGATCTGGTCGTGGTTGCGCTGCACGCCCTGCATCTGCCGTTCCACCATCTGCTTCACGTCCGCCGGCAGCGGCTTCTTCATGGCCTTGCGGTAGCGCGCGACGGCGTTGTCCTCGCCGCGTTCGCATTCCTCGAGCACGGCCTTGTCGTCGTAGGTGGCCAGCGCCGTCCTGAGCGCGACCCAGCCCCGGTGCATTGCGGCCGCCGCGCTGCCGTGCTCTTCCACGCGCCCGCCCAGGGCGCGGACCTGCTCATTGAGTTCCTGCGTGGCGCGCCGGCACTCCACCGCCCGCTGCATCAGGGTCGCCTTGAGGTCCGCCCGCCGGGCCTGCGCCGCGCATTCGCGGAAGCCGTATTCGCCGTCCAGGGCGCATTCGGCCAGGTCCTGCAGCACGTCGATCACGTCACGCTGGTCGCCGCTGTCGTTGCCCGCGGCCTGCATGTCGCCCACGGCGGCGGCGGCGCCGCCACCTGGGCTGCCGCGCATGCGGTCGTCCCGCGTGCGCTCGCGCAGGGATGCATCGACGCGGTCCCAGGCGGCGCGGCTGGCGGGCCGTGCGCCTTCCCAGTCGAGGGCGGAATCGGCGCGGGTGCGGTCCCATTCGGACCGGAGCTGGGCTTCGGCGGCGTCCCAGTCCTGGTAGCGGCTGCGGCCGGTCACGCCGAGCCGATAGGCCGGCCGGTAATCGTCGAAGCTGCGGCCGGCCTCGTAATAGGGCTCGCTCTCGTACTTCTCGCGCCAGTGCCTTTCCTCGGCTTCGGGGTTGATGGCCTCGGCCGCGGCGTGGCCGGCCAGGGCGCCGACCACGGCGCCGATCGCGCCGCCCACGGCCATCCCCGCCGGGCCACCCACCACGCCGGCCGTGGCGCCGGCCAGGGCGCCGCCTGCCGCAGCGCCTGCCACCGCACCGCCGACCGCGCCGATGCCGGTGCCGACCGGGTGCGAGGCGGTCGAGCGGCTCATGCTTTCGTCGTCCAGCGGATCCCGATCGAGCGGATCGCGATTGAGGCCTCTGTCTTCAGCAGCCATGTGAATGTCTCCTTGAAAGTGAACGGGGCGCCGTTGCTGGCTGGCGCCTCCGCGATACGACTCCCATCTTTGGACGGCCTGCATGGCGCGGCAGTCGGCCATGGGGGAGACAGCCTGTAGGAGAAGGATTCGCGCCCCGGCACGGCATTGCCGCCGTGCCGCCGGCGCCCACAGGCGATTCATGCGCTGTCCTACATCCGGGCGGCGCGCGGACGGGCACGCTCGCGCAGGACGTGAAAACAACACGATTTCGAAGCGTGCCGCCATGAAATATTCGCTGCGCAAGACCCCTTCCCACCTGCACCTGGCCTACAAGTACGGCGAGGGCACCGATGGACTGATCGGCCGCAACTTCATGCTGGAGATCGAGGACAAGGTGTTAACGGTGGCAATCGACCTGACGCCCAACTTCCACACCCGCAACAAGACGGCGTCGGCCTATGTCGACGCGGTGAATTTCGAGCACAACCACCACAAGCTGCGCTACCTGCAGTGCGCCGACAACCTGGTTCGCGCCCGGCTGATCCGGGCCTGGGAGCAGATCAACGAGCCCCAATTGCGCATGTCCCTGGAACTCGGACCCCGCGGGCGGTATCTCTATACGGTGCAACCACATTCATTGTTCACCGGGGGCATCCAGTTCGATGTCCGTGAAGTGCTCGGGCCGGCGCTGGTCGAAGCGGGGCACGAGGAGCCGGAGTGGCATGGGGAACACTCATGAGCCCTCGACGGCCGCCCGGCATCGGCCGGGCCGGCCGCCGCTGGAAGTGGGTGGCCGCCACCGGGCTGGCCCTGCTGGCAGCCGGCGCGGCCGCCTCGCCTGAAGAACTTCGCGAACAGCATGCGCAGCTGCGCGAGCAGTTGCGCCACAACCCCTACCAGCGGGCGATCCATATCGAGTCGGCGGAGACCGGCGATATCCTCCGGGGCGACGTCTATGCGGTGCTGGATCATCCGTTCCAGTCCCTGAGCGGCGCGCTGAAGGAGCCGGCCGAATGGTGCGCGATCCTCATCCTGCCGTTCAACACCAAGTACTGCCATCCGATCGAGGGCGCGGCCGGTGCCGGCCTGATGCTGCGCATCGGCCGCAAGGCGGACCAGCCGGTCGGTGACGCCTACCGCCTCGACTTCAGCCTGCAGCCGGTCGCGGCGCGCTCCGACTATTTCGAGAGCCGGCTGCTGGCCGAAACCGGCCCCATCGGCACGCGCGACTACCGCATCGTGCTGGCGGCGATGCCGCTGGACGCGAACCGCACCTTCATGCGCCTGAGCTATTCCTACGGATCGAGCGGCATGGGGCGCATGGCAATGCAGGTCTACCTCAACACCACGGGCGCCCAGAAGGTCGGTTTTACCGTGGTGAGCCACGACGGCAACAAGCAGCCGGTTTACGTCAAGGGGATGCGGGGCGTCATCGAGCGCAACGCGATGCGCTATTTCCTGGCGGTGGACGCGCACCTGGCGGCGATGGGGGCGCCGCCCGAGCAGCAGCTGGACAAGCGCCTGATGACCTGGTTCAACTCGACCGAGCAGTACGCCCGGCAGTTGCACGAGATGGACCGCTCGCAGTACGTCGCCATGAAGCGCAGCGAGGTCGCGCGGCAGCAGACGATGCTGCAGTAGGGCCAGACCTTCACCGCAGAGGCGCCGAGGGCGCCGAGATTCGCAGAGCACCATGGCTCTGCGCGTCTCTGCGCCCTCGGCAGTGGATGACCCGAGCTGGCTTTACTTCAGGCCGGCCGCTGCACGCAGCGCGGCAGCCTTGTCCGTCCTCTCCCAGCTGAATTCCGGCTCTTCACGTCCGAAGTGGCCGTAGGCCGCGGTCTTCTCGTAGATCGGGCGCAGCAGGTCGAGCATCTGGATGATGCCCTTGGGACGCAGGTCGAAGTGATCGTGCACCAGCGCGGCGATCTGGTCATCGGGGATCACGCCGGTGCCTTCGGTGTAAACCGTGACGTTCATCGGCCGGGCGACGCCGATGGCGTAGGCCACCTGGATCTGGCACTGCCGCGCCAGGCCGGCGGCCACGATGTTCTTGGCCACGTAGCGGGCCGCGTAGGCGGCCGAGCGGTCCACCTTGCTCGGGTCCTTGCCCGAGAAGGCGCCGCCGCCGTGCGGGCAGGCGCCGCCGTAGGTGTCGACGATGATCTTGCGGCCGGTCAGGCCGCAGTCGCCCTGCGGGCCGCCGATGACGAAGCGCCCGGTCGGGTTGATCAGGTACTTGGTGTCCTTCAGCCACGCGGTGGGTAGCACCGGCTTGATGATCTCCTCGACCACCGCCTCGATGAAGGCCGGCTTCATGTGTTTGCCGTCGCTCATCTCCGGGCTGTGCTGCGAGGACAGCACCACGGTGTCGATGCTGTGCGGCTTGCCGTCCACATAGCGCATGGTCACCTGGCTCTTGGCGTCGGGGCGCAGGAAGGGCAGGCGGCCATCCTTGCGCAGCTGGGCCTGGCGCTCGACCAGCCGGTGCGCGTAGTAGATCGGCGCGGGCATCAGCTCGGGCGTCTCGTCGCAGGCGTAGCCGAACATCAGGCCCTGGTCGCCGGCGCCGGTGTTCAGGTGGTCGTCCGAGGCGTGGTCCACGCCCTGGGCGATGTCGTTGGACTGCTTGTCGTAGCAGACCATCACCGCGCAGCCCTTGTAGTCGATGCCGTACTCGGTGTTGTCGTAGCCGATGCGCTTGATGGTGTCGCGCGCGACCTGGATGTAGTCGACGTGCGCGTTGGTCGTGATCTCGCCGGCCAGCACCACCAGCCCGGTGTTGCACAGGGTCTCGGCGGCTACGCGGCTGCGCGGGTCCTGCCGGAAGATGGCATCGAGGATCGCGTCGGAGACCTGGTCGGCCACCTTGTCGGGATGGCCCTCGGACACCGATTCGGAAGTAAAGAGAAAGTCGTTCGCCATTGAATACACTCCGCTGTCGTTGCAGAAAGCGCGTTGCCTTCTGCCGGAGCTTGGGCGAACGCTTTAGCAGCACTGTTTTACGTCGCCCTGCAAGTAGTTCGATAACTCGGCGACATCCCCATTTTAACTGTGAAACGTCTTTTCCACATGCTGTCCGGTTGGCCCTTGCCGCTGCTGCACATCATGGGCGCCGTGCTCGGCTGGGCGGCGTTCCTGGGCTCGCCCACCTACCGGCGGCGCTTTCTGGCCAATGCCGCGCAGGCCGGCTACCGCTTTGCGTCGGTGCGGCGGGCGGTCGCCGAGGCGGGCAAGCTGGTGGCCGAAGCGCCCCGCCTGTGGTTCGGCAGCATGCCGCGCATCCACTGGGAGGGTGCCGAGCTGATCGACGCCGCCCGCGCCACTGGGCGCGGGATCGTCTTTCTCACGCCACACCTCGGCTGTTTCGAGATTACCGCCCAGGCCTACGCCGTGCGCTATGGCCGGATCACCGTGCTCTACCGTCCGGCGCGCAAGGCCTGGCTGCGCGAGCTGGTGGACACCGCGCGCGAGCGGACCAACCTGGCGGCCGCGCCCACCACCCTGGCGGGCGTGCGCCAGATGCTGCGTGCCCTGCGGGCCGGCGAAGCGGTGGGCCTGCTGCCCGACCAGGTGCCGCCGCAGGGGCTGGGCGCCTGGGCGCCGTTCTTCGGCAAGGAGGCCTACACCATGACGCTGCCGGCGCGCCTGGTCCAGCAGACCGGCGCGGTGCTCTTGCTGGCGGTGGGCGAGCGCCTGCCGCATGGGCAGGGCTACTGCGTGCGCCTGATGCCCTGGGAGGGCGCGCTGGACAGCGCGCCGGCGCCGGCCGCGGCCCAGGTCAACGCGCAAATGGAGCGCCTGGTGGGGGGCTGGCCGGCCCAGTACCTGTGGGGTTATGCGCGCTACAAGCAGCCGCGGGTGGAGATGGCGCCATGATGAGCAGGCTGGGGATCCTCTTCATGCGGCTGCTGGCGTTCCTGCCGCTGCCGCTGGTGCGCGCGCTCGGCCACGCGCTGGGCCTGCTGCTGTACCTCGTCGTGGTGCCGCGCCGCCGCGTGGTGCGCGTGAACCTGCGACTGTGCTTCCCCCAATGGAGCGAGGCACAGCGCCGGCAGGTGATGCGCGATGTCTTCATCTACGTGACCCAGTCCTTCCTGGATCGCGCCTGGCTGTGGCATGCCGATCCCGAGGTGGTGCGCCGCCGGGTGAAGCTGACCGGCGCCGTCCATGAACTGGCCGGCGAGGCGCCCACCATCCTGTTCGCGCCGCACTTCGTCGGCCTGGATGCGGGGGTGACCGGTGTCACGCAGCAGATCCCGCGCCGCGTCATCGGCATCTACACCCAGCAGAGCAACAAGGTGGTCGATGCCTGGGTCCTCAAGGGCCGGCACCGCTTCGGCATCCGGCCGCGCCCGATGAACCGCTCGGAGGGCGTGCGCGAGATCGTGTCGGCCATCCGCGAAGGAGACCTGATGTACCTGCTGCCGGACATGAACTTCGGTCCGGAGGAGTCGATCTTCGTGCCCTTCTACGGCGTGTCCGCGGCGACGGTGCCCTCGCTGTCGCGCTTCGCCCGCCTGGGCCGGGCCAAGGTCGTGCCGCTGGTCACCCGCCTGACGCCCGAGGGCTACGAAGTGCGGGTGCTGGAATCCTGGGCCGCCTTCCCCTCGGCCGACGCCGAAGCCGATACGGCGCTGATGAACAAGCGGCTGGAAGGCTACATCGACGAGATGCCCGCGCAGTACTACTGGGTGCACAAGCGCTTCAAGACGCGCCCGCCCGGCGAACCGGGCGTGTATTGAGCCGGGATCCGGAACGTGCAGCGCCCCTCACCCCAGCCCTCTCCCCGGAGGGGAGAGGGAGTAATGCGGGCGGGGTAGGGGGTGCATCCCTTGCCCGGCGGGGAGAGGGCGGGGGTGAGGGTCAGCTGGCCAGAAAAGCCTGGAGCCGTTCCGCCACGAACGCCGGCCGCTCATGGATGATCCAGTGCGTCGCCCCCGGCACTTTCTCCAGCGTGAGCTGCGGGATGTACTCGTCCAGCCCCTCGATCAACTCCGGCGGCAGCGCCACGTCCTCCATGGCCCACAGCACCAGCGTCGGGAGGTCCACCGTCAGCATCTCGCGCGGCAGCGTGATCGCGGCTGCGGCCGGGTCACCTTCGCGCGGCGGGCGCAGCGGCGAGGCGCGGTAGTAGTTGCAGCCGCCGGTCAGGCTGGCGTCCCAGACCTCGCGGTACTGCTGCTTCACCGCCTCGGTCAGCCAGCCGGCATCGTGGCCGGCCGTGAAGAACCCGAACAGGCGGCGGTAATCGTCCTCGCGCAGCAGCTTCTCCGCGTCCGGGCGGATCAGGAAGTTCATGTAGGCGCTGGCGGCCTGCTGGCGCGGGTTTGACTGCAGTTCGCGCAGGAAGGTGCCCGGATGCGGCGAATTGATGATCGCCAGCTTGTTCGCGAGTTGCGGCAGCTGGTTCGCCAGGTTCCAGGCGACGGCGCCGCCCCAGTCGTGCGCCACCAGACAGGCCAGCGGCTGTCCCTGGGCTTCGATTTGAATCAGGGCCGCGATGTCCTGCACCAGCTGCTTGGCGCGGTATTGCTTCACGTCCTGCGGCTGCGAGGACTTTTCGTAGCCGCGCAGGTTGGGTGCCACGCAGCGGTAGCCGCCGTGTTCGGGGCGGGCGAAGTGTTCCAGCAGCACATCCCAGACGAAGGCCGCTTCGGGAAAACCGTGCAGGAACATCAGCACCGGCCGACCGGGCTCGCCGGCGGCGCGGCAGCTGAGGGTGATGTCGTGCGGCAGCCGCCGCTCGTAGGTCTGGATCATGTCGATTCCTGCGCCCAGTTGCGAAGCAGCAGGGCCGCTTCTTCGACGCCCTGCTTCTTGAGCGCGGAAAAGAGTCTGACCTCCCCACCGCCTGCCTGCAGTCGCGCGATGGACAGCGCCTTGGTCGCCTCGCTGCGGTTGAGCTTGTCGGCCTTGGTCAGGAGCAGCAGGAACTTCAGCCCCTGCTCCACACGCGGGCGGATCACCTCCAGCAGGATCTCGTCGAGCTCGGTGAGGCCGTGGCGCGGGTCGCACAGCAGCACGATGGCCCGCAGGTTCTCGCGCGTGACCAGGTAGTTGGCCATGACCTGCTGCCAACGGATCTTGTCCTGGCGCGGGACGGCGGCATAGCCGTAGCCGGGCAGGTCGGCCAGCACGGCGTCGGTGATGCCCTGCTTGCCCAGGGCGAACAGGTTGATGGCCTGGGTACGCCCCGGCTTCTTGGAGGCGAAGGCCAGGCGCTTTTGCTGCGTCAGGGTGTTGATGCAGGTGGACTTGCCGGCATTGGAGCGGCCGACGAAGGCGAATTCCGGCACCGACAGCGCGGGCAGGAATTCGAGCGTGGGCGCGGTGGTGAGAAAGCGCGCGGTGTGCATCCAGCCCATGGCCAGCGCCGCGGCGTTGCTGGGGCCGGCGGGCTGCGGGCTGGGGGAGGTCATGGGCTCTGGGGGTGGCTAGGTCGTGTCGGGAGGAGCCCCGAGTGACGCATTGTAGAATTACGGGGTTTTGCGTCCCGAAAAGATCAACGCCCCATCATGAAGTCGATTGCTGCTTCCCTGCTGACTGTCGCCGCACTGGCACTGCCCGCGCTGCCCGCGCTGGCCAATGGCGCCGCCCCCGCCGCGGCGGCGGCTCCCGCGGCGAAGGCGGACATCAATGCCGGCTCCACCAAGTACGGCGCGGCCTGCGCGGCCTGCCACGGCGCCGACGGCAATTCGGGCGTGCCGGCCAACCCCAAGCTGGCCCAGCAGCATCCCGAGTACCTGGTCAAGCAGCTCGAAGAGTTCAAGAGCGGCAAGCGCACCAGCCCGATCATGCAGGGGATGGCCGCGCAGCTCACGCCGGCCGACATGAAGAACATCGCCCACTGGGCCGCCTCCAACAAGGCCAAGCCGGGCTTCGCCAAGGACAAGGACCTGGTGATCCTGGGCGAGAAGATCTACCGCGGCGGCATCGCCGACAAGCAGGTGGCCGCCTGCGCCGGCTGCCACAGCCCCAACGGCGCCGGCATCCCGGCGCAGTACCCGCGGCTGTCGGGCCAGCACGCCGACTACACCGCCGCGCAGCTGACGGCCTTCCGCGACGGCGTGCGCGCCAACAGCCCCCAGATGGCGCAGATCGCCGCGCGCCTGAGCGACAAGGAAATCAAGGCGGTGGCCGACTACATCGCCGGCCTCCGTTGAGTTCCGTCGACAAAAGTTGAACTAACCGCCACAGAACAAGCCTAAGAAAGGCGGGCGCCTCGGACGGAGGGCCCGCCTTTTTTTGTCCAAGCTTCCCCTTTGCAATGACCGCTGCCACCCAGGGCCTGGAACTTCGCACCGGATCGCAGCGCCTGCGCGCGGCGGTCGAGCTGGTGTCGTCGATGCGCTTCGCCATCTCGCTGCTGACGGTGATCTGCATCGCCTCGGTGATCGGCACCATCGTCAAGCAGCACGAGCCGGTGGTGAACTACGTCAACCAGTTCGGCCCGTTCTGGGCCGAGCTGTTCATGGCGCTCAAGCTCAACGCGGTGTACAGCGCGGGCTGGTTCCTGCTGATCCTGGCGTTCCTGGTGATCAGCACCTCGCTGTGCATCGCGCGCAACACGCCGAAGATCATCCGTGACCTGAAGGCCTACAAGGAAAACGTGCGCGAGGAAGCCCTGCGGGCCTTCCACCACCGGGCCGAGGCGGAGCTGGCCGGCCCGGCGCAGGCCGGCGCCACGCGCCTCGGGGAGTCGCTGGCCAAGGCAGGCTGGAAGGTGAAGCTGCAGCGCCGCGCCACCGCGCGCGGCGAAGGATGGATGGTGGCGGCCAAGCGCGGCGGCGCCAACAAGGTCGGCTACCTGGCGGCCCACAGCGCCATCGTGCTGGTGTGCCTGGGCGGCCTGATGGACGGCGACCTGATCGTGCGGGCCCAGATGTGGTTCGGCGGCAAGACACCCTATGCCGGCGGCGGCATGATCTCCGACGTGAAGCCGGAGCACCGGCTGCCGGCCAGCAACCCGACCTTCCGCGGCAACCTGTTCGTGGCCGAAGGCACGCAGTCGGGCAGCGCGGTCCTGAACCAGTCGGACGGCATCCTGATCCAGGAGCTGCCGTTCTCGATCGAGCTGAAGAAGTTCATCGTGGAGCACTACTCCACCGGCATGCCCAAGCTGTTCGCCAGCGAGATCGTGATCCACGACCGCGAGACCGGCGCCGCCACGCCGGCGCGGGTGGAGGTGAACCATCCGGCACGCTACCGCGGCATCGAGATCTACCAATCCAGCTTCGACGACGGCGGCTCCAGCGTGAAGCTGAAGGCGGTCCCGATCAACGGCGGCCGCCCCTTCGAGGTCGAGGGCGTGATCGGCGGCAGCTCGCAGCTGACCCGGGGGCCGGTGGATGGCGCCGAGAAGATGACGCTGGAGTACACCGGCCTGCGCGTGATCAACGTCGAGAATTTCAGCGGCGGCGAGCGCGGCGGCACCGACGTGCGCGCGGTGGATCTGCGTGCCTCGCTCGACGCCCGCCTGGGCGCGGCCAACAAGACGACGGCCAAGAAGGAGCTGCGCAACATCGGCCCCAGCATCAGCTACAAGCTGCGCGACGCGGCCGGCCAGGCCCGCGAGTTCAACAACTACATGCTGCCGGTGGACATGGGCGACGGCCCGGTGTTCCTGATGGGCTTGCGCGAAACGCCCTCGGAGCCCTTCCGCTACCTGCGCGTGCCGGCCGACGACCAGGGCGCGCTTGACGGTTTCGTGCGCCTGCGCGCCGCGCTGCAGGACCCGGCCGTGCGCGCGCAGGCGATCCGCCGCTACGCCGCCAAGGTGACCGACGCCTCCAGGCCGGAACTGGCGCAGCAGCTCACCGCCTCGGCCAGCCGGGCGCTGGACATGTTCGCCGGCGAGGGCACGCCGCCGGGCCCGGGCGGCAAGCCGGCGGCCGGCCTGCAGGCCATCTCCGACTTCATGGAAGCCAACGTGCCGGAAGCCGAGCGCGCTCGCGCCGGCGAAGTGCTGCTGCGAATCCTCAGCGGCGTGCTGTTCGAGATGACCCAGATCACGCGCGAGCAAGCGGGCCTGAAGCTCCTGGAGCCCAGCGAGCAGACCCAGGCCTTCATGACGCAGGCGATGCTGGCGCTGAGCGACGCCAACGCCTACCCCGTTCCCATGGCCTTCCAGCTGGTGGACTTCAAGCAGGTGCAGGCCAGCGTGTTCCAGGTGACGCGCGGCCCTGGCAAGAACATTGTCTATCTGGGTTGCGCCCTGCTCATCCTGGGGGTCTTTGCCATGCTGTACGTGCGCGAGCGCCGCGTCTGGTGCTGGGTGACGGGCGAGGGCGAGCGATCGCGCTGCACGATGGCGCTGTCGAGCAACCGCAAGACCATGGACGCCGACCGTGAATTCGAGCTGCTCAGGCAGCAACTGTTGGGAGACAAGGTGTCGGGAGACAAGGTATGAACACCGCAAGCACAACGCTCACGCTGCACAGCGGCTATTTCTCGCAGCGCAGCTGGTTCGACTGGCTGTTCGCCGCCATCGTCGCGCTCGGTGGCGCCTATGCCTTCGCCCGCTACGGCGCCTACATGGACGTGTACGAGAAGGGGATCCTGGTTGCCGCGGTGCCGGCGGCGATCTGGGTTGGCTGGTTCTGGAAGCCGCTGCGCGCGTTGATGCTGGGCGCCTCGGCCGCCAGCCTGTTGGGCGTGCTGTCCTATGGCGGCACGCTGGCCAGCGCCGACTCGGTGTTCTGGCTGAAATACTTCCTGTCCAGCCAGTCGGCCATCCTGTGGATGAGCGTGCTGTTCTTCATGAGCACGGCCTTCTACTGGATCGGCATGTTCGCGCCGCGCCAGGGCCCGGTGATGGAGCTGATCGGTTCGCGCATCGCTTGGGCGGCGGTGACCATGGCGCTGATCGGCTCGCTGGTGCGCTGGTACGAAAGCTACCTGATCGGCACCGACGTCGGCCACATCCCGGTCAGCAACCTGTACGAGGTGTTCGTCCTGTTCTGCTGGCTGACGGCGGCCTTCTACCTGTACTTCGAGGACCGCTACCAGACCCGGGCGCTGGGCGCCTTCGTCATGCTGGTGGTGAGCGCGGCGGTTGGCTTCCTGCTGTGGTACACGGTGGTGCGCGAGGCGCACGAGATCCAGCCGCTGGTGCCGGCCCTCAAGAGCTGGTGGATGAAGCTGCACGTGCCCGCCAACTTCATCGGCTACGGCACCTTCTCGCTGGCCGCCATGGTGGCCTTCGCCTACCTGATCAAGAAGCAGGCGCAGGAGCAGCACTGGGGCCGGCTGGCGCCCCTGTGGCTGCTGGGCATCGCGCTGTGCTTCGTGCCGATCGCCTTCCGCCAGCGCGGCGTGGCCGAGGCTGGCGGCTACTACTGGGTCGGCTACGCGCTGATCTCGGCGCTGATCGCGGCCGGCATCCTGCTGGGACGCAAGCGCATCGCCGCCCGCCTGCCTTCGCTGGAGGTGCTGGACGACGTGATGTACAAGTCGATCGCCGTCGGCTTCGCCTTCTTCACCATCGCCACCGTGCTGGGGGCGCTGTGGGCGGCCGAGGCTTGGGGCGGCTACTGGAGCTGGGACCCCAAGGAGACCTGGGCGCTGATCGTCTGGCTGAACTACGCGGCCTGGCTGCACATGCGCCTGATGAAGGGGCTGCGCGGGACTGTCTCGGCCTGGTGGGCGCTGGCGGGGCTGGCGGTCACGACCTTCGCCTTCCTGGGCGTCAACATGTTCCTGTCAGGATTGCACAGCTACGGTACGCTGTGAGGCTTGCGCCGCGGGCGCGTGTGTGAGGAGCACCCCATGCTGATCAAGAGATTGAGCGACGGCTTCATTCACCCGGTCCCCAGCGAGATCACGCCGCCGGCCGTGTATGCCCGGCGGCGCGAGCTGCTGAAACTGATGGCCGCGGGCGCCGCCGGCCCGGTGCTGGCGGGCTGGGCTGCGCGCGAAGCGCTCGCCGCCGACGCCGAGCGTCCCGGCAAGCTGGCGCAACTGGCCGCCTCGAAGTCGGGCGTCGACGGCGCGGTCACCATGGAAAAGGTGACGGAGTACAAGCACGCCACCAGCTACAACAACTTCTACGAGTTCGGCACCGACAAGGCCGATCCGGCGCACAACGCCCACACCCTCAAGACCCGGCCCTGGACCGTGGAGGTCGAGGGCCTGGTGAAGAAGCCGGCGAAGTACGCGATCGAAGACCTGCTCAAGCTCAGTGCGCAGGAAGAGCGCATCTACCGCCTGCGCTGCGTCGAAGGCTGGTCGATGGTGATTCCCTGGATCGGCTATTCGCTGTCCAAGCTGATCGAGAAGGTCGAGCCGCAGCCCGGCGCCAAGTTCGTCGAATTCGTGACGCTGGCGGACAAGAAGACCATGCCCTTCGTCGGCTCGAACGTGCTCGACTGGCCCTATGTCGAGGGCCTGCGCATGGACGAAGCCATGCACCCGCTCACGCTGCTGTCCTTCGGCATGTATGGCGAAGTCCTGCCGAACCAGAACGGCGCGCCGGTGCGGCTGGTGGTGCCATGGAAGTACGGCTTCAAGAGTGCCAAGAGCCTGGTGCGCATCCGCTTCACCGACAAGGAACCGAAGACCGCCTGGAACAAGGCCGCGGCCAACGAGTACGGCTTCTATTCCAACGTGAACCCCACGGTGGACCACCCGCGCTGGTCGCAGGCCACCGAACGCCGCATCGGCGAGGACGGCCTGTTCGCCAAGAAGCGCAAGACACTGATGTTCAACGGCTACGAGCCGCAGGTCGGCCAGTTGTACGCGGGGATGGACCTGAAGAAGAACTACTAGGTAGAACCTGGAACCGGCGCCTACACCTCGACGGTCAGGCCTGGGTCGAAGCTGGCGTTCTCGTTGACGCCCTCACGCGCATAGCCGCGCGGGTTGCACAGCACCCGCGTGCCGTTCACGCGGTAGTCGAAGCTGTCGTGCGTGTGGCCATGAATCCACAGGGCCACCCGTCCAGCGCCCAGCAGGCGCTCCAGGTCGGAGACGAAGCAGGCGTTGAGGGGCGACTCCGCAAAGCGCGGATGGACGCTGCGGGGCGAGGGGGCGTGGTGGGTGATCACCACGGTCGGCCCGGCGTGCGGCGTGGCCAGCTTCTCATTGAGCCAGGCCGCGTGCCGCCTGAACAGCGCGGCGGAGTGTGCCGGCGTGAACAGGGTGCCGGCCTCGTCCGTGCGGATGGCGCTGAAGTCGCGCAACATGTGCTGCGCCGCGGCCATGGCGGCCGCCTTCTTCTCGCCGGGGCCGAACAGGTCGAAGTCGCTCCACAGCGTGGCGCCGAGAAAGCGCACGCCGTCCAGGACGATCTCCTCGGCATCGAGCACGTGCACGTCGCTGCCCTGGCACAAGCCCTTCAACTCGGCCATCGCGCCCGCCAGGCTGGCGCCGTAGTACTCGTGGTTGCCGAGCACGTAGAGCACCGGCTTGCCGAAGCCCTGGGCCCATTCGGCCGCCGCCCGCGAGCGCGCGATGTCGCCGGCCAGCACGACCACGTCGGCGTCGCTGGCCGGACGCGCCATCGGGCCGAAACTCAGGTGCAGGTCGGAAAGGACGTGGAGCTTCATGCAAGGTGGACGCTATCACGCCGCCGGTTGTTCCTCGAGGCCCGCCGGCGCGACGGTGCACTAGGGCCGCGCGTACTCTGCGCGCAGCTGCTTCGCCGCTTCCACCATCGCCGCCAGCTTGCCCTGGGCCACCTCGCGCGGCAGGTACTTCATGCCGCAGTCGGGCGCCAGGATCACCTGCTCGGGCTTCACATGCTGCAGCGCGCGCCGGATGCGGCCGGCGATCACCTCGGGCGTTTCGACGTTCATGTCCGCGAGGTCGATGCAGCCCACAAGGATCTGCTTGCCGGCCAACTCCTCCAGAACCTTGGTGTCCAGCTTGGACTGTGCCGTCTCGATCGACACCTGGCGGCAGCGGCAGCCCGCCAGCTCGGGCAGGAAGGAGTAGCCGCTGGGACGCTGGTGGATGATGGCCGCGTAGCCGAAGCAGATGTGTACGCAGGTGGTGCCGGTCACGCCCTCGAGCGCGCGGTTGAGCGCGGCCAGTCCGTACTGGCGGGCCTTCTCGGGCCGCGCCTGCATGTAGGGCTCGTCGATCTGCACGATGTCGGCGCCGGCGGCGAACAGATCGTGGATCTCGCCGTTGACCGCCTCGGCGTAATCCATCGCGGCTTCCTCCTCCGAGAAGTAGAAGTCGTTCTGCGCCTGCTGCAGCATGGTGAACGGGCCGGGCACGGTGATCTTGGTCATGCGATTGGTGTGGCGCTTGAGGAACTTCAGGTCCTCCACTTCCACCGCGTGGCGGCGGCGGATGCGGCCGACGATGCGTGGCACCGGGTTGGGATGGCCCGAGCGGTCGAGCGCCGTGCCGGGGTTGTCGAGGTCGACGCCGTCGAGCGCGGTGGCGAAGCGGTTCGAGTAGCTCTCGCGCCGGATCTCGCCGTCCGACACGATGTCCAGCCCGGCGTCCTCCTGCGCGCGGATCGCCAGCAGCGTGGCGTCGTCCTGCGCCTGGGCCAGCCAGGGCTCGGGAAGGCGCCAGAGTTCTCTTGCCCGCACGCGCGGCGGAAAACGCCCGGCGAGCTTGGCGCGGTCGATCAGCCATTCGGGCTGCGGGTAGCTGCCGACGATGGTGGTGGGAAACAGCATGCGGCTCACTCCTTTGCTAGGCGAGGTTCAGCATCGACTCAAACACCGAGGTAGGCCTGCCGGATCTCCGGCCGCTTCATCAACTCGTCGGGGTCGCCCTCGGCCACGATGCGGCTGAGCTCCAGCACGCAGGCGCGGTGCGAGATGCGCATCGCCATGACGACGTTCTGCTCGACCAGCACGATGGTGATGCCGCCCGCGCTGATCTTGCGGATGGCGTCGAACATGGCGGCCACCACCAGCGGCGACAGGCCCAGCGAGGGCTCGTCGAGCAGCAGCAGGCGCGGCCGGGCCATCAGCGCGCGGCCGATCGCCACCATCTGCTGCTGGCCGCCGGAAAGCTCGCCGGCCGGCGCCGCGAGCTTGGGCTTGAGCGCGGGAAAGAGCTGCAGCACTTCCTCGAGCGTCTCGCGCCGCTTCGCCTTGGCCGAAGGCAGCAGGCTGCCGATCTCGAGGTTCTCCAGCACGGTCATGCCGGCGAACAGCCGCCGGCCCTCGGGCACCAGCGCGATGCCGGCCTCGCAGAAGCGGTGCGGCGCGAGCCGCGTGATGTCGCGGCCTTCCATCAGGATGCGCCCCGACTTTGCGCGCAGGATGCCGGCCAGGGTGTTGACCAGCGTGGTCTTGCCGGCGCCGTTGGGGCCGACCACGCAGAGCAGCTCGCCCGGCTTCACCTGCATCGAGATGTCGCACAGGGCGCGGGCTTCGCCGTAGGCGACGTTGACCGCCTGCAGTTCAAGCATGCGACACCCCCAGGTAGGCGCTCATGACGGCCGGGCTTTGCATCACCTCGCGCGGCGCGCCTTCGGCCAGCATGGCGCCCTGGTCGAACACCACGATGCGGTCGGTCAGCGCCATCACCGCATCCATCACGTGCTCGACGAAGACGATGGTGGTGCCCTGGTCGCGGATGCGGCGGATCAGCGCCACCGCCGACTGGATCTCGGTCGGCGTGAGTCCGCACAGCACCTCGTCCAGCAGCACCAGCTGCGGCCGCGCTGCCAGCGCGCGCGCCAGTTCGAGGAACTTGCGCTGGTGCAGGTTCAGGCCGGCCGGCAGCACCTGCGCCTTGCCCGCCAGCTGCGTGAACTCCAGCCATTGCATCGCCTCGCGCCGGCCTTCCTCCATGGTGCGCAGGCCCTGGCCCGCATACATGGCGGCGATGGCGACGTTGTCCAGCACGCTCATCTGCGTGAATGGCCGCGGGATCTGATAGGTGCGCGCGATGCCAGCTCGCGCAATCCGGTGCGCGGGCTGGCCCGCGATGTTGCATCCGCCCAGCCAGACCTCGCCGCCGTCGGGCAGGTAGTGGCCGCTGACGACGTTGATGAAGGTGGACTTGCCGGAGCCGTTCGGCCCGAGCAGGCCGAGGATCTCGCCGCGCCGCACGTCGAGACTGACGCCGGAAAGCGCCTTGAGGCCGCGGAAGGATTTGGACAGGTTCTTGACTTGCAGCAGGGGCAGACGGGGAGCGCCCCCACCCCTGCCCTCCCCCGTAGGGGGAGGGAGTTCGGTTGGGCGCTCCTCCCCCCTCCGGGGGGAGGCCGGGAGGGGGGCGCTCCGCACCTTGCGCCGCAGTTTCCCCATCACCCCTTCCGGCATGAACAGGATCCCCACCACCAGGATCAGCCCGATCACCCCCTTGCCCAGCACGGCGTACTCGCCGCCGGTAAAAGCGAACAGCAGGCAGGTGATGGCCACCGCGCCGATGGCCGGGCCGGCCCAGTGCCGGGTGCCGCCGAGAATGCTCATGAGCACCACGGTGAGGGGCACGGTCAGGTTGAAGGTCTCCGCCGTGGTGACGTAGGAGATGAACAGCGCATGGATGCCGCCCACCCAGCCGGCCAGCGCGCAGGACACGGCCAGCGCGGCGAGCTTCCAGCGGTAACTCGGCACCCCCATCACCTCCGCCGCTTCCTCGTCGTCGTGGATGGCGAACAGGCCGGCGCCGAAGCGCGAATGGCGGATCGCCCACGACACCAGCAGCGTGACCACCGCCGCCGCCAGCATCAGCAGGAACAGGCTGGACGTCGGCGTCGGGCCGATCTTCGGCACCGGCACCGCATTGAGGTACACGCCCGGCCCGCCATCGATGGGGGTGTTGCCGATGATGGTGGCCACCACGAAGGTGACGGCCAGCGTGAGCAGCGCGAACAACTCGCCGCGCACGCCGCGCACCCGGAACGCCACCGCGCCGACGCCGGTGCCGATGGCTGCCGCCACCAGCGCGGCGACCGGCAAGGTCCACAGGAAGGGCCAGTTGAACTTGCCCGCCAGCGTCGCCGTGGTGTAGACACCCGCGCCGAAGAAAGCGCCGTGGCCGAAGGAGAAGTAGCCGGCGTAGCCCGACAGGATGTTCCAGGAGGTGGCCAGCACGATCCAGAACAGCGCCAGGTACAGGAAGGACTCGTAGAACGGCAGCTTGAAAAAGGGCAGCAGCGCGAGCAGCGCGCCGGCGCCGACGATGGCCGCGGGAGCGATTCGCCGCATCATCGGATGCGCCCCGGCCGCGCCAGCAGGATCAGGATCAGCAGCGTGAAGGACACCAGCGGCGCCCAGGACGGCGCGGTGACGGCCATGGTCACCGCTTCGCTCACGCCGATCACCAGGCCGGCGATGAGCGGGCCGAGGGCGCTGCCCAGCCCGCCCAGCATGACGGCCGCGAACACCACGCCGACCCAGGCGTACATCTGCGAGGGGCTGATGCTGCTGGACAGCGCGATGCACACCCCGGCCACCCCGGCCAGCGCCGCGCACGCGCCGGCCAGCAGGAAGCCGTTGCGCCGCTGGTTGATGCCGAAGGCGGCCGCCACCGGCGCATCTTCGGCCGAAGCGCGCAGCGCCTTGCCCAGGTCGGTGTGGCGCAGCAGCGCCCAGGCGCCGAAGGAGATGGCGATCGCCAGCACCAGCGTCAGCACCTCGGGCACCGGCAGGTACAGGGGCCCGAGCCGGAACTTCAGCTCGGCGTAGTGCGACTCCAGCTTGCGCGGGTCGGCGGTCCACACCGTTTGCATCAGCGATTCCGCGATGCCCATGCAGCCGAAGGTAAGCAGCAGCGAGCTGAAGGGCGTGAGCTTGAAGCGGTCGGTCAGCCAGTGCAGGCCTGCGCCCAGCGCGAACATCAGCGGCACGATCAGTCCGAGCGAGAGCAGCGGATCGACCTTCATCACGAAGGCGAGCTGGTAGCAGATGTAGGCCGAGAGGAAGGCGAAGGCAAAGTGCGCCAGGTTGATGGTGCGCAGCAGCCCCCAGCTGAGGCCCAGCCCCAGCCCGAGCAGCCCGTACAGCGCCCCGGCGAACACGCCGGACAGCACCGACTGGGCCAGCAGTGTCCAGCTCGGCCAGGACACGTCAGCGTGCCGTCATGGTGGCGCCCGGGGCCGCGAAATCGCGCGGCCATACCACCACCCACTTGCCGCTCTGCACCTGCTTGATGCGCATCAGGTCGTCGCCGTAGTTGCTCGGGCCGTCGAAGCGCAGCGAACCCTGGATGGTGTTGACGCGGTTTTTCTTCAGCCAGTCGGCCAGCACCTTGTCGTCCAGGCTCTTGGTGGTGGTGACCGCCGTTTCCAGGATCTGCCAGGCGGTGAACGAAGCGGCCGCCTGCACCTCCACCGAGGTGTCGGGAAAGTTGGCCTTGGCCGCGCGCTCGTGGTAGGTCTTGATGAACTCGGCGGCGTGCGGCCGCGTGCTGAAGGGCGGGTGCTCCTCGAAGATCGTCACCGACAGCGCGCCGGCGGCTTCCGGCAAGGTGACCAGCGGCCCCGGCGCCGGGTACATGTAAAAGTGCTGCGGCGGCACATAGTCGATCTTCTTCATCGCGTCCAGCAGCAGGTTGCCGTCCAGGCCGATGGCGCCGACCCACACGAAGTCGGGCTTGGCATCCTTGACGCGGCTGGCGATCGGGCCGAAGTCGCGGTTGCCGAACTCCCACTCCAGGAACAGCACCTCCTGCAGGCCGCGCTTCTTGATCGTCTCGCGCGCACCCAGGGACATGAAGTGGATCGAGGGGAACTTGCTGGTGACCACCGCCACCGTCTTGGGCGGCTTGGGCCCGTTGGCCAGTGCCTCGAACACGGTGTTGGTGGTGCTCACGTTCGGTTCCGGCCCGGTCTGCCAGGCCGGGAACTGCATGTCGTACTTGGCAAGCGAAGGAATGCCCAGCGTGTGGTGCACCAGCATCTTGTTGTAGCGCTGGGCCACGCCCATGGCCGAGAGGATGGCGCCGGTCGCATAGGGCCCCATGAGCAGGTCGACCTTGTCGCCGGTGATCAGCTGCTCGTACAGCGTGCGCGCCAGGTCCGGCTTGGACTGGTCGTCCTTCAGCACCCACTCCACGCGCCGGCCCAGCAGGCCGCCGCGCTTGTTGAGGTCATCGACGTAGATCTCGCCCACCAGCTTGTGGACCTGCGCGGTGGCGGACAGGGGGCCGGTCAGCGCCAGCGTGCTGCCGATGCGCAGCGGCGGCTGCTGGGCCCAGGTGGCCAGCGGCCAGGTGGCCGAAGCGGCGGCCGCGGCCAGGAGGGTGCGGCGCTGGAAGGTCGGTCTCTTCGTCATGGCTGTCTCCTTTGTTGGTCGGCTATGCACGGATGTCCACTAGCGCGCGATGAAGCGCGCGCACCAGGTCTCGAAACTTGCCAGCACGTCGCGCAGGTGCTCCTGCGTGTCCGGCAGCAGCCGGCCTTCGCCGTCGAACAGCGTGGCGATGCGGCTCAGATACACCTCGGGAAGCGGCAAGGTCGCGACGTTCACCGCGGCCAGCACCTGCTTGGTGGCATACGAGCCCGCCAGCCCGCCGAGCGGGCCGGTGCTCTGGGTGATCACCAGCGCCGGCTTGCCGGCCCAGCAGTTCTGGCCGGTGGGCTTGGACGCGACGTCGACCGCGTTCTTCACCGCGCCGGGAATCGAGCGGTTGTATTCCGGGCAGACGAAGATCAGCGCGTCGCTGGCCCGCACCGCGTCGCGCAGCCGCCGCCACGGCGCGGGCAACTCGGGCTCCAGGTCGCCGTTGTAGAGCGGCAGGTCGCCGATCGCGAGTTCCTGCAGCGCCATGGCCGGCGGCGCCAGCGGCACCAGCGCATCGGCGATGCGCCGGCTCATGGATTCGCGCCGCAGGCTGCCGATCACCACGCTCACGCGCCACGGGTTCATGCGGCTCCCTTCGACTGCGCCAGCAGCGCGTCGATCTCGGCGTTGTGCTCGCCCAGCGTGGGCGGCGGACGCACGTCCAGCGAGCGCCGGCCGTCGAAGCTCACCGGCGGGCGCACGGTGCGGAACTCGCCCATGGTGGGGTGGGTGGCCGAGACCAGCAGTTGCAGGTGCTCGGCCTGCGGGTCCTGCAGCGCCTCGTCGGTGCCGTACATGGGCGCATGCGGCACGTCCTCGGCCAGCAGGCGGTTGCACCAGTCGAGGCGGGTGCGGGTGCGGAAGCGCTCGCCCAGCAGCTCGATCATCGCCTCCTGGTTGTCGATGCGGGCCTCGCGCGTGGCGAAGCGCGGATCCTCGAAGATGGCGGGCCGCTCGATCGCCCGGGCCAGCCCCTGCCAGAACTTCTCGGGAGAGGACATGTGCAGCGCGATCCACTTGCCGTCCTGGCACTCCAGCACATAGGACTGCGACACCCGCGGCCGGCTGAACGGGCCCATCACCTCGCCCGCCGAGTAGTAGTGGGTGAAGGCGTCGAGGTTCCAGTGCGACATTGCCTCCAGCATCGAGACCTCGACCTTGCGGCCGTGGCCGGTGCGCGCGCGCTCGTGCAGCGCGCCCAGCACGCCGTAGGCGGCGTAGAAGCCGGTCACCGCATCGGCGATGGCGGGTCCGACCACGCGCGGGTTGGCCGGGTTGACCAGCAGCTTGAGGTAGCCGCTGGCCGCCTGCGCCACCGTGTCGTAGCTGGGACGCGCGGCCGAAGGTCCGGTCGCGCCGAAGCCGCTGATGGAGCAGTAGATCAGGCGCGGGTTCAGGCTGCGCAACTGCGCCTCGCCGACCCCCAGTTCCTCCGCCACGCCGGGCCGGAAGTTCTGGATGTAGACGTCGGCCGTCTTCACCAGTTCGTACAGGCGCTCGCGGTCGGCCGGCTGCCGGGTGTTGAGCGTGATGCTGCGCTTGTTGCGGTTGTAGGTCTGGAAATGCGGGCTGTACAGGCCGCCCTTGAAGGCGCGGAACGGATCGCCCGTGCCGGGCTGCTCGATCTTGATCACGTCGGCGCCCAGGTCGCCCAGCAGCATGCCGCAGGCCGGCCCGGTGATGAAGGTGCCCTGTTCGAGCACGCGCACGTCGGCCAGCACGCCGTTCATTTGCGCGGCTCCTTGCCTTCGTAGACCAGCTCGCGCGTGGCCTGGTAGGACAGCGCGAAGCCGCTGGGCGCGACCGCTTCCTCGGCCAGGTGCGCGATCAGCCCGGCGGTGCGCGCCAGGATCGGCACCCCGCGCAGCGCGCGCAGCGGGAACTGGGTGCCGAGCAGAACCGCGGGGATGGCGGCCGAGACGTTCAGGCGCAGGTCCTTGCCGACGATGGCGGGGATCACTTCTTCCACCGCTTCGGCGATCTGCACGAAGCGCAGGCTGGTGCCGGCTTCCTTCGCCACTTCGAACAGGCGCGCCACGCGCGGGTCGCGCGCCTTGTGCAGCGGATGGCCGTAGCCGGGAATCGCCTGGCCCGCGGCGCGCCAGCGCTTGACCACGGTGGCGGCGGCCTCGCGCAGGTCGCCCGCGTCACCGGCGAGCTCGCTCACTTCCGTGAACAGGCGGCCCGCCGTCTCGGACGCGCCGAGGATCACGCTGCCGCAGCCAAGGATGCCGGCGGCCACCGCGCCCTGCAGCGCATCGGGCGCGGCCGCGTAGGTCATGCGGCTGGCCTGCACGCTGGGCACCAGGCCGTGTTCCGCGATGGCGACCAGGGTGGCGTCGAGCACGCGCGCATCGCCTGCCGACGGCCGCTGCCCGGTCACCAGCAGGCTGAAATAGTCGGTGAACGAGATCTGCCCGATCAGGTCGCGGCACAGGTCCTCGCCGCGCACGCTGATGCTGTGCTCGTCGGAGGTGCTGATGGCGGTGCGGGGGACGGTGGACTTGCCGATCTTCATCGCAGCCTCACGCGTGCTCGGGAATCAGGCGGAAGTCGTAGTGCGCCACGTGGTAGGGGCTGTCCATGCGGCGGCCGTCGACCGCGGTGCCGGGCTCGCAGCGCTCGAACTCCACGATCAGGCTTTCGCGCACGCCGAACACCGCGTCGGAGTCGAGGTAGGGGCTGTCCTTGACGAACAGGTGGGTGGTCACCTCACGATGCCCCGGCGCCGACACTTTCATGTGGATGTGGCCCGGCCGGTTCGGATGGCGGCCCATGCGGCGCAGCATCGCGCCCACCGGGCCGTCGGTGGGCACCGGGTAGTAGGTCGGGCGGATGGACCAGAACCAGTAGCGGCCTTCGCTGTCGGTGCGGACGCGGGCGCGCGCGCGCATGCCGCCGTCTTCGCGCTGCATGTCGTACATGCCTTCGCCGTCGCCGGACCAGACATCGAGCAGCGCGCCCGCCAGCGGACGGCCTTCGAGGTCGGTGACGCGCCCGCTGTAGAGCGCCGGCTCGCCGGCCACGCCCTCGGCGATGTCGCTGCCCAGGGGCAGCTCGGGCGCGCCTTCCCAGTAGAAGGGGCCCTGAACGGTGGCGTCGGTGGGTTGCGTCGCGCCGCTGCGGCCCTTCAGCGCGCGTGCATGCTCGAGCGCCACCACCAGCATCGACAGGCCCAGCGTGTCGGACAGCAGGATGAACTCCTGGCGCTTCTCGTCGCAGGCCTGGCCGCAGGCGGTGAGGAACTGGATGGCGGCGAACCATTCGTCCGCCTTCAGGTCCACGTCACGCGCGAAGGCGTGCAGGTGGCGCACCAGCGAGGTCATCACCTGTTTGAAGCGCGGGTCCTGGCAGTCGGCGAGCCGTCCGATCACCGCGTCGGTCAGGCTGAGGGTGTCGTATTCGAGCTGGGCCATTACAAACTCCTCAGGTGCAATGGTCGGGACTGTAACGATTGACGGCGCACCTTGAATGTGAAGAATTTCAATGACTTTCATCGATGCCGTCGATCATCCGACGGGGTTTCCCCTATGGAACTGCGACATTTGCGCTACTTCGTGGCCTTGGCAGAAACGCTGAGCTTCACCCGCGCGGCTGAGCGCGTGCACGTCACGCAGTCCACGCTGTCCCACCAGATCCGCCAACTCGAGGACGAGGTCGGGCGGCCCCTGCTGGAGCGCATCGGCAAGCGCGTGCTGCTCACCGAAGCGGGCGAGACCTTCCTCGGCTATGCGGCCAAGGCGCTGCGCGAGGTGGACCAGGGCCTGGGCGACCTGCTGCGCGCGCCCGACGAACTGTCGGGCGAGGTGCGCATCGGCACGACCGGCACCTTCAACATGGGTTTCGTGCCCGAGTGCCTCGCGGCCTTCATGCAGAAGCACCCGACGGTGAAGGTCACGGTCGACGAACTGGCCGCCGACGAGATCTCGCACCGGTTGCTGGATGGCACGCTCGACCTGGGCATCGGCTACCAGCCGCCGGACCCGACGCACCTGTGGTTCGAGCCGCTCTACACCGAGCAGATGATGCTGGTGGTGGGGCTCGCGCATCCGCTGGCGGCGCGCAAGCGCGTGCGCATGGTGGAGCTGCACCGGCAGCGCCTGGTGCTGCTGCCCCCGAGCTTCGCCACCCGCACGCTGCTGCACGAGTGCTTCCGCGCCTGCGGCGCCGAGCCGATGCTGGCGGCGGAGATGAACACCATCGCGCCGATGATCGCGCTGGTGGCGCGCACCACGCTGGCCACCATCCTGTCGCCACAGGCCGTGCCGCCGCGCGAGGACATCCGCCTCATTCCGCTGGAGAGTCCCACGCCGGTGCGCACGCCGGGCATCCTGTGGAAGCGCGGCGCCCGCCAGACGCCGGCGGTGCGCTCCTTCGCCAACGGCATCCGCAAGGTGGCGCTGGGACGCAGCCTACGCCCCGCAGGCAGCTGAAAAAGCTACGCTCTTCAGCAGCCTGCGAGAGGCAGTCGGTCAGCGCTGCGTCTTGTCCTTCGCGTTTTGCGCCTCGATGCGTTCGCGCGCTGCCTGCCAGTCGGCCGGCGACCATTCGCGCAGCTCGTAGAAATTGCCGCCGGTGGCCAGCGCGTGGCCGCCGTCCATCATGATGCTCTGGCCGGTGAGCCAGTCGCACTGGCCGGGCGCCATCAGGAAGGCGGACAGGTTCTGCAGCTCGCTCATCTTGCCGGTGCGCGCCATGGGGTTGCGGGCGCGGCTGCGCGCGCCGGGCTCCTCGCCGGGGTTGAGCCGCTTGCTCATGCCCTCGGTCGGAATCTCGCCGGGGCCGACCGCATTGAGGCGCACGCCGAAGGGCGCCCATTCCACCGCCAGCGACTTGGTCATCACCTCGATGCCGGCCTTGCTCATGGCGGAGGGGACCACGTAGGGGCTGCCGTTGTCGACCCAGGTCACGATGATGCTCATCACGTTGCGCCAGGGCCGGTCGGGGGTCCACTTGCCCTCGCGCGCCTCGGCCACCCAGCGCTTGCCGACAGCCTGCGTCACGTAGAAGGTGCCGTGGAACACGATGTTGGCGATCGCATCGAAGCCGCGCGGCGACAGGCTTTCGGTGGGCGCGATGAAGTTGCCGGCCGCGTTGTTCACCAGGCCGGTGAGGCCGCCGCCGTCCCAGAGCTGCTGGACCATGTCCTCCACCGCTTGGGCGACGCGGATGTCCACCTCGAAGGTGTCGACGCGGCGTCCGGGGAACTGCGCCCGCCAGCCCGCCGCCGTCTCGTCGCACACCGCCTTGCGGCGGCCGCAGATCGCGACGTCGGCACCCAGCGAAAGAAAGCCCTCGGCCATGGCCCGGCCCAGGCCGGTGCCGCCGCCGGTCACGAGGATGCGTTGCCCTGCGAACAGTTGCGCTGCGTACATGGCGTCTCCTTTGGCCTTGGCTGTCGGCAAGCGTAGCAGCCCGCCGCGCTAAAGGAAACGCTCGGCCTTGGCGAGCAGGTCTTCCTTGGGCGGCAGTTCCGAGCGCAGGCAGCGGACGAACGCGATCACGGCCGGCTGGCGGCCGCCGACCTGCAGCTCGGCCAGGGTCAGCGTGCGATGCGGCTCTTCGGTGCCCTCGTCGGCCTTGACGTTCATCCGGGTCACGTCCAGTTCGCTGCGCGTCAGCACCACGTGCTGCTCGGGGTGCGCGAACACCTCGCGGATCTGCTCGATGTAGCCGTCCAGGGTCGCCAGGCTGGACTTGGCTTCGATGAAGTCTTTCACGCGCTCGTCCAGCTGGCGCTGCACCTCGCGGATCTGCTGTTCGACGGTGCCGGGATCGTCGACCAGTCCCGGCACGCCGTCGCGCGCCAGCTTGAGCATGCGCAGGCGCGTGCCCAGCAGGGACTTCTGCTGTTCCAGGTTCAGGCCCTTCCGGTCGATCTCCATGATGCGCGACAGCGTCACCTCCGACAGGCGCTGGACGATGCGCCGTCCCAGCTCGACCCGGGTCTGCGCTTCGGTGGGCGCCAGGGCGAACAGGCGATGGCCGTTGAAGTTGACCGAGGTCTGCGCCACGTCCTGCTTGAGCATCCCGTCTTCGTAGCGCGGACCGAGGAAGGTTTTCTCTTCCTTGCTCATGCCGAGCAGGGCGAAGGCCTCCCGCACGCCGGCGTTCGCCGGGTCATCGAAGTAGGCGCGCAGCTCGCGGCTTCGGCCCAGGAATTCGGTGATGGCATCGGGCGCGCCGAAGAAGGTGTTGAGCCGGGGGTCGCTGCCCCAGCTGGCGCGCGCGAGCAGCACATGGTCGATCGGCATCCGGCCGATCTCGCGCAGCCAGGCCACGGTGGCGCGCACGCAGTCCTTCAGCTCGCGCCGGTAGTGGCGGTGGGCCTTGACCCGGGGCTCGACGGTATCGACGATGGCGTCCGTCAGCTCGGCCACGAGCTGCTGGTCCGCATCTTCGCCCTCGTCGTCCTTGCCGAACAGCCGGGACAGGACCCGGTCGAAGAATGAATCGTCGCCGGCCATGGGCTACCAGTTCATGGTCGGCACCCAGGCATTCAGCGGCTGGCCCTTGTACAGGCGGCCGCGGATGCGGTTGGCCAGCAACTCCGCGTGCGCGTGGGTGGTTTCCAGCTCGATCAGCGCCATGGGCTTGCCGCTCTCGTGGTAGAGCTTGATGTTCTCCACCGGCGCGAAGGCCGACAGCGCGTCCTGGACGTCTTCCTGGGTGGTGTCGTCGGGCAGATTGCTGATGACGATGCGCATGACTGTTCTCCCGGTTGGAGGCTGTTCACATGTTCAGGCCATGACGACGTTCAGGCCATGATGTTGACGCCGCCGTCGACATACACGGTGCCGCCAGTGATGCGGCGGGCATAGGGCGTGGCGAGGTAGGCGCAGGCGAAGCCTACGTCCATGATGTCGACCAACTCGCCCACCGGGGCTTTCTTCACCGCCTCGTTGAGCAGCAGGTCGAAGTCCTTCAGGCCCGAGGCCGCGCGGGTCTTCAGCGGGCCGGGCGAGACCGGATGGACGCGGATGCCGCGCGTGCCGAGCTCATAGGCGAGGTAGCGGCACGAGGCTTCGAGCGCGGCCTTCACCGGCCCCATCAGGTTGTAGTTGGGCACCACGTTCACCGCGCCGTGGTAGCTCATCGCGAACATGCTGCCGCCGTTCTTCATCAGTGGCGCGGCGAGCCGGGCCATGCGGACGAAGGAATGGCAGGAAATGTCCATGGCCCGGGCGAAGCCCTCGGCGCTGCTGTCGATCAGGCCGCCTTGCAGGTCCTCCTTGGGCGCCCACGCGACCGAATGCACCAGGATGTCCAGGCGCCCCCATTCCTTGTCGATACGCTCGAACACCGCCTCGAGCTGACCCGGCGTGGCCACGTCCAGCGGCAGGAACAGGCCGGCCCCGAGCTGCTGGGCCAGCGGCTCCACATGCGGCCTGGCTTTCTCGCTCAGGTAGGTGATGGCGAGATCGGCCTCCAGCTGGCGGAAGGCCGCGGCGCACCCGTAGGCGATCGAATGCTCGTTGGCGATGCCGACCACGAGCGCCTTCTGGCCCTTCAGCGGGGGGTGCGGGATGTTGATCATGGCATGGCGATCGGCTAGAGGTGAGGGACAGCGCGGCGCAGTTGCGCGTGGGCGCGCAGCACGCCGTGGTCTCGATGCGTCGTCAGCTCGAGCCCGGACTTGCGCATCAGCCCGAGCATGGCGGTGTTCTCCGGCAGCATCTCGGCGACGAACTGGCGCAAGCCGCGTGCCCGCGCGATCAGCACCAGGTGCTTGATCAGCAGCGTGCCGAGCCCGCGGTGCTGGAAGTCGTCGTCGATCGCGAAAGCCACCTCGGCCGTTTCCGGCGAACTCACGATGTAGCGCCCCGCGCCGACGATTTGCGGCCGGCCCTCCAGCAGCAGGTCCGCCACCAGTGCCACATGGCGGCTGAAGTCGATGTCGATGAAGCTGGCCACTTCCTGCGGCGTGAAACTGCGCCGGGGCGCGAAGAAACGGCGCACGATGGTTTCCTCGCTCATGCGGCGCAGTGCGTTGCGCAGGCCCTCGAGGTCCGTCGGCCGCTGCGCCCGGATCTCGACGGCGCGGCCATCACGCAGCTGCTCCGCGGCCGAATAGTTGCTGGCGTCCACGATCCTGTGCCCCTAGGCGGCGATGAGGTCCCGCGCGTGGCGGGCGATCATCAGCTCTTCGTTGGTGGGCAGCACCCAGGCGGACACGCGGCTGCCTGCCGTGCTGATGCGCGGCCCGCTGCGGGTGTTGGCGGCGGCATCGAGTTCGACGCCCAACCACTGCGCGGCGGCGCAGACGCGCTCGCGAATCGCGCCGGCGTTCTCGCCGATGCCGGCGGTGAACACGATGGCGTCCAGGCCGCCCAGCGCAGCCGCCAGCGAGCCGAGCTCGCGCCCGATGCGGTAGACGTAGAGGTCGATCGCCGTCCCGGCCCGCGGCTCGTCGCTGGCCAGCAAGGCGCGCATGTCGCTGGAGATGCCCGACACGCCGAGCAGGCCGGATTGCTTGTAGACCATCGTTTCGATGTCGCGCGCATTCATGCCGCGCTGGTCCATGAGGAAAAGAATGACGCCCGGATCGATCGCGCCGCAGCGCGTGCCCATGGGCAGGCCGTCCACCGCGGTGAAGCCCATGGTGCTGGCCATGCTGCGGCCGCCTTGCAGCGCGCACATGCTGGCGCCGTTGCCCAGGTGCAGCACCACCGTGCGCCCGCTGGCCGCCCGGGCGTCCACCTCGGGCAGCACCGAGGCGATGTACTCGTACGACAGCCCGTGGAAGCCGTAGCGCCGCACACCTGCTTCATGCAGCTTCGCGGGCAGGGCGAACATTTGCGCCAGTTCCGGGTTGCTGCGGTGGAAGGAGGTGTCGAAGCAGGCCACCTGCGGCAGCTGCGGCAGCCGCTCCAGCAACAGTCGGATGGACGACAGGTTGTGCGGCTGGTGCAGCGGTGCGAGCGGCACGAACTGCTCGAGCGCATGCAGGACCTGGCCGTCGATGCGCACCGGGCCGCTGAAATCCAGGCCGCCGTGGACCACGCGATGGCCCACGCCCACCAAGCGGTCCCCCTGCAGGCTGGTGCGCAGGAAGGCGACCAGGTGGTCGATGGCGCCGGCATGGCCCAGCTCCACGCCCTGGCCCCAGGACTTCTCTTCCTTCAGCTGGCCGGCTGCGTCCTTGGCCGTGAAGCGCGGGTTGGTGTAGAGGCCCTCGACCTGGCCGCGCGACTCCAGTTCGAGCTCGCGCCCGCGCAGCAGGAACAGCGAAAACTTCAGGCTGGACGAGCCCGCATTCAGCACGGCGATGGCATCGGACATGCGCAGCCCCGCCTCGTCTATTGCACCGCCTTCGACAGCCGCTCGCGCCGCACCTGCGCCACCAGCGAGGCGACGGCGCAGGAGGCGAGCCGGGCCGTGACCGAATCGGCGCGGCTGGTGAGGATGACCGGCACCTTGGCGCCGATCACGATGCCGGCCGTCTCCGCGCCGGCCAGGAAGATGAGGCTCTTGGCCAGCATGTTGCCGGCTTCCAGGTCGGGCACGACCAGCACGTTGGCGCGACCGGCCACCGGCGACTGGATGTGCTTGATGGCCGCCGCTTCCAGGCTGATCGCGTTGTCCAGGGCGAGCGGCCCGTCCAGGATGCCGCCGGTGATCTGGCCGCGGTCGGCCATCTTGCACAGCGCCGCGGCCTCGATCGTGGACGGCACCTTGGGATTGACGGTTTCCATCGCCGACAGGATGGCGACGCGCACCTCCGGCATGCCGAGCGCCTGGCCCAGGTCGATCGCGTTCTGCACGATGTGCATCTTGTCCTCGAGCGTGGGCGCGATGTTCACCGCCGCGTCCGTCACGATCAGCGGCTCGGGATAGCTGGGCACGTCCATCACGAAGCAGTGGGTGATGCGCCGCGCGGTGCGCAGGCCGCCTTCGCGCGACACCACCGCGCCCATCAGCTCGTCGGTGTGCAGGCTGCCCTTCATCAGGCACTCGGCGCGGCCCTCGCGCACCAGGCGCACTGCCTCGCTCGCCGACGCGTGGCTGTGCGGCGCCTCGACCAGCGGAAAGCCCGAGATGTCGAGCTTGCATTGCTGCGCCACGCCCCGGATGCGCTCGGGCGGGCCGACCAGGATGGGTGCGATCAGTCCCAGCCGGGCCGCGTCCACGGCGCCGGTCAGCGAGGTCTCGTCGCAAGGATGGGCGACCGCCGTCGGCACCGGCGGCGCCGACTGGGCGCGCGCGATCAGGCGCTGGTACTTCTCCTGGCGTGGCGAGCTCACTGCAGTCTCCTGGGCGCGGCGTGCGCCGTGCTGCGCCGCTTCGCGACCGGCGCGGGCCGGCGCGGCTTCGGCTCACCGTTGTCCGTGGGGGTCTTGGGGGTCTTGCCGTTGTGCGCGCCGACGACGCCGCGGATGCGCTCCAGCATGGCGGCCTGCTCGGGTGAGGGCTGCGTGTTGTGCACCCGCGGGTCGGCTAGCAGGCGCTCGAGCAGGCTGAAGAAGCGGTTGCGGTCGGCCGCCTGCGGCAGCAGTGCCGGCAGGGTGTCGATGGCCTGGCGCGGCTCGTAGCGCACGATCAGTTCCTGCTCGCCGCGGATGCGGCGCAACTGATCGCGCGGCAGCGCCGGCAGCAGGTCCTTGTAGTCGCGCATCAGCTCGTGCTTGAGCTGCAGCCGCTCCAGCGGCAGTGGCTCCCCTTTGCGCGCCAGCAGGAAGGCCGCGCGGGCGACGGCTTCGGCATAGCCGCCCTGGTCGATCGCGGCGAGTGCCTCCTGCACCACGGGCAGCTGGCGCGGATCATGCACCGCGGCCACCGGCGCGCGCTCCCCTTCCTGCTTGTCGGCCAGGTACATGGAGTACAGGTTCCCGTAGATCTGGAAGAAGCTGGCCTCGCTCGCGGTGTCGCGCGCGGCGCGCTGGAAGTCGAGCGCGGCGCTGGTCAGCTGCGACATCGCGGCCTCCTGCTTGCGCCAGGGATGGTCGGCGTCCAGTGGCTGCCGATGTTCCTTGACCGCCTGCGCCGCGGCGGGCAGCCACCAGCACAGGGGATTGAGGTCCGAGACCGCCCAGCGCTGCCAGCGCAGCGGATGGAAGTCGCGCCCGAGCTTGGCGCTGAAGTCATTGGCCATGGCCTGCACCAGCGGCCGGGCGAACAGCTCGTAGGCGCGCTGGTTGAATTCGGAGATCGCGGCCACCGCCTCGAACGGTTTCTCATCCTCGCGCTTCATCCGGTTCAGCCGCGGCACCACGTCTTCCAGCCGCTTTTCCACGAAGCGGACGTCGTACGAGGGCGTGCCGTCGGCCGCCTTGTGCTCCAAGATCTCCATGCCGTACAGGCCGGGCGACAGGTCCTCGATGAAGTCCATGACCTGCACGATCTCCTTGTGCTCCTTGCGGGCCACCCGGCCGGAGACGAAGATGCCCAGGTGCCCCACGTCCTCGTGCAGCAGCCCGATGATCACCTGGCCGCGCGCCTTGATCTCCTCGGTGCTGCCGTACACGTCGGCGACCCAGTTGAAGGCCTGCTGCGGCGGCGTGATGTTGTCGCCCATCGACGCGAACAGGATCACCGGCACCTTCAGCTCGCGGATATCGAACACGCCGCCTTCGCCGGTCTTGACGCCGCCGGTCCACAGCTTGTTGCCGACGAACAGGTTCTGGGTGATCCACTCGATCTCCTCGCGGTTCATCAGGTAGAAGCCGCCCCACCAGCGCTCGAAGTCGAGGAAGCGCGGCGGCTCGGTGTCCGCGTTCGCCCACACGTGGTAGTACTTGTCCCAGAAAGTATTGGCCGGATGGAGGTTCTCGAAGTTCTGCACCAGCCAGGCGCCGTCGAACTTGCCTTGGCCCAGGTCGGAGGTCAGCGACGCGAGCCAGGCACCACCCAGCAAGCCGCCGGCGTAGCGCATCGGGTTGTCGCCTTCGCCCTCGCTCCAGGCGCCGCCCCAGTAGGACATGGGCGCGCCGTTGATCACGATGGGACCGGTGTCGTCCGGCTCGGACGAGGCCAGCATCATGGCGGCCCAGCCGCCCTGGCAGTTGCCGACGATGGCCGGCTTGGGCGCATCGGGATGCAGCTCGCGGACGTGGCGCACGAACTGCTGCTCGGCCTGGCAGACGTCCAGCAGGGTCTGGTGGGGCTCGGGCTCGGGAAAGAAGATCACGAAGTACACCGGGTGCCCGGCGCGCAGGGCTTCGCCGACCTGCGAGTCGTCCTTGAAGCCCCCGATGCCCGGCCCGTGCCCGGCGCGCGGGTCGATCACCACGTAAGGCCGCCGCTTCTTGTCCACCTTCACGCCGGCGGGTGGCTTGATGCGCACCAGCGCATAGTTCACCGCGCGCTCGAACTGGCGCCCGTCCATCAGCACCTCGTAGTCGAAGTGCAGCACCGGCGGCAAGCCGGCCCGGTTGCGCTCGAGGTAGTCGTTGCCGCGCTGGCGCAGGGTGTCCCAGAACAGCACGCCGCGCTGGAACGAGTCCACCAGGTAGGCCTGCAGCCCGCCGGCCAACTCGCCCGGCGGGGCGGCGGTGGCCACGGCCTTTTGGGTGCGCTGCGCGAGCTGCTCCTGCGCGACCTGCGTGCGTTTGCGGGCCAGCCGCGAGACCTTGGCAGCCAAGTCGGCGCTGCGGGACAGCTTTCGGGTCGGGTCAGCCATGGGAGCTTCCTGGAGAACTAAAGACGACGTGGGCTGCACCCCTTCGGACAACTCGGCGGCGAGAGTTCTCTTCTTCTGCGGGATGACGCGATTCCCGAGGCGCCGATTCATGTTCCGGTCGCGGGGGTGCTTCCACTATTGGACCAAGGTCCAATAGCTGCGGCGCGTGCCGCTTCCGGCCCGCATTGGACAAAGGTCCAATAGGTGCCCGCAGGCGCGCTTGCCATGCTCGGCACATCGACGACAGCCGGGGAAAGCATGCAGGCGGAATTCGATGCGACGCGCGCGCACGCCGCCACCGCGGCAGCGACAGCGGGTGCCGATGGCGACGACCTCTTCATGGAAGGCCCGCCGATGCTGGTCGAGGCCAAGCTGGGCCTGTTGCGGCCGGGGCGGCTGCACACGGCGCGGCGCTGCGTGGTGTTCGTCCTGATCTGCTGGGTGCCGCTGTGCGTGCTCGCGGCGCTGGATGGAACGCTGCCCGTGTTTCTCACGGATATGGGCGCGTTCGCCCGCTCCTGGATCGCCGGCCCCTTGCTGCTGGCGGCCGACGCCTTCGCCGGACGCGAGCTGAGCCGCGGGGCAGGGCGCTTCGGCTGGCTGTGCTCGCTGTCGCAGAACGATCGCGAAGGCTTCACCCGCATCGTGGCATCGACCCTGCGGGTGCGCGACGGGCCCGTGCTCGAGGTGGTGGTCGCCCTGACGGTGGGCGTCATCGTCGCCGGCATGATCAAGGGACTGCCGCTGGATGCCTTGCCCCTGTGGATTCGCCACCAGACGCAGCCGGACGCCATATCGCCCGCCGGCTGGTGGTACATGCTCGTCAGCATGCCGCTGCTGCTGCTGCTGGTCGTCGGCTGGCTGTGGCGGCTGGTGTTGTGGACGAGCTTCCTGATCCGTATTTCGAAGCTCGACCTCGCGCTGATTCCGGTGCATCCCGACCGTGCGGCCGGGCTCGGGTTCGTCGGCAATTCCCTGCGCGGCTTTGCCTTCGTCGCGGCGGCCTTCGGCGCCATCGTGGCGGGCGCCGTCGCCAACCAGGTGCTCGCCGGCGAGTCGATCACCACCTTCAAGTACCTCATCGGGGGGACGGCCGCCGCGTGCGTGGTGCTGTTCACCGCGCCGCTGCTGGCCTTCGCGCCGCGCCTGGCCATGGAACGGCGCAAGGGACTGCGCCAGTACGGCCAGCTGGCGACCAGTTTCGGCCTGGAGTTCGAGCGCGAGTGGTTCCGGCCCAGGCAGTCCTTGCCCGAGGGCGTGCTCGAGCGCGGCGATTTCTCCGCGGCCACCGACCTCTACCAGGTGGTCGACCGCGTGCTGGCCATGCGCTTCGTGCCGGTGGACCGCACGAATCTGCTCATGCTCGCCGGCGCGACCCTGCTTCCGTTCGCCCCGGTCGCGCTGATTGCGATGCCCTTCGATGCCGTGATCGGCTTGCTGATGGGCGTGTTGATCTAGGGCCCGTTAACGCTATTTCCAGGGGCGCGAAGGGGCCGCATCGGGTGCCAATCAAGGCGCACGGTGCAGCCCGCACTCATGCGGGCAAGCCGGGCAACGCCGAGTGGCGCCCGATGCGGCCCCTTCCCTTCGGGTTGCGGCTCCAAGGGGCCATGCGCGGCGTTGCGTGTCCTTGCTGGGGGTGACCCCAGGGCGGCCTCGCGCCTTGCGCCTGGCCCCTTGGAGTCGCAACGCGCCCCTGGAAATAGCGTTAGCAGGCCCTAGCCTAATGCCCCCCTAAGACTGGGGCGCGGCGCCGGTCTTACACTGGGCCTGCGTTCCGATGCCCGACCCATGATCTCATCCAAGGCCCTGCTGCATCCGGCGGCCAAGCCGCTGGTGTTCATCCTGTGCCTGCTGCCTTTTGCCTGGTTGATCTATGGCGCCGCCACCGACAACCTGGGCGCCAATCCCGCCGAATACCTGAGCCGCTCCACCGGCGACTGGACCTTGCGCTTCCTGTGCCTGACGTTGGCGGTGACGCCGCTGCGCGTCATGAGCGCCACGCCGGCGCTGGCGCGCTTTCGCCGCATGCTGGGGCTGTTCACCTATTTCTATGTGGTGCTGCACCTGCTGGCGTTCAGCTGGTTCGACATGGGCTTCGATCTCGACGAGATCGCCCGCGACATCGCCAAGCGCCCGTTCATCCTGGTCGGCTTCAGCGCCTTCGTGCTGCTGACGCCCCTGGCCGCCACCTCCTTCAACCGCGCCATCAAGGCGCTGGGCGCGAAGCGCTGGCAGGCGCTGCACCGGCTGGTCTACCTGGTCGCCGGGCTGGCGATCCTGCACTTCTTCTGGATGCGCGCCGGCAAGAACAACTTCGCCGAGGTCGCCGTCTACGCGGCGATCCTGGCGACGCTGCTGGGCTGGCGGCTGGTCAACAGGCTCAAGAGCCGGGAAGCAGCCGTTCCGAGCGCATCAGCTCGGCCGGTGTCTCGCGTTCGCGGATGAGCCAGGACTGCGTGCCGTCGACCAGCACCTCGGCGGCGCGGCCGCGGGTGTTGTAGTTGCTGGCCATGCTCATGCAATAGGCGCCGGCGGACATCACGGCCAGCAGGTCGCCTGCGTGCACCGCGAGTTCGCGCTCGCGCGCGATCCAGTCGCCGCTCTCGCACACCGGCCCCACCACGTCGTAGCGGCGTGCGCCTTCGCTGCCCGCGCGCAGCGGCGCGATGGCATGGAAGGCCTGGTACATCGCGGGCCGCGGCAGGTCGTTCATGGCAGCGTCCACGATGCAGAAGTTCTTGTCCTCGCCCGGCTTGAGATACAGCACTTCGGTCACGCAGATCCCGGCGTTGCCGACGAGCGAGCGCCCGGGTTCGATCATGAACTGGCGGTCGCCGAAGCCGCGCGCGTCGATGCGGGCGAACAGCGCCTGCCACAGCGCATCGGCGGCGGGCGGTTGGTCGCCGTTGTAGGCGATGCCCAGGCCGCCGCCGAAGTCGATGTGGCCGATCCGGATGCCCTTGGCCTCGACGGCTTCGACCAGGTCGAGGATGCGCTCCATGGCATCGAGGTAGGGCGCCGGCTCGGTGATCTGCGAGCCGATGTGGCAATCGATACCGGCGACCTTCAGGCCGGGCAGCCCGGCCGCGTGCTGGTAGGCGGCGACCGCGCGGTCGTGGGCGATGCCGAACTTGTTGCCCTTCAGGCCGGTGGAGATGTAGGGGTGGGTCTTGGGGTCGACATCCGGGTTCACGCGGATGCTGACCGGCGCCACCCGGCCGAGGGCGACGGCCACTTCGCTCAGCACGTCCAGCTCGGCTTCGCTTTCCACGTTGAAGCAGCCGATGCCCAGTTCGAGCGCCCGCCGCATCTCGGCGCGGGTCTTGCCCACGCCCGAGAAGATGATGTCCTGGGGACGGCCACCGGCCGCCAGCACGCGCTCGAGCTCGCCGCCGGAGACGATGTCGAAGCCGCAGCCGGCCCGCGCGAACACCTGCAGCAGGGCCAGCGAGGAATTGGCCTTCATCGCATAGCAGATCTTCGCCTTGCGGCCGGCAAAGCCGCGCTGGTAGGCGGCCAGCGCTGCCAGCATGGCCGCCTTGGAATAGACGAACAGCGGCGTGCCGTGCTGGCGCGCCAGGTCGGTGAGGCGCAGCTCCTCGACGAAGAGCTCGCCCTCACGGTAGTGGAAATGCGGGTGGCCCGGCAGCAAGGTGGGATTCATGGCCGCGGCACCGGATTGGCCGTGTTGCCAGCGTCGGAGGGGGCGGGCGGGACGGGATTCAGGGTCTGGGGCAGCGTGGCGCGGCTGGCCGCGGCTTCGCCGGAGGGCAGGTAGAGCGGACCTTTCTGGCCGCAACCGGAGAGCAGGGCAACCCCGGCCGCGCCAAGGACTAACGCCGGCAGCCGGGCGCTGTCTAGAATTTGGCGAAGCATCAACATCGGCAAATTGTAATGACCGACCCCGAGTACATGAACCGCGCGGAGGCGCTGCTGGCGCGCGTCGAGGCCTGCTGCGATCGCATCAACGAGGAAACCGACGCCGACGTCGACAACCAGCGGGTCGGCGGCATGGTCACGCTCACCTTCCGCGACGGCAGCCAGATCGTCGTCAACCTGCAAAAGCCCCTGCACGAAGTCTGGATGGCCGCGCGCGCCGGCGGCTTCCATTTCAAGTTCGACGGCACCCGCTGGATGGACACCAAGGGCAACGGCGAGTTCTTCGCCAACCTGACCCGCTACGCCGGCGAGCAGGCCCGCCAGCCACTCAGCTTCGACTAGGCCGGCCCGCGACTCAGTTGCGGAACAGGTCGAGGATGCTCTTGCGCTCCTCGGGCGAGGATTGCGTGCGCGGCGGCGGCAGGCCGTCGGAGTTCATCAGGCTCTTGTCGTAGGGCACGGCGACCTGGCCCGGCTGCATCGGCTGTCCCGGCTGACCCGGCATCGGGGGCGTCAGGGACGGATCGACGCCCAGGTTGCTCACGCCGCCGCCGCGTGCATACTCTTCGTAGTACCACTCGCCGCCGACGTTGACCACGCCCGCGGGCGGCGCCGGTTCCATGACCGGGACGCCCTTGAGGGCAGTCTCCATGAAGGAGATCCACACCGGCAGCGCGAGCCGCCCGCCGGTCTCGCTCTCGCCGAGCGAGCGCGGGTTGTCGTAGCCCATCCACACCACGGCGACCAGCGTCGGATGGAAGCCGTTGAACCAGTTGTCGATCGAGTCGTTGGTGGTGCCGGTCTTGCCGTACAGGTCGGGGCGCTTCAGGGTGGCCTGCGCCCGCGCGGCGGTCCCCGAGCGGGTGATTTCCTGCATCAGCCGGTTCATGACGAAGGCATTGCGGGGGTCGATGGCGCGCACCGATTCATTGAGCAGCGGCGGCTGGCTTTCCACCAGCGTCTTGCCCTTCTGGTCGGTGATCCTGGTGATTAGCCAGGGGTTGACGCGGTAGCCGCCGTTGGCGAACACGGCGTAGCCGGTGGCCATCTGCATCGGCGTCACCGAGCCCGCGCCCAGCGCCATCGTGAGGTAGGCCGGGTGCTTCTCGGCCTCGAAGCCGAAGCGGGTGACCCATTCCTGCGCACTTTGCGTGCCCACGGCCTGCAGCACCCGGATCGACACCATGTTCTTGGACTTGGCCAGCGCCACGTGCAGCGGCATCGGCCCTTCGAACTTGCCGTCGTAGTTCTTCGGCTCCCAGGGCTGGCCGCCGGTCACGCCGGCATCGAAGAACAGCGGCGCGTCATTGACCACCGTGGTCGGCGTAAAGCCCTTTTCCAGCGCCGCCGAATAGATAAAGGGCTTGAAGCCGGAACCGGGCTGGCGCCAGGCCTGCGTGACGTGGTTGAACTTGTTCTTGTTGAAGTCGAAGCCGCCGACCAGCGCCTGGACGGCCCCGTCGCGCGGATTGAGCGCGACGAAGGCGCCTTCCACTTCCGGCAGCTGGGTGATCATCCAGGCGCCCTTGGGCGTCTTCATGACGCGGATCACCGCGCCCCGCCGCAGCTTGGTCTTGGGCGGCGCCTTCTCGGACAGGCCCGACTGGGCCGGGCGCAGGCCCTCGCCGGTGATCTCGACGCGTTCGTCGTTCTGGCGCACCGCCAGGATCTTCTTCGGCGAGGCCTCCAGCACCACGGCCGACATCACGTCGCCGTTGTCCGGGTGCTCCGCCAGCGCGTCGTCGATCGCGTCTTCCAGTTCCTTGGGGTTGGTCGGCAGCTCGACGAATTCCTCGGGGCCGCGGTAGATCTGGCGGGCCTCGTAGTCCATGATGCCCTTGCGCAGCGCCTTGTACGCGACTTCCTGCTGGGCCGCGACCACCGTGGTGTAGACGTTCAGGCCGCGGGTGTAGGCCTCATCGCCATATTGGGCGTGGACCAGTTGCCGCACGGTCTCGGCGACGTAGTCGGCGTTGCCGCGCGTATGGTCGCCGCCGCTGCGGATCTTCAGTTCCTGCTTCTTGGCCGCTTCGGCTTCCTGGGCGGTGATGAAGCCGTTTTCATGCATGCGCTCGATGATGTAGAGCTGCCGGGAGCGGGCGCGGGCCGGGTTGCTGATCGGGTTGTTGGCCGACGGCGACTTGGGCAGCCCCGCCAGCATCGCCGCCTCGGCCACGGTCAGGTCCTTCATCGGCTTGCCGAAATAGGCATCGGCGGCGGCGGCGAAGCCGTAGGAGCGGTTGCCAAGGAAGATCTGGTTCATATAGATCTCCAGGATCTGGTCCTTGGTCAACAGGTGTTCCAGCTTGAAGGTCAGCAGGACCTCGTACAGCTTGCGGGTGAAGGTCTTTTCCGACGACAGGTACACATTGCGCGCGACCTGCATGGTGATGGTCGAGGCGCCCTGGCTCTTGGCCCGGCCGAGGTTGGCCAGGGTCGCGCGCAGCAGGCCCTTGTAGTCCACGCCGCCGTGCGAATAGAAGCGGGCGTCTTCGATCGCCAGCACCGCGTCCTTCATCACCTTCGGGACTTCATTGATCGGCGTCAGGCTGCGCCGCTCCTGGCCGAACTCGCCGATCAGGATGCCTTCGGCCGAATAGACGCGCAGGGGCAGCTTGGGACGGTAGTCCGACAGGTCGGACACGTCGGGCAGGTTCGGGTAGGCCACCGACAGGGCCACCGCGACCACGATGAGGACGGACACGAGACCGGCCAGGGCCAAGCCACCCGCCCACAGCAGCGCCCGGAGAACCCAGGGGGTCGGACGGCGGGAGGAGGGGGACGACTTGCCGGACTGGCCGGCGGGAGATTCAGCGGACATTCAGTTTCCAGGTTGCGTCCCAACAGCTCATTATAAAAATCGCTTCCGGGGCGGCTTCCCCTGGGCAGGATGGGTGCGCCGAGGGCTGCCGCCGGGCCCGCTCCAGGCGAGACAAAGTTCCGTGGACGAGTTGGGTAACGCCGTCAGTATTTGGCAACGGGGCGTAGATGAGATGGGGAAAAATCCTTTGTGGGACAAGGACGTTACTGCTAGCATTGAAGTGAAACCTTAGGTTTGTTACGCCTTGAAATACGGCGTTGCAGGAGACGTTCAATTGATCTCTTTGGGGTCTTTGCTTAGCCGCCAGCCAGCGCCACTGTTGGGCTTGGACATCAGCTCATCCAGCGTCAAGCTGGTCGAACTCGGCCGTGACAAGGAGGGCAATCTGGTGCTGGAACGCTGCGCCATAGAGCCCTTGGAGCGCGGCTGGATCACCGATGGCAACGTCGAGAAATTCGACGAGGTGGCGGAAGCCATGCGCCGGGTGATCAAGAAAAGCGGCACGCGCACGCGGAACGTCGCCATGGCGCTCCCGCCCTCCGCCGTCATCACCAAGAAGATCATCCTCCCCGGCGGCCTGTCCGAGCAGGAGCTGGAGGTCCAGGTCGAAGCCGAGGCCAACCAGTACATCCCGTTCTCGCTGGACGAAGTGAGCCTGGACTTCTGCGTGATCGGCCCGAGCTCCACCTCG
The DNA here is from genome assembly GCF_001580455.1 of Ramlibacter tataouinensis. Taxonomy (NCBI): domain Bacteria; kingdom Pseudomonadati; phylum Pseudomonadota; class Betaproteobacteria; order Burkholderiales; family Comamonadaceae; genus Ramlibacter; species Ramlibacter tataouinensis. The sequence continues at coordinate 2,948,964 of NZ_CP010951.1, forward strand.
GCCGGCGACGTCGAGGTGCTGATCGCGGCCTCGCGCAAGGAAAAGGTGCAAGACCGGCAGGGCCTGGCGGAAGCTGCCGGCCTGAAGCCGGTGATCATCGACGTCGAGTCGTATGCGTCGCGCCTGGCGGCGGCCCGCCTGATCCAGGGCCTGCCCGGCGAGGGGGTGGACACCATGGTCGCCCTGTTCGAGGTGGGCGCCTACACCACCAGCATGCAGGTGCTGCGCAACGAGGAAGTCCTGTACGACCGCGACCAGGCCTTCGGCGGCGCGCAGCTCACCCAGCTGATCGTTCGCCAATACGGCTTCTCGCCGGAAGAGGCTGAATCGAAGAAGCGCAGCGGCGACCTGCCGGAAGACTATGAAGCCGCGGTGCTCAAGCCCTTTGTCGAAAGCATGGCGCAGGAAGTGGCCCGGGCGCTGCAGTTCTTCTTCACCAGCACCCCGCACAACAAGGTCGAGTACGTGATGCTGGCCGGCGGTTCGGCGGCCTTGCCCGGCCTGGCCGAAGCGGTGACGGCGCAGACCTCCTTCGCCTGCCACCTGGCCGACCCGTTCGAAGGCATGCACGTGGGTGAGGGAGTGCGGGAGAAGAAGATGCGCCGTGAAGCGCCGTCCTACCTGACCTCCTGCGGCCTGGCGATGCGGAGGTTCCTGCAGTGATCCTGATCAACCTGTTGCCGCACCGCGAGGCGGCACGCAAACGCCGGCGCGAGGCCTTCTTCGCATCGCTGGGGGCATCGGCCGTGGCCGGCGGCATCATCGCCGGCGCGATCTACGGCTGGTATGTCGCCCAGATCTCCGACCAGCAGAACCAGAACGCGGTGCTGCAGACGGAGATCAAGAAGCTGGAAGACCAGATCAAGGATATCGCCACGCTGCAGGCCGAGATTGCGGCCCTGCGGGCCCGCCAGCAGGCGGTGGAAGACCTGCAGGCCGACCGCAACATGCCGGTGCACCTGCTGAACGAACTGGTCAAGCAGCTGCCCGATGGCGTGTATGTCACCAGCATCAAGCAGGAGAACCAGACCATTTCGATCACCGGCATCGCGCAATCCAACGAGCGCGTTTCGGAGCTGCTGCGCAACCTGAGCAACAACAGCCCCTGGTTGACGCGTCCGGACCTGGTCGAGATCACGTCCACCTCGGTTTCCCTGAGTCCGCGCGACAACCGCCGGGTTTCCAACTATGTCCTGCGCTTCAAGCTGCTGCGGGCGAGCGAGGCGCAGAAGGCTGCGTCCGCTGCCAGCGGCTCATCGGCGCCGGCTTCGGCCGCTTCCGGCCCCGTGAGGACCTGACATGGCGACCCGTGAGCCTTCCAAGTTCGACGTCGCGGCGATCCAGCACGCCGTGTTCGGCCAGTTCCGTGGCCTGAACCCGAACGATCCGTCGTCCTGGCCGCTGCTGCCGCGCGCCCTGCTGTGCCTCACCCTGATGGCTGCCATCGTGGTGGGCCTCTGGTTCGCCTGGTTGGTCGACTCCGACGAGGAACTGCAGCGCGAGCAGAAGAAGGAAATCGAGCTGCGCGCGGACTACAGCAAGAAGCTGGCCGAGGCGGTCAACCTTGATGCGCTCAAGAAGCAGCGCGAGCAGGTGCTGCAGTACGTGACGCAACTCGAGAAGCAGCTGCCCAGCAAGGCGGAAATGGACGCCCTGCTGTCGGACATCAACCAGGCCGGCCTCGGCCGCAGCCTGAGCTTCGAGCTGTTCCGCCCGGGACAGGTGAGCGTGCGCGAGTACTACGCCGAACTGCCCATCGCCCTGCGGGTCACCGGCCGCTTCCACGATGTGGGCGCGTTCGCCGCCGACGTGGCCAACCTCTCGCGCATCGTCACGCTGAACAACCTGGCGGTGACGCCGAACAAGGACGGCAGTCTGGTGATGGACGCGACGGCGAAGACCTTCCGCTATCTCGATTCGGACGAAGTGGCCGCGCAGCGCAAGGCGAAAGGAGCGCAGAAGAAATGAGAAAGCGCACCCTCGCGGCGGCGGGAATGGCCGCGTTGGCGCTGGCGGGCTGCGGCTCGTCAGGGCAGGACGAACTGCAGCAATGGATGGCCGCGCAGCGCGCCGCCACCCGGCCGCGAGTTCAGCCGATTCCCGAACCCAAGAAGTTTGTGCCGCAGCCCTACACGCAAGACGGGTCCACCGATCCCTTCAGCAATCAGAAGCTGACGCAGGCGCTCAAGCGGGAGTCGGACAAGTCCACGGCGAACATGGCGCTGCTGGCGCCCGAACTCGCGCGGCGTAAGGAAGCGCTCGAAGCCTTCCCCCTGGATTCGATGAAGATGGTCGGCTACCTCAACAAGGAGGGCCGCCCGGTGGCGCTGCTGCGCGTGGACAACCTGCTGTACCAGGTGCGCCCCGGCAATTACCTGGGCCAGAACTACGGAAAGATCATGAAGGTGGGCGAGACGGAGGTGGTCCTGCGCGAAATCGTGCAGGACGCTGCCGGTGAATGGACTGAGCGAGCCGCCACGTTGCAACTGCAAGAGAGAGGGTCGAAATGAACTACAACAGGATCAGCTGGCGGCGGATCTGTGCCTTCGGCACCGCTTTGGTCGCCGCCTCATTGGCCTTCTCCGCGCGGGCGCAAAACGCCGTCGAAGCGGTCAATGGCTCGATCCAGGGCGGGGTGGAGGTCGTGCGGATCGACTTCGCGCAGCCGCTGGCAGCGGTGCCGGCCGGGTTCTCGATCCAGGCGCCCGCACGCGTGGCGCTGGACATTCCCGGGGCCAGCAACGGCCTGGGCAAGAGCACGGTGGAAATCAACCAGGGCAACGTGCGCTCGGTGAACGTGGTCCAGGCCGGCGAGCGCACCCGCCTCGTGCTGAACCTGAAGGCCGCCGCCGGCTACAAGGCGCAGCTGCAGGGCAAGTCGCTGCTCGTGGTGTTCGAGCCGGTCGCCGCGGCCGGCCCGGCCAAGCCGACGCAGCCGGTGTTCGCCGAGAGCCGCAACGTCGAGACGCAGCCGATCCGCGACCTGGACTTCCGGCGCGGCACCGACAGCGCCGGGCGCGTCATCGTCGCCCTGCCCAGCAACCAGGTGGGCGTGGACATCCGCCAGCAGGGCCATAACCTGGTGGTCGAATTCCTCAAGTCGACCCTGCCCGAGGGGCTGCGCCGCCGCCTGGACGTGACCGACTTCGGCACGCCCGTGCAGACCGTGACCACGACGCAGGTCGGCGACCGCGTGCGGGTGACTATCGAGCCCAAGGGCACCTGGGAGCACAGCGCCTACCAGAGCGACAACCAGTTCGTCGTCGAGGTGCGCCAGGTCAAGGTCGATCCGTCCAAGCTGACGCAAGGCCGCGGTTTCGCCGGCGAGAAGCTGTCGCTGAACTTCCAGAGCATCGACGTGCGGGCGCTGCTGCAGGTGATCGCCGACTTCACCAACTTCAACGTGGTGACTTCCGACTCCGTGACGGGTTCGGTGACGCTGCGCCTGAAGGATGTGCCCTGGGACCAGGCGCTTGACATCGTTCTGCAGGCCAAGGGCCTGGGCATGCGCAAGACCGGCAACGTGCTGTGGATCGCGCCCAAGGACGAAATCGCCGCCAAGGAGAAGCTCGACCTCGAGTCGAAAGCGGCCATCCAGAGCCTGGAGCCGGTGCGCACCCAGTCCTTCCAGCTGAACTACACCAAGGCCGCCGACATCGCGGCGCAGATCACCGCCGGCTCCGGTGCCGCGCGCATCCTGAGCACCCGCGGCAGCGTGATCGCCGAGCCGCGCACCAACCAGGTGTTCGTCACCGACATCCCGGCGCGCCTGGAACAGGTGCAGGACCTGATCGCCAAGCTCGACATCGCAGTGCCCCAGGTGCTGATCGAGGCGCGCATCGTGGAAGCCTCCGACACCTTCGGCCGCTCGCTCGGCGTGCGCCTGGGCGGCAGCGACCTGCGCGGCATCCGCGGCGGTGACGCCGGCTACTCGGTCGGCGGCAACGGCAACCGGATCGCGCTGGGCGGCACCTACGACGCCGTCTCGGGCACCACCGGCGAAGCGGAAAACAAGCTGGACACGGCGAACACCACCTTCGTGCACCTGCCGGCGATCGGGCAGGGCGGCTACAACCCGTCGACCTTCGCCATCTCGCTGTTCAGCGCCGCGGCCAACCGCTTCCTGAACCTCGAGCTCTCGGCCCTGGAGGCTGACGGCAAGGGCAAGCTGGTGTCCAGCCCGCGCATCGTGACGGCCGACAAGACCAAGGCCATGATCGAGCAGGGCACCGAGTTCCCCTACCAGCAGGCGACGTCCAGCGGCGCCACCTCGATCGCGTTCCGCCGCGCCACCCTCAAGCTGGAGGTCACGCCGCAGATCACGCCCGAAGGCAACATCATCCTGGACCTGGACATCAACAAGGACAGCCGCGGCGAAACCACGGCCGCGGGCATCGCGATCAACACCAAGCACATCAAGACCCAGGTGCTGGTGGAGAACGGCGGCACGGTCGTCATCGGCGGCATCTTCGAGCTGACCGAGAGCGACAGCGAAGCCAAGGTTCCGCTGCTCGGCGACATCCCCTACGCCGGCAACCTGTTCAAGAACAGGACGCGCAGCACCAACAAGCAGGAAATGCTTGTCTTCATCACCCCCAAGATGATTGCGGATCGCGCGGCGGCACGTTGACCAAAAAAACCAAGAATCGAGAAGGCTAGGAAGAGGACATGACTCAATTGATGAGATTGCTCGTGAGCGCGCTGTTCGCGGTGCTGTTGGCAGCTTGCGGTGGAGGCGGCGGTAGCGCGGGAAGCACAGGCACCACTACCCCGCCCACGAACAGCGGCGGTTCAGGAAGCGATGGCGGTGGCAGCACTCCTACCACGTCGCCGACCGTGGTTGTCGCAGTGGTCAACTCCACCGGCGCGCCCTCGACTTCGCTGAGCGTCGGCAGCTCGTTTTCCGCCAAGGCCACCGTCAAGGACGGATCGGGCGCCGCGGTGACCAACAAACTGGTCACGTTCTCCTTGAGCAACGCGAACCTCGCCACCTTGACGCCGAGTACCGCGTTGACGGATTCCTCAGGCGTGGCGCAGGTGGTTATTGCCCCCGCTTCCCTGACCGCGACCGGCGCCGCGACCCTGACCGCGAGTGCTTCGGTCAACGGCGCCACGGTGACCGGAAACGTCGACTTCGCGGTCTCCTCCAGCAGTCTCAGTCTCTCGGCATTGACCGTTGGCAGTGCCAACCTTCCCTCCGGCGGAAACACCTCCCTCAGCGTCACGGCGATGATCGGGGGAACTCCGGCGAGTGCGCTGCCGATCAACGTGAGCTTCACGGCCAGCTGCGGACGCATCAACAACGTCGGCACCAGCTTCAGCACCACGACGAACGGATCGGGCATTGCGACCGCCGTCTACAACGCTGTCAACGGTGACGGAACGCTGTGCAGCGGACCGGTGACCGTGACTGCCAGCAGTGCCGGTGCCACGCCCAAATCGTCCACCGTGACTGTGGCGGCGCCCGTCGCGAATGCCATTACCTTCGTGAATGCCACGCCGGGGCAGATCTTTGTGTCGGGTTCGGGCGCTATGGAACAATCGAACGTCAAGTTCAAGGTCCTGTCGGGAACGACGCCGCTGACGAACGTGGCCGTCAAGTTCAGCCTGCTGGTCAATCCTGGTGGTGTTGGCTTGGGCTCTACTGGCTCAACCGTCGATGTCTCCGCAACCAGCGACGCCCAAGGCGAGGCCACGGTCTCGGTCTTCTCCGGCACAATTCCAGGACCGGTGAAGGTGCGCGCATCGCTGGTCTCTGATGCCAGCGTGTTTGCCGAAACCCAGAATCTCAGCGTTTCGTCTGGCCCGCCATCGCAGCGTTTCATGAGCCTGAGCGTGGAAACTTCCAATATCGAAGGCTGGAATCAGGATGGCACGCCCACGAGGCTGACGGCTCGCCTGGCCGACCGCCAGGGCAACCCGGTCGAGAACGGCACCGTGGTCAACTTCACGGCGGAGGGGGGGCAGGTGGCTTCCAGTTGCGCAACGACCAAGGTGAATGGCATTTCGTTGTGCACGGTCGACTTCATCAGCCAGAACCCCAGGCCGGCCGGAGGCCGCGTGTCGGTTATGGCCTTCGCGTCGGGCACCAAGGACTATGTGGACGTCAATGGCAACAACAAGTACGACGCCGGCATCGACACTCTCGCCGACATCGGTGACGCGTACCGCGACGACAATGAAAATCACTCGTTCGAACAAGGCGAGTTCGTGGTCCCGCGTGGCGGCACAAATGCCTGTTCAGGTAGCGGCTGGCCTTTCCCGGCGCGCGCGAACACTTGCGACGGTACTCTGGGAACGACCGTGCGACAGCAAGCCGTCTTGCTGTTCTCCTCGAGCAATCCCGTTCTGAACATTGTGGCCTTCAATGCGGGCGCGATGGACTTCACGCTGGGCAGCATCGACAATCCGCTGCTGCCGATGCCGGCGGGAACGGTCGTTTCGGTCGACACCGGCGATCGTACGCCCGGCAACAATCTGGCATGCTCAGTGGAAAAGCTGTTTGGCACCGTGGTTCCGAACGTGATCCCTAGCCCGAATCCGAACGAATCGCTGGTGACCAGTCATCAGGTGATCCTGAAGAATTGCGCGTCGAATGACCTCGTCTCGGTCACGGTGCTCACGCCCGGCGGCCTGAAGACGATCTTCAATGTCCCCATCCCGTGATCATCCTGACCGGCTTGCCCGGCTCAGGTAAATCCACCGTCGGGCGTCAACTCGCCCGGCGGCTCGGACTCAACTTCAACGACTCCGACCACGTGATCGAGCAGCGACTGGGCTGCTCGATCCGTTCTTTTTTCGAGCGGGAAGGCGAGGACGCCTTTCGTGATGTCGAGGAAGAGGTCATCGCCGAGTTGTGCCGGCAGGAAGGCGTGCTCGCCACCGGCGGCGGGGCCGTGCTGCGGGCCGCCAATCGCCAGCGTTTGCGCGAGGCCGGGCAGGTGGTCTACCTGCGCGCCAGCGCCGACGATATCTTCGAACGCATCCGGCACGACAAGAAGCGGCCGCTGCTGCAGGTGGCCGATCCGCTCGGCCGCCTGCGCGAACTCTTCGAAGCGCGCGACCCGCTTTACAGCGAAACCGCGCACTTCATCGTAGCGACCGCCAACCCTTCGGTGCCTGCGCTGGCGAAGGCCATCGAGGCGCAACTGGCGGCCGCCGGGTTGCTGCCGGCGCGTCCCAAAGGCCGCTGAGGAACGTCGCCGTACACTTGGGGCATGTCCCCCGCGCAAGTGCCGGCGTCCGAGCAGGTCGAGATCGACCTCGGCGACCGCAGTTACCCCATTCTCATCGGCGCCGCGCTGCTCGACGCCCCCGGCACCTGGGCCGGTGTGCCCGCGTCCACCCAGGCGGTGATCGTCAGCAACACGACCGTGGCACCACTTTACGCGGCCCGGCTGCGTGCCGCGATCGCCGCCCGCCACCGCAGTGTGGACCTGGTGGTCCTGCCGGACGGCGAGGCGCACAAAGACTGGCAGACGCTCAATCTCATCTTCGACTCGCTGCTGGCCAAGGCTTGCGACCGCAAGACGGTGCTGTACGCGCTGGGTGGCGGCGTCGTGGGCGACATGACGGGATTCGCCGCCGCCAGCTACATGCGCGGCGTGCCTTTCGTGCAGGTGCCCACGACGCTGCTCGCGCAGGTGGATTCCTCGGTCGGCGGCAAGACCGCGATCAACCATCCGCTGGGCAAGAACATGATCGGCGCGTTCTACCAGCCCCGGCTGGTGGTATGCGACCTCACGACCTTGGCCACGCTGCCGCCGCGCGAGCTGAGCGCCGGCCTGGCGGAAGTGATCAAGTACGGGCCGATCGCCGACATGGAATTCCTCGGCTGGATCGAGCAGAACATAGCCGGCCTGCTGGCGCGCGACACGGCACTGCTCGCGCATGCGGTCAAGCGCAGTTGCGAGATCAAGGCGCAGGTGGTCGGGCATGACGAGCGCGAGTCGGGCCTGCGCGCCATCCTCAATTTCGGCCACACCTTCGGCCACGCGATCGAGGCCGGCCTCGGCTACGGCGAGTGGCTGCATGGCGAGGCTGTCGGCTGCGGCATGGTCATGGCGCTGCAGCTGTCGCAACGGCTCGGGCTGGTGGACGAAGCCTTCGCGCAGCGCGTGACGGCTCTGATCGCCCGTGCCGGTCTGCCCGTCGTCGGGCCACGGCTCGGTGCGGCGCGCTACCTCGAACTGATGCAGGTGGACAAGAAGGCCGAGGGGGGCGAGATCAAGTTCGTGCTGATCGACCGGCCGGGGCATGCGACGGTGCGCGGGGCTCCCGACGGGCTGGTGCGCGAGGTGATCGAGCACTGCACCCAGGGCGCCTGAGGTGAGCCTGGCGGCCTATGCCTGCGACCCCGCGCGCTCGCGGGGCCGCCGCCATAGCGAGGAAGCGGCGCCCACCCGCAGCGAGTTTCAGCGCGACCGCGACCGCATCGTCCATTCCACCGCCTTTCGCCGGCTGGTCTACAAGACCCAGGTGTTCCTCAACCACGAGGGCGACCTGTTCCGCACCCGGCTCACCCACTCGCTGGAAGTGGCGCAGCTGGCGCGCTCGATCGCGCGCACGCTCGAACTGAACGAAGACCTGGTCGAGACGATCGCGCTGGCGCACGATCTGGGGCACACGCCCTTCGGCCATGCAGGCCAGGACGCGCTGCACGATTGCATGCGCGAACACGGCGGCTTCGAGCACAACCTGCAAAGCCTGCGCGTGGTGGACGAACTGGAAGAGCGCTATCCCGCCTACGCCGGGCTGAACCTGACCTTCGAAACGCGCGAAGGCATCCTCAAACACTGTTCGCGCGCCAACGCGCAGCAGATCGAAGCGGCGCAGCCGCAGGGAGTGGCGCGCCGATTCCTCGACGGCACGCAGCCCAGCATCGAAGCGCAGCTTTGCAACCTGGCCGACGAGATCGCCTACAACGCGCACGACATCGACGACGGCGTGCGATCGGGCCTGATCACCATCCAGCAGCTCGCCGGGGTCGAACTGTTCGAGCGCTTTCACTCGGACACGCTGCGCGACCATCCGGCGCTCACCGGCCGCCGCGTGCTGTACGAGACGATCCGCCGCATGCTCAGTGCCCAGGTGTACGACGTCATCGATGCCACGCGCGCGCAGATCGATCAGGCGGCGCCGGCCAGCCCCGACGCCGCGCGCCGCTGCGCCCCGCTGGTCCGCTTCAGCGCGGGCATGGGCAGCCAGTCGGCGGCGCTGAAGCGCTTCCTGCTGCACAAGCTGTACCGGCATCCGCAGGTGCTGGACGTCACCGGCCGGGCCAAGCAGGTCGTCCGCGAACTGTTCGACGCCTACATGAACGATGCTTCGCAGATGCCGGCGGACTTCGCGGCGCGCGCGGACACCGCCCGGGCCGTCGCCGATTACATCGCCGGCATGACGGACCGCTTCGCCGGCCGCGAGCACGAGCGTCTGACAGGACGCAAGCTGTTGGCGTGAGCGCGCGCCGCGTCGATCCGGCGCTGCTGGTCGTGCTCGGCGGCGTTGCCGCAGCACTGCATGTGGGAAAGCTGCCCATCGCCTTGCCGGTGCTGCGCGAGGCCTTGGGCGTGACGCTCGTGCAGGCGGGCTTCCTGCTGTCGCTGGTTCAGGTGGCCGGCATGCTGTTCGGGCTGATGATCGGCCTGGCGGCGGACAGCCTGGGGCTCAAGCGCACAATGGTCGCAGGCCTGGCCCTGCTCTCGCTGGCGAGTGCCGTTGCCGGCGCGACACCTTCGGTGCCGGCACTGATGCTGCTGCGCGCGCTCGAGGGCATGGGATTCCTGATGGCGGCGACCTCGGCGCCCAGCCTGATCCGCCGCCTGGTTGCGCCCGGCCGCGTCAATGCGGTGCTGGGCGTTTGGGGTGCCTACATGCCGCTCGGCACCGCGCTGGCCCTGTTGTGTGGCGCGCCGGTGATGTCCTGGGTCGGTTGGCCGGGCTGGTGGTGGCTGCTCGCTGCCATGTCGGCGCTGGCCGCGCTGTGGATCTGGGTGGCCTTGCCTGTCGATCCGCGCCTTTTCGGCACGGGGCAGGGCGCTGCAGCGGGCTGGGTGTCGCGGCTGGCGCGCACGCTGCGCAGCCCCGGCCCCTGGCTAATTGCATTGAGCTTCGCGGTCTATTCCGGCCAGTGGCTGTCGGTGATCGGCTTCCTGCCGTCGATGTATGCGCAGGCCGGATGGAGCGCATCGCTGGCCGGCGCGGCGACGGCGCTGGCCGCGCTGGTCAACATGCTCGGCAACATCGCCGCAGGACGGCTGCTGCAGCGGCACGCGCGGCCGCAGCGCCTGCTGGTCGCCGGCTTCGCGGCGATGGCGCTGGGTGCGCTCATCGCTTTCGCGGATGTCTGGGGCGGCGTGGATGCGCGGCTCGCGGCCGCCGTGCGCTACGCCGGCGTGCTCGGCTTCTCGATGGTGGGCGGGCTGATTCCGGGCACGCTCTTTTCGCTGGCCGTGCGGCTGGCGCCGGGCGAACAGACGGTCTCGACGACGGTGGGCTGGATGCAGCAGTGGTCGTCGGCCGGACAGTTCGCAGGGCCTCCGCTGGTGGCCCTGGTCGCCTCCTGGGCCGGTGGCTGGCAGTGGAGCGGGGTGGTCACCGGCTGCCTGGCCCTCGCCGGAATGCTGCTGGCGCGTGTCATCGGTGGCCTGCTGGCAAGAACCTCACGCTAGTGCGCGCGAGGGCGCGCAGCGCCGGCCCCAATTTGTAAGAAAAGTGTGAGCGACGGCCTAAAATTCAGCGGGACACACATTACGCAGCATCGTGAGTTTCCTCAATCAACTGAAAACCCAGGCGCGGGCCTTGCAGACGCAACAGGAGCGCGACGACGTCGACCTGCAACACAACACTGCCGAGACCGAGCAGGCGTGCCGCACGATCCTGTTCTACCTGCGGGACCTGGCCGGGCAGTTGAACGTGATCTCACCGGCCGCACCGAAGTTCTCGCTGGATGGCAGGACGCCCTGGCCGGCGATGAAGCTCGTCGACTTCCGCGTCGATTCGCGCCGCAAGATGCTGCGCAACAAGGAGGCCTTCGAATACCTCGGCATGGGATGGCGCATCGTTCCGCAGATCGGCCAGCCGGTGGGCGGCAGCGTGCGCGTGAACTTCCCGCCGGACCTGCAGCGGGTCGAATCGCGGCTGGCGATGGGGCCGGTCAAGCACGAGCGCAAGGACCTGCGCCATCCGGAAAAGAACACGCTGCTGGCCTATCAGTTCGACTACATCACGGAAACCCGCGGCAGCATCATGATCGCGCCCGACCATGACAAGGCCCTGATCGCCTTCCGCTTGATGAACGCCACCGGCTTCGACATCATCAACGTCAGCTGGCCTGCCGCGCAGATCAAGTCCGAACTGCTCGATGAACTGGCCAAGCTGATCGTTTCACAGCCCCAACGCTTCGTGGTGTGACCATGTCCAGCCTGATAGAGGCCGCCGAGCGCGACACGCGCCGCTGGCTGGAGCGTGCCGTCATCGGCCTGAACCTGTGCCCCTTTGCCAAGTCGGTGCACATCAAGGGACAGGTGCACCACGCGGTTTGCGCGGCCACCGGGGCCGGCGAGGTGCTGGAGGCGCTCGCCGCGGAACTTCATGATCTGGTCGGGCGGGATGCTTCCGAGCGCGACACCACTTTGCTGATCCTGCCGAGGGCCTTCGAGGATTTCCTGGAGTTCAACGATTTCATGGCGCGGGCCGAGCGCCTGGTGCGCAAGCGCGGGCTGGCCGGTACGATCCAGCTGGCGTCTTTCCACCCGCGCTTCCAGTTCGCCGGCACCGCCGAAGACGACATCACGAACTTCACGAACCGCTCGCCCTATCCCACGATCCACCTGATCCGCGAAGCCAGCATCGATCGCGCAGTGCAGGCGTTTCCGGAAGCCGAGGCGATCTACGAAACCAACATGCAGACCCTGCGCAAGCTCGGGCCCGAAGGCTGGGCGGCGCTGGACGTCGGGCCGTCGCCATGAAGGACGGCGCGATGAAGGACAGCGCGATGAAGGACGGCGCGACGCAGCTGGACTTGCGGCCGGGGCAGTCGACCGAGCTGCTCAAGGAACTGCACATCCTCACGCGGGAAGGGCGCATCAACCAGGACTCGCGGCGCAAGCTCAAGCAGGTCCTGCATCTCTACCAGTTCATCGAGAAGCTGCTCGCGCAATTGCCGCAGGCGCCTGAAGGCCCGACGCTGGCGGACCACGGCGCCGGCAAGTCCTACCTGGGATTCATCCTGTACGACCTGTACTTCAAGGATCTGGGCGCGGGCCGCATCTACGGCATCGAAACCCGTGCCGAGCTGGTGGAACGCTCGCAGGCGCTGGCTGCACGCCTGGGGTTCGAACGCATGTCCTTCCTCAACGTCAGCGCGGCGGATGCCTCGGGGCTGGACACGCTGCCGCAGCGCTTCGACGTGGTGACCGCCCTGCATGCCTGCGACACCGCGACCGACGACGCCATCGCCTTCGGGCTGCGCAAGCAGGCGCAGCACATGGTGCTGGTGCCCTGCTGCCAGGCCGAGGTGGCCGCCTGCCTGCGGCGCGACAAGGCACTGTCCCTGTCGCGCACGCCCTTGGCCGAGCTGTGGCGCCATCCACTGCACACCCGCGAGCTGGGCAGCCAGCTCACCAACGTGCTGCGCTGCCTCTATCTCGAGGCGCGCGGTTACCAGGTCACGGTCACCGAACTCGTGGGCTGGGAGCACAGCCTCAAGAATGAACTGATCCTGGCCACCCACACCGGCCATCGCAAGCGCGCCGCCTCCGACCGCCTGCGGTCCCTGCTGGCCGAATTCGGCCTGCAAGGCCTCGAACCCCTCCGCTACCCCGACCTCTAAATTGGGGTCAGATTCCAATTTAAGATCGGGCCTCAACGCTCGATCCCTCATGGCCCGTCTTCCCCGCCTGACCCTGCCCGGGTATCCGCACCACATCATCCAGCGCGGCAATAACCGCCAAGCGATTTTTGCCACATCGGCCGACTACGAGATGCTGCTGCAGCTGCTGGATGAGCAGGCGCGCAAGCACCGGGTGGCGATCCATGCCTATGTGCTGATGAGCAACCACTTCCATTTGCTCGCCACGCCGGAGGACGCCGAGGGGATCCCGTTGATGATGCAGGCGCTCGGCCGCAGCTATGTGCGCTATTTCAATCGCGAGCAGCAACGCACCGGCACCCTGTGGGAGGGGCGGTACAAATCCACATTGATCCAGGCGGAGCGCTACCTGGCGGCCTGCATGGTCTACATCGACCTGAACCCTGTCCGGGCGGGCCTGGTCGGTGATCCGGCGGAATATCCCTGGTCGAGCCATCGGCACTACATCGGCCGGCGCCACGACAAACTGGTGACGCCGCATCCCCTGTACTGGAACCTGGGCAACACACCCTTCGCCCGTGACATCGCCTATACCGACCTGGTCCTTGCCGGAATTGGATCGCAGCAGCAGCAAGCGCTCACTGATTCCACCCTGCGCGGCTGGGCGCTCGGTGACGCCAACTATGTCGCAGACCTTCAGCGGCGGACCGAGCGGCGCCTGAGCCGGGGCAAGGCAGGACGTCCCAGAAAGGGTGAAGAAACAGACGATTGATCTGTCCCTAATTAAAGTTAGGCGAATGCTGCGTCTGAATAATTGGAATCTGACCCCAATTGTTTGACTTGGCAGGCTTGTTGCGCTGCAGTATTCTGTGCGTTCCCATGAAGAACCCGCAGGAGAGCGCCGTGACCCAGGCTGCCGAAATTTCCCATCTGAGCCAAGAAGGCCTTTATTCGGCCGCCCATGAACACGATGCCTGCGGCGTCGGGTTCGTCGCCCACATCAAGGGTGACAAGAGCCATGCCATCGTCCAGCAGGGCCTGAAGATCCTGGAGAACCTGGATCACCGGGGCGCGGTCGGTGCCGACAAGTTGATGGGGGACGGTGCCGGCATCCTGCTGCAGCTGCCCGACGCGCTGTATCGCGAAGAGATGGCCAAGCAGGGCGTGGAACTGCCGCCGCCCGGCGAATACGGCGTCGGCATGATCTTCCTGCCCAAGGAACACGCCTCGCGCCTGGCCTGCGAGCAGGAGCTGGAGCGCGCGGTGAAGGCCGAAGGCCAGGTGCTGATTGGCTGGCGCGACGTGCCGGTGGACCGCGACATGCCGATGTCGCCCACGGTGAAGACCAAGGAGCCGATCCTGCGCCAGATCTTCATCGGCCGCGGCACCGACGTCATCGTGCAGGACGCCCTGGAGCGCAAGCTCTATGTGATCCGCAAGACGGCCAGCGCCGCGATCCAGAACCTGCGTCTGAAGCACAGCAAGGAATACTATGTGCCCAGCATGTCCAGCCGCACGGTGGTCTACAAGGGTCTGCTGCTGGCGGACCAGGTCGGCACCTACTACCTGGACCTGAAGGATGCGCGCTGCGTCTCGGCGTTGGCGCTGGTGCACCAGCGGTTCTCGACCAACACCTTCCCCGAGTGGCCGCTCGCCCACCCCTACCGCTACGTCGCCCACAACGGCGAGATCAACACGGTCAAGGGCAACTACAACTGGATGCGCGCGCGCGAAGGCGTGATGTCCTCGCCGGTGCTGGCCGCCGACCTGAAGAAGCTCTACCCGATCAGTTTCCCGACGCAGTCCGACACCGCGACCTTCGACAACTGCCTGGAACTGCTCACCATGGCCGGCTACCCGATCAGCCAGGCCGTGATGATGATGATCCCGGAGCCCTGGGAGCAGCACACGACGATGGACGAGCGCCGCAAGGCTTTCTACGAATACCACGCGGCAATGCTGGAGCCCTGGGACGGCCCGGCCTCCATCGTCTTCACCGACGGGCGCCAGATCGGCGCCACGCTGGACCGCAACGGCCTGCGGCCTGCGCGTTACTGCGTCACCGACGACGACCTGGTGATCATGGCCTCGGAATCCGGCGTGCTGCCGGTGCCCGAGAACAAGATCGTGCGCAAGTGGCGCCTGCAGCCCGGCAAGATGTTCCTGATCGACCTGGAACAGGGACGCCTGATCGACGACGAGGAACTCAAGGCGAGCCTTGCCAACGGCAAGCCATACAAGCAGTGGATCGAGAACCTGCGCATCAAGCTCGATGACCTGTCCGACACCTCGGGCAAGGTGCCGCACAGCGAGGTCGATCTGCTGGACCGCCAGCAGGCCTTCGGCTACACGCAGGAAGACATCAAGTTCCTGATGTCGCCGATGGCGCAGACCGGCGAGGAGGGCGTGGGCTCCATGGGCAACGACAGCCCGCTGGCCGTGCTCTCGAGCAAGGACAAGCCGCTCTACAACTACTTCAAGCAGTTGTTCGCGCAGGTGACCAACCCGCCGATCGACCCGATCCGCGAAGCCATCGTGATGTCGCTGGTGTCCTTCATCGGCCCCAAGCCGAACCTGCTGGACATCAACCAGGTGAACCCGCCGATGCGGCTGGAAGTGAGCCAGCCCATCCTCGACTTCGCCGACATGGCCAAGCTGCGCGACATCGAAAGCATCACGCACGGCAAGTTCCGCAGCTACACGCTGGACATCACCTACCCGCTGGCCTGGGGCCACGAAGGGGTGGAGGCCAAGCTGGCCTCGATCAACGCCGAGGCGGTGGACGCGATCCGCGGCGGCAAGAACATCCTGATCATCTCGGACCGCGCCGTCGGCCCGGACCAGGTCGCCATTCCGGCGCTGCTGGCGCTCTCGTCGATCCACCAGCACCTGGTGCGCGAGGGCCTGCGCACCACCGCCGGCCTGGTGGTCGAGACGGGCACCGCGCGTGAAGTCCACCACTTCGGCGTGCTGGCCGGCTACGGCGCCGAAGCCGTGCACCCCTACCTGGCGATGGAAACCCTGGTGTCCATCCACAAGGACCTGCCGGGCGAGCTGAACCCGGACAAGGCGATCTACAACTACGTCAAGGCGATCGGCAAGGGCCTGTCGAAGATCATGTCCAAGATGGGCGTGTCGACGTACATGAGCTACTGCGGCGCCCAGCTGTTCGAGGTCATCGGCATCAACAGCGACACCATCGAGAAGTACTTCACCGGCACCTCCAGCCGCATCGAAGGCATCGGCGTGTTCGAGATCGCGCAGGAAGCCATCCGCATGCACAAGGCCGCGTTCGGCGACGACCCGGTGCTGGCCACCATGCTGGACGCCGGCGGCGAGTACGCCTGGCGCACCCGCGGCGAAGAGCATATGTGGACGCCCGACGCGATCGCCAAGCTGCAGCACGCCTCGCGCGCCAACAACTGGAACACCTACAAGGAATACGCCCAGCTGATCAACGACCAGAGCCGGCGCCACATGACGCTGCGCGGCCTGTTCGAGTTCCGGGTCGACCCCTCCCGGGCGATTCCCGTCGACGAGGTCGAGCCGGCGAAGGAGATCGTCAAGCGCTTCGCCACCGGCGCCATGTCGCTCGGCTCCATCTCCACCGAAGCGCACGCCACCCTGGCCGTGGCGATGAACCGCATCGGCGGCAAGAGCAACACCGGCGAGGGCGGCGAGGACCCGGTCCGCTACCGCAACGAGCTCAAGGGCATCCCGATCAAGCAGGGCGAGACGATCTCGCAGATCCTCGGCAAGGAGATCGTCGAGGTCGACTATCCGCTGAACGAGGGCGACTCGCTGCGCTCGAAGATCAAGCAGGTGGCCTCGGGCCGGTTCGGCGTCACGGCCGAATACCTGTCGTCCTCGGACCAGATCCAGATCAAGATGGCGCAGGGCGCCAAGCCGGGCGAGGGCGGCCAGCTGCCCGGCGGCAAGGTCTCCAAGTACATCGGCAAGCTGCGCTACTCGGTGCCCGGCGTGGGCCTGATCTCGCCGCCGCCGCACCACGATATCTATTCGATCGAGGACTTGGCGCAGCTCATTCACGACCTGAAGAACGTCGCCACGCAGTCGTCGATCAGCGTCAAGCTGGTGTCGGAAGTGGGCGTCGGCACCATCGCCGCCGGCGTCGCCAAGTGCAAGGCCGACCACGTGGTGATCGCCGGCCATGACGGCGGCACCGGCGCCTCGCCCTGGTCGTCGATCAAGCACGCCGGCTCGCCCTGGGAAATCGGCCTGGCCGAAACCCAGCAGACCCTGGTGCTCAACCGCCTGCGCGGCCGCATCCGCGTGCAGGCCGACGGCCAGATGAAGACCGGCCGCGACGTCGCCATCGGCGCCATCCTGGGCGCCGACGAATTCGGCTTCGCCACCGCGCCGCTGGTGGTCGAGGGCTGCATCATGATGCGCAAGTGCCACCTGAACACCTGCCCGGTGGGCGTGGCCACGCAGGACCCGGTGCTGCGCCGCAAGTTCTCCGGCAAGCCCGAGCACGTCGTCAACTACTTCTTCTTCGTCGCCGAGGAAGTGCGCCAGATCATGGCGCAGCTGGGCATCCGCACGTTCGACGAGCTGATCGGCCGCACCGACCTGCTCGACATGAAGAAGGGCATCGAGCACTGGAAGGCCCGGGGCCTGGACTTCAGCCGCCTGTTCGCGCAACCGAGGGTGCCGGCCGACGTGCCGCGCTTCCAGTGCGAGGAGCAGGACCACGGCCTGCACAAGAGCCTGGACCGCATCCTGATCGAGAAGTCGCGCCCGGCCATCGAGCGCGGCGAGAAGGTGCACTTCATCGAAGTCGCGCGCAACGTTAACCGCTCGGTGGGCGCGATGCTCTCGGGCGCCGTGACCAAGGTGCACCCCGAGGGCCTGCCCGACGACACCGTGCGCATCCAGCTCGAAGGCACCGGCGGCCAGTCCTTCGGCGCCTTCCTGTCGCGCGGAATCACGCTCTACCTGATCGGCGACGCCAACGACTACACCGGCAAGGGCCTGTCGGGCGGCCGCATTGTGGTGCGCCCCAGCATCGACTTCCGCGGCGTGGCCACGCAGAACATCATCATCGGCAACACCGCGCTGTACGGTGCCACCACCGGTGAGGCCTTCTTCAGCGGGGTGGCCGGCGAGCGTTTCGCGGTCCGCCTGTCGGGCGCCACCACGGTGGTCGAAGGCACCGGCGACCACGGCTGCGAATACATGACCGGCGGCACGGTGGTGGTGCTGGGCAAGACCGGGCGCAACTTCGCGGCCGGCATGTCCGGCGGCATCGCCTACGTCTACGACGAGGACGGCCAGTTCGCCAGCCGCTGCAACACGGCCATGGTGTCGCTGGAGCGCGTGGGCACCGCCGCCGAGCAGAAGGCGACCAGCCGCACGCGCCTGCACAAGGACCAGACCGACGAGTCGCTGCTCAAGCGGCTGCTGGAGGAGCACAACCGCTGGACCGGCAGCCGCCGGGCGCGCGAGCTGCTGGACGACTGGGCGACCGCCCGCACCAAGTTCGTGAAGGTCTTCCCCAACGAATACAAGCGCGCGCTGCTCGAGATGTACGAGCGCGAGGTCGAGGCGGCGAGCACGGGCAACAACGCGCACGTGGCGATGAAGCACGAAACCGCGGCAGCCAAGTAATCAGGACGGAACAGCAATGGGCAAGATCACCGGCTTCATGGAATTCGAGCGCATCGAGGAGGGCTACCGCCCGATCAAAGAGCGCGTGAAGCACCACAAGGAATTCATCCTCGCCTTGACCGACGAGCAGGCCAAGGTACAGGGCGCCCGCTGCATGGATTGCGGCATCCCGTTCTGCAACAACGGCTGTCCGGTCAACAACATCATCCCGGACTTCAACGACCTGGTGTATCGCCAGGACTGGGAGAACGCCTGGGCGGTGCTGGACTCCACCAACAACTTCCCCGAGTTCACCGGCCGCATCTGCCCCGCCCCCTGCGAGGAGGCGTGCACGCTGAACGTGAACGACGAGCCGGTCGGCATCAAGTCGCTGGAGCACGCGATCATCGATCGCGCCTGGGAGAACGGCTGGGTGAAACCGCGCGCCGCCCGCATCAAGACCGGCAAGAAGGTCGCGGTGGTGGGCTCCGGGCCGGCGGGCCTGGCGGCGGCCCAGCAACTGGCGCGCGCCGGCCACGAGGTGACGCTGTTCGAGAAGAACGACCGCCTGGGCGGCCTGCTGCGCTACGGCATTCCCGACTTCAAGATGGAGAAGGGCCACATCGACCGCCGCGTCGAGCAGATGAAGGCCGAGGGGGTCAACTTCCGCACCGGCGTGATCATCGGCAAGCTGCCCGAGGGCTCCAAGGTCACCAACCTGGCCAAGGAAAGCATCGATCCCAAGGAACTGCAGAAAGACTTCGACGCGGTGCTGCTGGCCGGCGGCGCCGAGCAGTCGCGCGACCTGCCGGTGCCCGGGCGCAACCTGGACGGCGTCCATTTCGCCATGGAGTTCCTGCCGCAGCAGAACCGCGTCAACGCCGGCGACAAGATCAAGGGCCAGATCTCCGCGGCCGGCAAGCACGTGATCGTGATCGGCGGCGGCGACACCGGCTCCGACTGCGTGGGCACCAGCAACCGGCACGGCGCCGCCAGCGTCACCCAGTTCGAGCTGATGCCCGAGCCGCCGGAGCAGGAGAACAAGGAACTGACCTGGCCCTACTGGCCGTACAAGCTGCGCACCAGCTCCAGCCACGAGGAAGGCTGCGAGCGCGAGTTCGCCATCGCCACCAAGGAGTTCATCGGCGAGAAGGGCAAGGTCACCGGCCTGAAGACCGTGCGCGTCGAATGGAAGGACGGCAAGATGACCGAGGTCGCGGGCTCCGAGCAGACGCTCAAGGCCGACCTGGTCCTGCTGGCCATGGGCTTCGTCAGCCCGGTGGCGACCATCCTGGAAGGCTTCGGCGTCGACAAGGACGCGCGGGGCAACGCGAAAGCCAGCACTGACTTCATCGGCGGCTACGCCACCAGCATCCCCAAGGTGTTCGCCGCCGGCGACATCCGGCGCGGGCAGTCCCTGGTGGTGTGGGCGATTCGCGAGGGCCGGCAAGCCGCCCGCGCCGTGGATGAATTCCTCATGGGGTTCTCCGACCTGCCCCGCTAAGCCCTCGCAAATCGCCCCTTGGGCGTCCAGCGGCACGTCAGCCGGCCCGGCTGGCGGAGTGGACAGCCGGCAGGTCACCGCGGTATCGACGACCATTTTCTTATGGGATTGTCCGAATTGCCTCGATGGGCCTGCCTACCAGCTGACTTTGCGGGTCAGCCTTATGATGCAGGGTTTTCACTAGATTGCCCTGGATGTCCGACACCCTCGTGGAGTGCCGCGGCCTGAGCTTTGGCTACGGGCAGCGCCTCGTTCTCGACGACCTTTCGTTCACCGTGCCGCGCGGCAAGGTGACGGCGATCATGGGTGCCTCGGGTGGCGGCAAGACCACCGTGCTGCGCCTGATCGGCGGGCAGATCCGCGCCAGCCGGGGCGAACTCCTGTTCGAAGGCCAGGACGTCGGCCGCCTGGATCAGGAGCAGCTGTATGCGGCGCGCCGCCGCATGGGCATGCTGTTCCAGTTCGGCGCGCTGTTCGCCGACCTGAGCGTGTTCGACAACGTCGCCTTTCCGCTGCGCGAGCAGACCGAGCTGACCGATGGCCTGATCCGGGACATCGTCCTGATGAAGCTGCAGGCCGTGGGTTTGCGCGGCGCGCGCGACCTGATGCCCTCCGAGATATCCGGCGGCATGAGCCGTCGCGTGGCGCTGGCGCGGGCGATCGCGCTCGATCCGGAACTCGTGATGTACGACGAACCCTTCGCCGGACTGGATCCGATCTCGCTGGGCACCGCGGCGCGCCTGATCCGCCAGCTGAATGACACACTGGGCATCACCAGCATCATCGTGTCGCATGACCTGGACGAAACGTTCCGGATCGCCGACCAGGTGATCGTGCTGGCCAACGGCCGGGTCGCCGCGCAAGGCACGCCCGACGAGGTGCGTCACTCGCAGGACCCGCTCGTGCACCAGTTCGTCAACGCCCTGCCCGAGGGGCCGGTGCATTTCCACTATCCCGGGCCCGGCGTGGCTCAGGACTTCAGCGGGGGCCTGCAATGAGCTGGTTCCGACCGGCCGAGATCGGCTTTCGCACCCGCTCGCAGCTGGCCGACTGGGGCTATGGCGCACGGCTGCTGCTGCGCCTGTTCATGCTGGCCGGGTCCAGCCTGCGCCGCTTCGGCCTGGTGCGCGACCAGATCCATTTCCTGGGCAACTACTCGCTGGCGATCATCACGGTGTCGGGCCTGTTCGTCGGCTTCGTGCTCGGGCTGCAGGGCTACTACACGCTGCAGCGCTATGGTTCGGCGGAGGCCCTGGGCCTGCTGGTCGCCCTCAGCCTGGTGCGCGAACTGGGGCCCGTGGTCACGGCCCTGCTGTTCGCCGGCCGGGCCGGTGCCTCGCTCACGGCGGAGATCGGGCTGATGCGCGCGGGCGAACAGATCACGGCGATGGAAATGATGGCCGTCGATCCGGTGAGCCGCTTGCTGGCGCCCCGGTTTTGGGGCGGCGTGATCTGCATGCCCCTGCTCGCCGCGGTGTTCAGCGCCGTCGGCGTTTTCGGCGGCTATGTGGTCGGCGTGCTGCTGATCGGCGTCGATCCCGGCTCCTTCTGGAGCCAGATGCAGGGCGGCGTGGACGTGTGGAAGGACGTGGGCAACGGCGTCGTCAAGAGCCTGGTGTTCGGCGTGGCCGTGACCTTCATCGCCCTGCTGCAGGGGTTCAAGGCCCAGCCCACGCCCGAAGGCGTGTCCACGGCCACGACGCGCACGGTGGTCATCTCGTCGCTGTCGGTGCTCGGCCTGGATTTCATCCTGACCGTGATGATGTTTAGCATTTAGGGAGAAGCGCGTGGAGCGTTCCAAGAACGATGTGTGGGTGGGCCTGTTCGTGATCATCGGACTGGCGGCCATCCTGTTCCTCGCCCTCAAGTCGGCGAACCTGCTGAACCTGAGCTTCCAGCCCGAGTATCGGGTGCTGGCGAAATTCGACAACATCGGCGGCCTCAAGCCGCGCGCCGCGGTGAAGAGCGCGGGCGTGGTGGTCGGCCGTGTGGAGAGCATCGCGCTCGACGACAAGAGCTTCCAGGCCCGCGTCACGCTGGCGCTGGAAAGCCGCTACATGTTTCCGAAGGACAGTTCTCTGAAGATCCTGACCAGCGGCCTGCTGGGCGAGCAGTACATCGGGATCGAGGCGGGCGCCGATGAGAAGAACCTGGCCGCCGGCGACACGATTTCCACCACGCAATCGGCGGTGGTGCTGGAAAACCTCATCGGTCAGTTCCTCTACAGCAAGGCCGCCGAAGGCCCGGCCACGCCGGCCCCGGCGCCCAAGATCCAGAGCCCCGCGCCGAAGAAATGAAGCTTTTCCATCCTGAGCTCGCGCGATGGCTGGCCCGCGCGCTGCTGATCCTGTCACTCGGCTTGCTGGCCACCGGCTGCGCGAGCCTGACGGGGCCGAACCCGCGCGACCCGCTGGAACCCGTCAACCGCAAGGTGATGCAGTTCAACGACGACGTCGACGCCGCCTTCCTCAAGCCCGTGGCGACCGCCTACCAGAAGGTGGTGCCCTCGATGGTGCGAACCGGCGTCACCAACGTGTTCTCCAACATGAACGACGCCTGGTACTTCGTCAACAGCCTGCTGCAGTTCCGGCTGCAGGATGCGGAGGAGAACTTCGCCCGCTTCCACATCAACACCTTCTTCGGCCTGGGCGGCATCTTCGATGTGGCCAGCGACCTCAACATCGAGCGCCACCGCGAGGACTTCGGGCAGACGCTGGGGCGTTGGGGCGTGCCTGCGGGCCCCTACGTGGTGCTGCCTTTCTTCGGGCCCTCGACCGTGCGTGACGGCCTGGCCCTGTGGGTGGACTTCCAGGGCGACCTGGTGTGGGTGGTGCCCACCAGCATGGCCAATCGAAACATCCTCTTTGGGGTACGCTACGTGGACCGGCGGGCCAACCTGTTGCGCTTGGGTAGCCTGATTGATGAGGCGGCCCTGGACAAGTACAGCTTCACGCGCGAGGCCTACCTGCAGAGGCGCAATGCCGAGGTGTACGACTTCAAGGAGCAGAAGCCGGAATCCGATGGCGCTGAGCCGGAAGTGGAGTCCGAGCCGTCCGCCCCGCCGGCAACGCCCGCGCCTGAGCCGGCGCCGGCCCCGGCCCCGGCCCGATGAGGTGCCCGGCTGCGTGCTCAGCCGCACCGGAACCCCGCCCACCGATGGCGTTCCAACGGTGAGGTTCAATACCGATTGAAAGGGAAACGAATGAAAAGACGTGTGTTTGCATTGCTCACCGCCCTGTCGCTGGGACTTGGCGCGGCCACGCTGCCGGCCCTGTCCTGGGCTGCCGACGAGTCGCCCGATGCCATGATCAAGCGGCTGTCGGACGAGGTGCTCGACGCGATCAAGGCCGACAAAGCGATCCAGGGCGGCGACACCAGCCGGATCCTTTCGCTGGTGGACGGCAAGATCATGCCGAACGTGGATTTCCAGCGCATGACCGCGGCAGCGGTGGGACCGGCCTGGCGCCAGGCCACGCCCGAGCAGAAGAAGAAGCTGCAGGATGAATTCAAGGTCCTGCTGGTTCGCACCTACTCGGGCGCGCTGTCGCAGGTGCGTGACCAGACCGTCAGCGTCAAGCCGCAGCGCGGCTCGCCGGACGACAAGGAAGTCGTGGTGCGCACCGAGATACGCGGCCGCGGCGAACCGATCCAGCTGGACTACCGGCTCGAGAAGACGCCGGGGCAGGGTTCGGGCTGGAAGATCTACAACCTGAACGTGCTGGGCGTGTGGCTGGTGGAGACCTACCGCAGCCAGTTCGCCGAGCAGATCAACAGCAAGGGCGTCGATGGCCTGATCGCCACGCTTGAGGCGCAGAACAAGAGCAACTCCGGCAAGAAGAGCTGACGCCGATGCTGGTGCTGCCCGCCGAACTTACCCATGAACAGGCCCTGGCCTGCAGCCGGATGCTGGCGCAGGGCCTGCGCTCGCAGGCCGAGCCGGTGGTGGTGGCCGACGCCGGGGCGCTGAAGGATTTCGATTCCTCGGCGCTGGCGGTGCTGCTGGAATGCCGGCGCGAAGCCCTCGCCGCGGGCAAGACCTTCGCCGTCGCGCGCATGCCGCAGCGCCTGCGCGAGCTCGCGACGCTGTATGGCGTCGCCGAGCTGTTCCCGGCCGCGCCCTAGGGACGCTGCCCGGCCGGCGCGCCCGGCTCCGGGGCCCTCGCTAAAATCGCCGGCTTGCCCATGCCCGCGATCCGCTTCCAGTCCGTCTCGAAAACCTATTCCTCGCGGGGCGGAGCGCTGAAGGCGCTCGACAGCGTCTCCTTCGACATCGAGGAAGGCGAGTTCTTCGGGCTGCTCGGGCCCAATGGCGCGGGCAAGACCACCCTGATCAGCATCCTGGCCGGCCTCGCCCGGCCCAGCGCCGGGCGCGCCTCGGTGCACGGCTTCGACGTGCAGAAAGACTACGCGCAGGCCCGCCGGCAGCTGGGCGTGGTGCCGCAGGAGCTGGTGTTCGACCCGTTCTTCAACGTGCGCGAGGCCCTGCGCATCCAGTCGGGTTACTTCGGCGTGAAGAACAACGACGCCTGGATCGACGAGCTGCTGGAAAGCCTCGGCCTGGCCGACAAGGCCCATGCCAACATGCGGCAGCTGTCGGGCGGCATGAAGCGGCGCGTGCTGGTGGCACAGGCGCTGGTGCACAAGCCGCCGGTCATCGTGCTGGACGAGCCCACGGCCGGCGTCGACGTCGAGCTGCGCCAGACCCTGTGGCAGTTCATCGCGCGACTGAACCGCGAAGGTCACACGGTGCTCCTCACCACCCATTACCTGGAAGAAGCCGAAGCCCTCTGCGGGCGCATCGCCATGCTCAAGACGGGCCGGGTGGTGGCGCTGGAGCGCACCAGCGACCTGCTCAAGGCGGCCTCCAGCAACGTGCTGCGCTTCAAGATGGACAGCGCCCTGCCGCAGGCGCTGCGCGAGAAGGCGCGCGTGACTGGTCGCATCGTGCAGTTGCCGGCGCACGATGCGCACGAGATCGAAGAGCACCTGGCGCACATCCGCGAGGCGGGCCTGCGGGTGGAAGACGTGGAAATCCGCAAGGCCGACCTCGAGGACGTGTTCCTCGACGTCATGTCCGACAAGGCGGAGAAAGCGGCGGTGGCCGGATGACGGGCTGGAGCACGCTGTTCTACAAGGAGGTGCTGCGCTTCTGGAAGGTCAGCTTCCAGACCGTGGCGGCGCCGGTGCTGACGGCGGTGCTGTACATGCTGATCTTCGGGCATGTGCTGCAGGACCATGTGCAGGTCTACGGCAAGGTCAGCTACACCGCCTTCCTGGTGCCGGGCCTGGTGATGATGAGCGTGCTGCAGAACGCCTTCGCCAACAGCTCATCCTCGCTGATCCAGAGCAAGATCACCGGCAACCTGGTGTTCCTGCTGCTCACGCCGCTGTCGCACTGGAGCTGGTTCTTCGCCTATGTGGGCGCGTCGGTGGCGCGCGGCTTGGTGGTGGGCTTGGGCGTGTTCGTCGTGACGGCGCTGTTCGGCCAGCCCGGGTTCGCCCAGCCCCTGTGGATCGTGGTCTTCGCCGTGCTGGGCGCGGCCATGCTGGGGTCGCTGGGCGTGATCGCCGGCCTGTGGGCCGAGAAGTTCGACCAGATGGCGGCGTTCCAGAACTTCGTCATCATGCCCATGACCTTCCTGTCGGGCGTCTTCTATTCCATCCATTCGCTGCCCGAGTTCTGGCAGGGGGTGAGCCACCTGAACCCCTTCTTCTACATGATCGACGGCTTCCGCTACGGCTTCTTCGGCGTGAGCGACGTGTCGCCCTGGCTGAGCCTGGGCATCGTCGGCGGCGCCATGCTGGCCGCCGGCGGCGTGGCCGTCCATCTGCTTCGCATCGGCTACAAAATCCGAGGATGACAATCCCCCTCTACGCGGCTTCGCCGCTGCCCCGATGACTGCCGAAGAACTGCACGCCCTGATCAGCGCGGGCCTGCCCTGCGATCACCTCGAAGTGGCCGGGGATGGCCGCCACTGGGACGCCCTGATTGTTTCGTCCGCCTTCGAGGGCAAGCGCCTGATCCAGCGCCACCAGCGGGTCTATGCCACGCTGGGTGAGAGAATGCATACCGACGAGGTACATGCGCTCTCGATGAAGACCTTCACGCCCGCCGAGTGGGCGAACGCGCAAAACCACTGACCGACACATGGACAAGCTACTGATTCGCGGGGGGCGCGAGCTCCACGGCGAGGTCCGGATTTCCGGCGCCAAGAATGCGGCGCTGCCGGAGCTGTGCGCCGCGCTGCTCACCGACGAGCCGGTCGTGCTCGAGAACGTGCCGCGGCTGCAGGACGTGGCCACCATGGTCAAGCTGATCGCCAACATGGGCGTCGGCGTGGAGCAGGGCGACGGCCGGGTGCGGGTCGACGCCGCCCCGCTGCACTTCCCCGAGGCGCCCTATGAGTTGGTCAAGACCATGCGGGCCTCGGTGCTGGCGCTGGGGCCGCTGCTGGCGCGCTTCGGCGAAGCCACGGTGTCGCTGCCCGGCGGCTGCGCGATCGGCTCGCGCCCGGTGGACCAGCACATCAAGGGCTTGCAGGCCATGGGCGCCGAGATCGTGGTGGAGCACGGTTACATCATCGCCAAGCTGCCCAAGGGACGCGAGCGCCTGCGCGGCGCCAGCATCCGCACCGACATGATCACCGTGACCGGCACCGAGAATTTCCTGATGGCCGCGGCGCTGGCCGAGGGCGAGACGGTGCTGGAGAACGCGGCCCAGGAGCCGGAGATCACCGACCTGGCCGAGATGCTGATCAAGATGGGCGCGCGCATCGAAGGCCAGGGCACGCATCGCATCACGATCCAGGGCGTCGACAAGCTGCATGGCTGCACGCACCGGGTGGTCGCCGATCGCATCGAGGCGGGCACATTCCTGTGCGCGGTGGCCGCCACCGGCGGCGACGTGGTGCTGCGGCATGGCCGCGTCGACCATCTGGAGGCGGTGATCGATAAATTGCGCGCCGCCGGCGCGGAAGTGACGGCGGTCGACGACGGCATCCGCGTGCGCTCGCGGGGGCGGCTCGCGGCGCAGAGTTTCCGCACCACCGAATACCCGGGCTTCCCGACCGACATGCAGGCCCAGTTCATGGCCCTGAACGCGGTCGCGCAGGGGCCGGCCACGGTGACCGAGACCATCTTCGAGAACCGCTTCATGCACGTCAACGAGCTGCTGCGCCTGGGCGCGAAGATCCAGGTGGAAGGCAAGGTGGCGGTGATCGAAGGCGTCGACAAACTCTCCGGCGCCACCGTGATGGCGACCGACTTGCGCGCCTCCGCCAGCCTGGTGCTGGCCGGCCTGGTGGCCGAAGGCGAAACCCTGGTCGACCGCATCTACCACCTGGACCGCGGCTACGACCGGATGGAAGCCAAGCTGCGCGGCATCGGCGCGGACATTCACCGCGTGAAATGAGGACGGCCCCATGATTACGCTCGCGCTGTCCAAGGGACGCATCTTCGACGAGACCCTGCCGCTGCTGGAGGCCGCCGGCATCCGGGTGCTGGAAGACCCGGAACGCTCGCGCAAGCTGATCCTGCCCACCAGCCAGCCCGACCTGCGCGTGGTGATCGTGCGCGCCACCGACGTGCCCACCTACGTGCAGTACGGCGGCGCGGACCTGGGCGTGACCGGACTGGACACCCTGATCGAACACGGCGCGGGCTGGGGCGGCGCTGCAGCACGCAGCGCGGGGCTGTACCAGCCGCTGGACCTGCAGATCGCCAAGTGCCGCGTCAGCGTAGCGGTGCGCGACGACTTCGACTACGCCAGCGCCGTGCGCCAGGGTTCGCGCCTGCGCGTGGCCACCAAGTACGTGAGCATCGCGCGCGACTTCTTCGCCGCCAAGGGCGTGCACGTGGACATGGTCAAGCTGTACGGCAGCATGGAGCTGGCGCCGCTGACCGGCCTGGCCGACGCCATCGTGGACCTGGTGTCCACCGGCGGCACGCTCAAGGCCAACCGGCTGGTCGAGGTCGAGCGCATCATGGACATCAGTTCCCGGCTGGTGGTGAACCAGGCCGCCCTCAAGCTCAAGCAGGAGCCGATCCGCCGCCTGATCGATGTTTTCGCCGCGGCCACCGCCGCCCGCGCCACCTGAGGAAAGCATGACGCCCGCCGCCCGCCCCCTGCGACTGTCCACCGCCGACGCCGGCTTCGAGGCCGCGTTCCAGGCGCGGCTGCACTGGTCGGAGGAAACCGACGCCGGCGTGGAGCAGACCGTGGCCGGCATCCTGGCCGACGTGAAGCGGCGCGGCGATGACGCGGTGCTCGAATACAGCAATCGCTTCGATGCCGTGGGCGCGGCCAGCCTCGGCGAGCTGGAGCTGCCCGCTTCCGAGTTGCAGGCGGCCTTTGCTGCCTTGCCGGCACCGCAGCGCTCGGCGCTGGAGCAGGCCGCGGCCCGCGTGCGCCGCTACCACGAGGCGCAGAAGAAGGCTTCGGGCGAGAGCTGGTCCTACCGTGAAGCCGATGGGACGCTGCTGGGCCAGAAGGTCACGCCGCTGGACCGCGTGGGCATCTACGTGCCGGGCGGCAAGGCGGCCTACCCCTCTTCGGTGCTGATGAACGCGATCCCGGCGCAGGTCGCGGGCGTGCCCGAGATCATCATGGTGGTGCCCACGCCACGCGGGGAGAAAAACCTGCTGGTGCTGGCGGCGGCGCACTTGGCGGGCGTGACCCGGGTGTTCCGCATCGGCGGCGCCCAGGCGGTGGGCGCGCTGGCCTATGGCACCGCGACCGTGCCGCGGGTGGACAAGATCACCGGCCCGGGCAACGCCTATGTGGCCAGCGCCAAGCGCCGCGTGTTCGGCCAGGTCGGCATCGACATGATCGCCGGGCCCAGCGAGATCCTGGTGCTGGCCGACGGCAGCACGCCGCCCGACTGGGTGGCGATGGACCTGTTCTCGCAGGCCGAGCACGACGAGCTGGCGCAAAGCATCCTGCTGTGCCCCGACGTCGGCTACATCGGCCGCGTGCAGGCCGAGATCGACCGCCTGCTGCCGGCCATGCCGCGCGCGCAGATCATCGCCAAATCGCTTTCCGGCCGCGGCGCGCTGATCCACACCCGTTCGATGGAGGAGGCCTGCGAGATCAGCAACCGCATCGCGCCGGAGCACCTGGAGATCGCCAGCAGTGAGCCTTCGCGCTGGGAGCCGCTGCTGCGGCACGCGGGCGCCATCTTCCTCGGCTCCTTCACCAGCGAGTCGCTGGGCGACTACTGCGCCGGGCCCAACCACGTGCTGCCCACCAGCGGCACGGCGCGCTTCTCCTCGCCCCTGGGCGTGTACGACTTCCAGAAACGCAGCAGCCTGATCGAGGTGAGCGAGGCCGGGGCGCGCAGCCTGGGCCCGATCGCCGCCGAACTGGCCTACGGCGAGGGCCTGCAGGCCCATGCGCGCGCCGCCGAGATGCGCTACAAGGGCTGAGGGCCGAATCCGAATGACCACGAGGGACCTGGACCGCATCATCGCCAGCCGCATCCGCCAGGACGTGCAGTCGATGCACGCCTACGCCATCCAGGATTCGCGCGGGCTGATCAAGCTGGACGCGATGGAGAACCCGCACCGGCTGCCGCCGGCGCTGCGGCAGAAACTGGGCGAGCGGCTGGCCGAAGTGGCGCTGAACCGCTACCCCGGCGACCGTGTCCACGAGCTGCGTGCCGCACTGGCGCGCCATGCCGCCATGCCCGAGGGCTTCGACCTGATGCTGGGCAACGGCTCGGACGAGCTGATCTCGCTGCTGGCGATGGCCTGCGACGTGCCCGGCGCCGCCATCCTGGCGCCGCTGCCCGGTTTCGTGATGTACGCCATGAGCGCGCAGCTGCAGGGCCTGAAGTTCATCCCGGTCGACCTGACCCCCGACTTCGAGCTCGACGAGGCCGCCATGCTGGCGGCCATCGAGCGGCACCAGCCCGCCATCGTGTACCTCGCCTATCCGAACAACCCCACCGCCAACCTGTGGGACGACGCGGTGATCGAGAAGATCATCGAGGCGGCGCCCGGGCTGGTGGTGATCGACGAGGCCTACCAGCCGTTCTCCAGCCGCAGCTACATCGACCGGGTGGCGCGGCATCCGCACGTGCTGCTGATGCGCACCCTGAGCAAGTTCGGGCTGGCGGGCGTGCGCATCGGCTACATGCTGGGGCGCAAGGCGCTGGTCCGGGAGATCGACAAGGTTCGCCCGCCCTACAACATCAGCGTGCTCAACAGCGAATGCGCGCTGTTCGCGCTGGAGCACGAGCCGGTGTTCGCCGCCCAGGCCGCGCAGATCCGCGAGGAACGCGGCCGCATCCAGCGGGCGCTGGGCGCGCTGCCCGGCGTCCGGAGCTGGCCGAGCGACGCCAACATGATCCTGGTGCGCGTGCCCGACGCGGCCCGGACCTTCGACGGCATGAAGGCGCGCGGCGTGCTGGTCAAGAACGTTTCTAAAATGCACCCATTGCTGGCCAATTGCCTGCGCCTGACGGTCGGAACCGCCGAGGAGAACGCACGCATGCTGGAGGCCCTGCACGCATCCCTATGAGCACTGCACGTACCGCCGAAATCACCCGCAACACGCAGGAGACCAAGATCACCGTGCGCGTCGACCTTGACGGCACGGGCCGGGCCAAGCTGTCCACCGGCATTGGCTTCTTCGACCACATGCTGGACCAGATCGCCCGGCACGGCCTGATCGACCTGGACGTGCTGGCCGAGGGCGACCTGCACATCGACGGCCACCACACGGTGGAAGACGTGGGCATCACGCTCGGCCAGGCCGTGCTCAAGGCGGTGGGCGACAAGAAGGGCATCCGCCGCTACGGCCACGCCTACGTCCCGCTGGACGAGGCCCTGTCGCGCGTGGTCATCGATTTCTCCGGCCGCCCGGGGCTGGTCATGAACGTGCCGTTCAAGAGCGGCATGATCGGCAACTTCGACAGCCAGCTGGCGCACGAGTTCTTCCAGGGTTTCGCGAACCATGCGTTCGTCACCCTGCACATCGACAACCTGCGCGGCGAGAACGCCCACCACCAGTGCGAGACGGTGTTCAAGGCCTTCGCGCGCGCCCTGCGCGCCGCGCTGGAGCTCGACCCGCGCGCCGCCGGCAGCATTCCTTCGACCAAGGGCTCGCTCTGACATCCTGCGCCTGCCGCCGCGAGGCAGCTTCGAGATCGAACCGATGAGGACCGTCGCCGTCGTCGACTATGGAATGGGCAACCTGCGTTCGGTGGCGAATGCGGTGCGCCACGCCGCCCAGGGCAGCGGGGTGGAGGTGGTGGTCACGTCGCGGCCGGACGAGGTGCGCGCCGCCGAGCGCGTGGTGCTCCCCGGCCAGGGCGCGATGCCCGACTGCATGCGCGAGCTGCGCGACTCCGGCCTGCTGGAACCGGTGCTCGAAGCCGCGGCCGCCAAGCCCCTGTTCGGCGTCTGCGTGGGCATGCAAATGGTGCTGGAGCGCAGCCAGGAGGGCCCCACCGACGGGCTGGGCCTGATCGGCGGGGAGGTCGTCAGATTCGAGCTGGCCGGCCAGCTGCAGCCCGATGGCAGCCGCTACAAGGTGCCCCAAATGGGCTGGAACCAGGTGTTCCAGGCGCGCCCGCACCCCATGTGGCAGGGCGTGGCCGACGGCAGCTACTTCTACTTCGTCCACAGCTTCTACGCCCGCCCGTCCGATGCCCGCCACAGCCTAGGGGAAGCCGAGTACGGCACCCGCTTTACCGCCGCGCTTGGGCGCGATAATATTTTCGCGACCCAGTTCCACCCCGAGAAGAGTGCGGACCAAGGTTTGGCCCTTTACCGAAATTTCCTCAACTGGAACCCCTGAGCACGCTGCCGGCCGCGCGCCGGTGCCGGTCTCTTTCCGCTCCCTATGCTGCTGATCCCCGCCATCGACCTCAAAGACGGACATTGCGTGCGCCTGAAACAGGGCGACATGACGCAGGTCACGACCTTCGGCGAGGACCCGGCGGCCGTGGCACGCGGCTGGCTTGAAAAGGGCGCGCGCCGGCTGCACCTGGTCGACCTCAATGGCGCCTTCGCCGGCAAGCCGCAGAACTACGCGGCGGTGAAGTCCATCCTCAACGCGGTCGGCGACGAGATCCCGGTGCAGCTGGGCGGCGGCATCCGCGACCTGGACACCATCGAAAAGTACATCGACGGCGGGCTGCGCTACGTGATCATCGGCACCGCCGCGGTCAAGAACCCCGGCTTCCTGAAGGACGCCTGCTCGGCCTTCGGCGGCCACATCATCGTGGGGCTGGATGCCAAGGACGGCAAGGTGGCCACCGACGGCTGGAGCAAGCTCACCGGCCACGAGGTCGTCGACCTGGCGCGCAAGTTCGAGGACTGGGGCGTCGAGTCGATCATCTACACCGACATCGGGCGCGACGGCATGCTGACCGGCATCAACATCGAGGCCACGGTGAAGCTGGCGCAGGCCCTGCAAATCCCGGTGATCGCCTCGGGCGGCCTGTCGAACATGGCCGACATCGAAAAGTTGTGCGCCGTCGAAGACGAAGGCGTGGAAGGGGTGATCTGCGGCCGCGCGATCTACTCGGGCGACCTGGATTTCGCGAAGGCGCAGGCCAAGGCCGACGAACTGAACGGATCGTAGTCACTGGACTGAGAGGGCTTCCCGTGCTGGCCAAGCGCATCATCCCCTGCCTGGACGTCACCGGCGGGCGTGTCGTCAAAGGCGTCAACTTCGTCGAACTGCGCGACGCCGGCGACCCGGTGGAGATCGCCGCGCGCTACAACGAGCAGGGCGCCGACGAGCTGACGTTCCTGGACATCACCGCAACCAGCGACGGACGCGACCTGATCCTGCCCATCATCGAGCAGGTTGCTTCCCAGGTGTTCATTCCGCTCACCGTGGGCGGCGGCGTGCGCACGGTGGAAGACGTGCGGCGCCTGCTGAACGCGGGCGCGGACAAGACCAGCTTCAATTCCGCCGCCATCGCCAATCCGGACGTGATCTCGGCGTCCTCGGACAAGTACGGGGCGCAGTGCATCGTGGTGGCCATCGACGCCAAGCGCCGCACCCCCGAGGAGGCGCAGGCCCGCGGCCCCGGCTGGGACGTCTACAGCCACGGCGGGCGCCGCAACACCGGCCTGGACGCGGTCCAGTGGGCGGTCGAGATGGCGCGGCGCGGCGCCGGCGAGATCCTGCTGACCAGCATGGACCGCGACGGCACCAAGTCCGGGTTCGACCTCGAGCTCACGCGTGCCGTCAGCGATGCGGTGACGGTGCCGGTGATCGCTTCGGGCGGCGTAGGCAACCTCGAGCACCTGGCCGAGGGCATCCAGAAGGGCGGGGCCGACGCGGTGCTGGCCGCCAGCATCTTCCACTACGGCGAGTACACGGTGGGCCAGGCCAAGGCGCTGATGGCCAGCCGCGGCATCCCGGTCCGGCTGTAGGCGCCGGGGCCCTCCGGCGCCTCCGGAAGGCGCCGGCGCGATGGGCGACAATAGCCGCATGGACTGGCTCGATCAGGTCAAGTGGGACGCGCAGGGCCTCGTTCCCGTCATCGCGCAGGAGGCCGAAAGCAGCGACGTGCTCATGTTCGCGTGGATGGACCGCGAGGCGCTGCGCCTGACGGCGGAACTCGGGCGCGCCGTCTATCACAGCCGCTCGCGCGGCAAGTTGTGGTTCAAGGGCGAGGAATCGGGGCATGTGCAGACCGTGCACGAGATCCGGCTGGATTGCGACAACGACGTGGTGCTGTTGAAGGTGACGCAGCAGGGGCATGTGCCCTCGATCGCCTGCCACACCGGCCGCCACAGCTGCTTTTTCCGGCTTTACCGCGATGGGCAGTGGCACGACATCGAGCCGGTGCTCAAGGATCCCGACACCATCTACAAGCAGAACGCATGAACTCCGAAGACTCGCTGGCGCGGCTGGCGGCAGTGATCGAAAGCCGCAAGACGGCGCAGGGCGG
Source organism: Ramlibacter tataouinensis (assembly GCF_001580455.1). Classification (NCBI taxonomy): domain Bacteria; kingdom Pseudomonadati; phylum Pseudomonadota; class Betaproteobacteria; order Burkholderiales; family Comamonadaceae; genus Ramlibacter; species Ramlibacter tataouinensis. Next base: position 2,982,802 of record NZ_CP010951.1, read on the forward strand.
CGACGCCGGGAAGAGCTACGTCGCGCGCCTGCTGCAGCAGGGGCCGGACGCGGTGCTCAAGAAGATCGGTGAGGAAGCCACCGAGGTGGTGATGGCCGCCAAGGACGCCGACCATGGCGGCGATCCGGGCCGGATCGTGTCCGAGGTGGCGGACCTGTGGTTCCACACGATGATCGCGCTGGCCCGCCACGGGCTGGGACCGGCGCAGGTCATCGCCGAGCTGGACCGGCGCGCCGGCACCAGCGGCATCGAGGAAAAGGCCTCGCGCGGGTCTCGCCCGCCGGGAGAGGGCTGAGCCATGGCCGAGACCGACTACGCCGCGTTTGCCGCCAAGACCCCCGGCGACCGCACCGTGATGCACGTGCTGTACGGGCTGCACACGGTGGCCTGGCTGAGCGGGGGCACTCTGGCCGTGATCGCGCTGATCGTCAATTACATCCGGCGCGCCGACGAGCAGGACCCGCTGTACGCCAGCCACCACAGCTACATGATCGCGACCTTCTGGTGGACGGTGCTGTGGCTGGTCGTCACCGGTCCGCTATGGTTCCTGCTCGTCTTGCCCGGCGCTGCCGCCTACACCATCATTGGCCTGTGGTACCTGTACCGGTGCCTGCGCGGCTGGCTGCGCTTTGCCGACGACCGCGCGCCCTGAAACCGGAAGAAATCCCGCCATGAGCCGCCCGGCCGCTCCGAAGGCTCATGGCACCGCAGCCCGCCAGGGCGGAGGTTATTCAATCGATGAGCCACGACCCCAACTGCATCTTCTGCAAGATCGTCCTCGGCCAGATCCCCTCGCGCAAGCTGCACGAGGACGACGAACTCATCGCCTTCCACGACATCCATCCGTGGGCGCCGGTGCATTTCCTGTTGGTCCCCAAGCTGCACATTCCCTCGATGGCCCAGGTGGGCCCGGAACATGCCGCGCTGCTGGGCCGGATGATGACGCTGGCGCCGCAACTGGCGTTCCGTGAAGGCTGCCGGCCCTATCCGGAGGGCGGCTTCCGCATGGTGGTGAACACCGGCGCCGACGGCGGCCAGGAGGTCCCCCACCTGCATCTGCACGTGTTCGGCGGCCCGCGTCCCTGGCTGAAGGGCTGAGCTGCAGCGAGGTCGCGAAGAGGCGAACTTCGCCTGCGCGACTAGAATCCCACCGAAGTGAGATAGGAGTAATCCATGGGTTCATTTTCCATTTGGCATTGGCTGATCGTGCTGCTGATCATCGTCCTGGTGTTCGGCACCAAGAAGCTCAAGAACATCGGCTCCGACATGGGCGCCGCGGTCAAGGGCTTCAAGGATGGCGTCCGCGAAGGCGGGACGACGCCGGAAACGCCCGTGCCGCCGAGCACCCAGAACCAGGTCACCTCGTCCCAGCAGCCGTCCGCCGACCGCGGCACGATCGATGTCGAGGCCAAGAACCGTTCATGACGGGGACGCGCCCGCAGCGGGTGAGCTGAAAGCATGATCGACCTCGGCATCGAGAAGATGATGGTGATCGGCGCAGTGGCGCTGATCGTGATCGGGCCCGAGAAGCTCCCGAGGGTCGCCCGCACCGTGGGCACCTTGCTCGGCAAGGCGCAGCGCTACGTGGCCGACGTCAAGGCCGAGGTCAATCGCTCGATCGAGCTCGAAGAGCTCAAGAAGATGAAGGAGCAGGTCGAGTCCGCCGCGCGCGACGTCGAGACCTCGATCAATACCGGCGCACGCGACCTGGAGCGCGAGCTCAACGCGGCGGCTTCGACGGCGGATGGCGCCGAGGCAAGCGCGGAGCTGGCGCCGCCGGTCGTTTTCCCCGAGTACCGGAACCCCCGCAAGAAGTGGCGCCTCAAGCAGGGCGCCACGCCCCAGTGGTACAAGGCGCGCAACGGCATTCGCACCAAGGCCTTGTCCGGGGCCGCGCGCGTGGCGCGCTATCGCCCGCAAAAATTTAACTGATGTCCGATCCAGAAGACGAGCTCGCAGGGACCGAGCAGCCCTTTGTCGCCCACCTCGTGGAGCTGCGCGACCGCCTGATCAAGGCGATGATCGCCGTCGGCGTCGTGGCAAGCGTGCTGTTCTTCTGGCCCGGCCCGGGCGCACTGTACGACGTGCTGGCGGCGCCGCTGATCGCGCACCTGCCCAAGAACGCCACGCTGATCGCCACCTCGGTGATCTCGCCGTTCCTGGTGCCGCTGAAGATCCTGCTGATGACGGCGTTCCTGATCGCGCTGCCGGTGGTGCTCTACCAGGCCTGGGCCTTCGTCGCGCCGGGGCTGTACTCGCACGAGAAAAAGCTGGTGCTGCCGCTCGTGGTCTCCAGCACGATCCTGTTCTTTGCAGGGGTGGCGTTCTGCTACTTCTTCGTGTTCGGCCAGGTCTTCAAGTTCATCCAGAGCTTCGCGCCCAAGAGCATCACGGCAGCGCCTGACATCGAGGCCTACCTCAGTTTCGTGCTGACCATGTTCATCGCCTTCGGCCTCGCGTTCGAAGTGCCGATCGTGGTGGTGGTGCTGGCCCGCCTGGGCATGGTGACCATCGAGAAGCTCAAGGCCTTCCGCGGCTACTTCATCGTCATCGCCTTCGTGATCGCCGCCGTGATCACGCCGCCCGATGTGGTGTCGCAGCTGGCGCTGGCGGTGCCGATGTGCCTGCTGTACGAAGTGGGCATCTGGGCGGCGCAGATCTTCATCCGCCACACCCGGGCGCCGGAAGAGACAGCCGCCACGGCCAAGTAGCGACCGCCGCCGCCGGGGCGACTCAGCGGGGCAGCCGTTGTGACTTGGGCCGCAGGCCCGGCGTCACGGTCACATCCATCCCGTCGTCGCGCCGCTGCACCTGGAACTTGGCCGGCGCGCCCGGCTTGAGCGCCGCCACGGTGCTGAGCAGTTCCGAGACATTGGCGATGTCGCGGCCCGCCACCTGCACGATCACGTCGCCCGGCCGGATGCCGGCCTGCGCGGCCGGGCCGTTCTGCAGCACGCCGGTGATCAGCACGCCGTGCCGCGCCTTGACACCGAAGGTCTGCATCAGCTCGGGCGAGAGCTCGGCCGGCTCGACCCCGATCCAGCCGCGCTTGACCACGCCTTCCTTGACGATGCCGTCGAGCACCAGCTTGGCGGTGTTCACCGGGATCGCGAAGCCGATGCCCATGCTGCCGCCGGAGCGCGAGTAGATCGCGGTGTTGATCCCCATCAGGTGGCCGTTGACGTCGACCAGCGCGCCGCCGGAATTGCCGGGGTTGATGGCGGCGTCGGTCTGGATGAAGTTCTCGAAGGTGTTGATGCCGAGCTGGTTGCGGCCCAGGGCACTGACGATGCCGCTGGTGACGGTCTGGCCGACACCGAACGGGTTGCCGACCGCCAGCACCTGGTCGCCCACCTGGAGCGCATCGGAGTTGCCCACCGTCATGACCGGCAGCCGGTCGAGCGCGATCTTGAGCACCGCCAGGTCGGTGTCGGGGTCGCTGCCGATCAGGGTGCCGCGCGCCCGCCGGTTGTCGTTGAGCACCACCTCGATTTCGTCGGCGCCCTCGATCACGTGGTTGTTGGTCAGGATGTAGCCGTCGGCGGTGACGATGACGCCGCTGCCCAGGCCCATCTGCGGCTGCGCGGGCTGGTCGCCGAAGAAGAAGCGGAACCAGGGGTCATTGGCCTGCGGGTGGCGTTCCGCCGCCTTCAGCGTGTTGATGCTGACCACCGCGGCCGAGGCCTTCTGCGCGGAGGCGCGCAAGCTGCCGGCCGGCGGCGGGCCGGTGACGGTGGCGGGCGCGCTCGGGGCCTCCACCAGCGCCACCCCGCGGCTCACCGCTTCGCCGGTGCGGCCCAGCCAGTCCGGCTTGAGCGTGGCGACCACGAAGTACGCGGCCAGCAGGACCGTGACGGACTGGGAGAACAGCAGCCAGAAGCGACGCATCGTGTAGGTTCGGCGCGGGGCCGTCGTTGTTTGGGCAAGTGTAGACCCGTGCTGCAACGGCGCGCTCAGGCGTGGCGCACGCGCCCCGCGTGGCCGCGACGGCGCGGGCCGAGCTGGGCCTGTTCGACCGGCACAACCTCGCCGGTGGCCGGGTCCATGGTGGCCGCGCGCGAGCGCATCGCGCGGGCGGCCGCGGCCATGCGCTGCGCATCGTGGAGGATGTCCTCGACCTCGCTGGCCGACCAGGCATTCAGGTGCACCACGCCGACGCCGACGTCGGGCTGCAATTCGAGCGGCTGGCCGTCGGCGGCGGTCACCCGCACCGGCCGGCGCACGCTGGTGGCGACGCGCAGGCCCAGCGTGCGCAGCCAGCCCGGGGAATGGATGGTTTCCACCAGCGAGACGAAGCAGCAGTCGTAGTAGCGCCCCACCGGATTGACGACGCCCAGCTGGCGCTGGATGCGCGAGGCGAGCACCACGAACAGCTCGTTGACGCCGGCCGTGCCGGCTTGGGCGGCCAGGCGCTCGACGTCGAACACCACGATGGCGAGCGCGGCGCCGTCGCGGCGACTGCGCCGGCGGCGGCGCTGCGCCTTGAGCAGCCGGCGCACCACCGCGGCGCCGCTCGCCAGCCGCGTGACCGGATCGAGCCGCGGCGCGCCGGGATCGGTACGCCAGCTCCGCCATAGATGCCGGTCGCGCTGCCACAGCGCTTGGCCGGTGAGGCCATTGGAGAGCGCCGCGCAGGCGGCGACCAGCACCTGCGCGGCCAGTCCCAGGGGAAGGTGCAGCGCCATGGCATACAGGCCGGCGATCGCCGGCAGCGTCAGCAGGCAGCCGGCCGCCATGAGGGGCGCGAGCCGGTCGCCGAGCAGGCCGGCCCTCACCGTGAGCCAGCAGGTGACCGTGCCACCGAGCAGCGACAGCGCCGCGGCGGCCGGCAGCTGCTGGCCGGCCGGCAGCGCCAAGCAGGCCAGCCCGCCCAGGGGCAGAACGATGGCCGTCACGCGCAGCCACGCCGACATCAGGCGATCGCGCTGCGCGGCATTGAGCCAGCCGCGGATCCAGAAGTTCGACAGCCCCACGCAGACCGGGCCGGCCAGCACCTGCGCCGGCAGCAGCAGGCGCGGATTCACCGGCGCCGCGTGCGACGCCAGCCCGCTTTCCACCAGCACGAACAGGAAGACGGTGAGGTGGTAGGCGATGCCCTGCAGCCGGGACTGGCTCGGGTTCGTCATGGCCTCCAGCAAGCGCGCGACCGCCATGGCGGCGATCGCGCCCAGCGCCAGGCTCCAGATCATCAGCTCCTGTCCCGCCACGGTTCCTCTCCTCGATTTGTTTACTAATTCATTATCACGTACTGCGACAGCCTGGGGCCGGCCCGAACCCATGGGCGAGAATCGGACTTTCCACGCACACCGAATGGCCAGCCCGCAACAGCTTCTCCAGGCTTTCGACAGCCTGCTCCAGCCCGAACGCTTCAAGGACTACGGCCCGAACGGCCTGCAGGTCGAGGGCAAGGGCGAGGTGCGCCGCATCGTGTCCGGCGTGACGGCCAGCCGCGCGCTGATCGAGGCGGCGGTGGCGGCGCAGGCCGATGCGATCTTCGTCCACCACGGCCTGTTCTGGCGCGGTCAGGACGGGCGCGTGACCGGATGGATGAAGCAGCGGCTGGCGCTGCTGCTGGCCCACGACATCAACCTGTTCGCCTACCACCTGCCGCTGGATGCGCATCCCGAGCTCGGCAACAACGCGCAGCTGGCGCGGCAGCTGGGCCTGGCGGCGCAGGCGCGCTTCGGCGAGCAGGACCTGGGATTCCTCGGCGGGCTCGAAGGCGGCGGCGCATTCGCTTCGGTGCAGCTGCTGGCCGGCCATGTGGAGATGGCGCTGGGCAAGACGCCGCGCTGGGTCGAAGGCGACGGCCGGCCGCTGCGCCGCATCGCCTGGTGCACCGGCGGCGCCCAGGGCTACTTCGAGGCCGCCATCGCGGCTGGGGCCGACGTGTTCATCACCGGCGAGATGTCGGAACCCCAGGCGCACTACGCGCGCGAGTGCGGCGTTGCCTTCCTGGCCTGCGGCCACCACGCCAGCGAGCGCTACGGCGCGCCGGCGGCCTGCGGCCATGTGGCGCAGCAGCTGGGCCTCGAACACCGTTTCATCGACATCGACAACCCGGCATGAGGCCCTTCGCGATCACCATGGGCGATGCCGCGGGCATCGGTCCCGAGATCATCGCCAAGGCCTTCCGCGATGCCCCCGAACTCGCGCGCGGGTGCTTCGTCGCCGGCGACGTGCAGGCGATCCGGCGTGGCGCCGGTGCCGTGCGGCATCCGGGCCAGGCCGCGCTGCCGGTGGCCGTGATCGAGTCGCCCGGCGAGGCGTGGGGAATGCCGCCGCGCTGCGTGCCCGTGCTCGAGGTGGGCAAGCTGGCGCGGCTGCCCGATTGGGGCCGGGTCAGCCCCGGCGCCGGCGCGGCTGCGGCCGATTGCGTGGTCTGGGCCGCGCGAGCCGCCTTGCGCGGCGACATCGCCGGCGTGGTCACCGCGCCGCTGCACAAGGAAGCCCTGGCCGCGGCCGCCGTCAACTTCCCCGGGCACACCGAACTGCTGCAGGCCCAGGCCGCCGCATGGCTGGGCCAGCCACTGGATCAGGTGCCGGTGCGCATGATGCTGGCCAGCGACGAACTGCGCACGGTCCTGGTCAGCATCCACGTGTCCATGCGCGAGGCGATCGAAGCGGTCACCTTCGACAACGTGCTGCAGACGCTGCGCATCACCCACGACTCGCTGTCGCGCCTGCTGGGACGGGCGCCGCACATCGGCGTCGCCGGCCTCAATCCGCATGCCGGTGAAGCGGGACTGTTCGGGCGCGAGGAGATCGAGGTGATCGCGCCGGCCGTCGCCGCCGCGCAGGCGCAGGGCATCGCGGCGAGCGGCCCCTTTGCCCCCGACACGGTCTTCATGCGGGCCCGCGCCAGGTCCGACGGCGCGGGCGAATTCGACGTGGTGGTCGCGATGTACCACGACCAGGGCCTGATCCCCGTGAAATACCTCGGACTCGGGCAAGGCGTCAACGTGACGCTGGGGCTGCCCTTCGTGCGCACCAGCCCGGACCACGGCACCGCCTTCGACCTCGCGGGCAGCGGCCGCGCCAACGCCTCCAGCCTGGTCGAGGCGATCCGGGTAGCGAAGTCGCTGGCCGGTGTCGCTACCGCGGCGCCCTGAGGCTGTCGCGGATCTCCCGCAGCAGGCGCACGTCCTCGGGCTCCGGGGGCGCAGCCGCCGCGGCCTGGTCCTGCTCCTGCTGGCGGCGCAGCCGGTTGATGGCGCGCACCATCAGGAAGATGATCCAGGCCAGCAGGATGAAGTTGACGACGACGGTGATGAAGTTGCCGTAGGCGAGCACGGGAACCCCGGCCTTCTTCAGGTCCGACAGCGCCATCGGCGTGCCCGCCGGCACGCTGCCCAGGACGACGAAGAGGTTGGAGAAGTCGAGCGAGCCGACCACCTTGCCGATCACCGGCATGATGACGTCGCCGACCAGCGAATCGACGATCTTGGAAAAAGCCGCGCCGATGATGACGCCGACCGCCAGGTCGATCACGTTGCCCTTGACGGCAAAGTCCCTGAATTCCTTGAGGATGGCCATGGACAGTCTCCTTCTCCTGAATGTGGCAGCAAGTATCGGGGGCACATCAGCGGTTTCGCAAGTGCTGAAGCGTTGAATTCGCCTGTGACGCTCCGCTACAATTGCGGGTTGACCCCAGTAAGCCATCATCCTCAAGGATCCCCATGAGTGACACTCCAATGGACGCCAGCAAGCGAACCTGGCTGATTGCGTCCAGTTGCGCCGGCGTTGTTGGCGCCGGGTTCGCGGCCGTCCCGTTTGTCAGGAGCTTCGAACCGTCCGAGCGCGCCAAGGCCGCCGGTGCCCCGGTGGAGGTCGACATCGGCAGTCTGAAGCCGGGCGAGAAAGCCACCGTCGAATGGCGCGGCAAGCCCGTGTGGATCCTCAGGCGCACCAAGGAGCAGGTGGACGAGCTGGCCAAGCTCGATGGCCAGCTGGCCGACCCGCTGTCCAAGCGCAAGCCGGACGAACTGACGCCGGAATACGCGCGCAACGAGGCCCGCTCGATCAAGCCCGAAGTGCTGGTGGTGGTCGGCATCTGCTCGCACCTGGGCTGCTCGCCCACCGACAAGCTGCAGGCCGGGCCGCAGCCCTCGCTGCCCGACGACTGGAAGGGCGGCTTCCTGTGCCCCTGCCACGGCTCGACCTTCGACCTGGCGGGCCGCGTGTTCAAGAACAAGCCGGCTCCGGACAACCTCGAGGTACCCCCGCACATGTACCTGTCCGATACGCGCCTGCTGATCGGCGAAGACAAGAAGGCTTGAGGCGCGAGACATGGCTGAATTCAAGGAAATCTCTCCCAACGCCAGCTACACCGAGCAGCTGACCAACTGGTTCGAGAACCGCTTCCCGACCGCGTTCTTCGAATACAAGAAGCACATGTCGGAGTACTACGCTCCGAAGAACTTCAACTTCTGGTATTTCTTCGGCTCGCTGGCGATGCTGGTGCTGGTGATCCAGATCGTCACCGGCATCTTCCTGGTGATGCACTACAAGCCCGACGCGGCCAAGGCGTTCGAGTCGGTCGAATACATCATGCGTGACGTCCCCTGGGGCTGGCTGGTGCGCTACATGCACTCCACCGGCGCCTCGGCGTTCTTCATCGTGGTGTACCTGCACATGTACCGCGGCCTGATCTACGGCAGCTTCCGCAAGCCGCGCGAACTGGTCTGGATCTTCGGCTGCGCGATCTTCCTGGTGCTAATGGCCGAGGCCTTCATGGGCTACCTGCTGCCTTGGGGCCAGATGTCCTACTGGGGCGCGCAGGTGATCATCAACCTGTTCTCCGCCATTCCCTTCATCGGTCCGGAACTCTCGACCTGGATCCGCGGCGACTTCGTGGTGGGTGACGCAACGCTGAACCGCTTCTTCAGCTTCCACGTGATCGCGGTGCCGCTGGTGCTGCTGGGCCTGGTGGTCGCCCACCTGCTGGCGCTGCACGACGTCGGTTCGAACAACCCCGACGGCGTCGAGATCAAGGGCCCCAAGGCGCCCAAGGATGCCGCCGGCCACCCGGTGGACGGCATTCCCTTCCACCCGTTCTACACGGTGCACGACATCTTCGGCGTGGCGGTGTTCCTGATGGTGTTCTCGGCCATCATCTTCTTCGCACCCGAACTGGGCGGCTACTTCCTGGAGTACAACAACTTCATCCCGGCCGACCCGCTGAAGACGCCTCCCCACATCGCCCCGGTCTGGTACTTCACGCCGTACTACTCGATGCTGCGCGCCATCACCACGCAGATGATGCAGGCGCTGTCGCTGATCCTGGTCGTCGCCGTCGGCTGGACCATCGTCAAGGTCCGCATGCCGAGCTTCATCAAGGGCGTGCTGGCGGCCATCGCCTTCGCCTTCCTGTGGATGTTCGGCGCCTTCGGCTTCACCGGCATCGAAGCGCTGCAGGGCATCGACGCCAAGTTCTGGGGCGTGTTGGTGATGGGCGGCGCCGTGATCATCCTTTTCTTCCTGCCCTGGCTGGACCACAGCCCGGTCAAGTCGATCCGCTACCGTCCGGACTGGCACAAGTGGGTATACGCAGTGTTCGTGGTGAACTTCATCGTGCTGGCCTACCTGGGCACGCAGCCGCCGTCACCCGTCGGCGAGCGCATCTCGCAGATCGGCACGCTGTTCTATTTCGGTTTCTTCCTGCTGATGCCCTGGTGGAGCCGGCTGGGCCAGTTCAAGCCCGAGCCCGATCGCATCACGTTCGCAGCGCATTGAGCCGGAGACACGAATGAAAAAAATCCTCCTCTCGCTGATCGCGGCCCTGGGCCTGGTCACCGGCGCCGTGGCCTCCGAGCAATCCATGGCCTGGGACAAGGCGCCCAGCGGCACGAATGACCTGACGTCCCTGCAGAACGGCGCCAAGTTGTTCGTCAATTACTGCCTGAACTGCCACTCGGCCGCGTTCATGCGCTACAACCGCATGAAGGAGATCGGCCTGTCAGAGCAGCAGATCAAGGACAACATGCTGTTCACCAGCGACAAGGTCGGCGACACCATGAAGGCCGCGATCGACCCGAAGCAGGCCAAGGAATGGTTCGGCGCCAACCCGCCCGATCTCACGCTGGTCGCCCGCTCGCGCTCCGGCCACGGCGGCACCGGCGCGGACTACCTGTACACCTACATGCGGACCTTCTACCGCGATCCCTCCCGTCCGACGGGATGGAACAACGTGCTGTTCCCCAACGTCGGCATGCCGCACGTGCTGTGGGAGTTGCAGGGCGATCGTGAACCGGTGTACGAGCCGCGCATGGAGCACGGCCATGAGGTCAAGGTGTTCAAGGGCTGGAAGCAACTGACTCCCGGCACCATGACCCCGCTGGAATACGACCAGGCCGTCGGCGACCTGGTGGCCTACCTGCAATGGATGGCCGAGCCGGCCCAGAATTCGCGCGTTCGCGTCGGCGTCTGGGTGCTGCTGTTCCTGGTGCTGTTCACCGTCTTCGCCTGGCGCCTGAACGCCGCCTACTGGAAGAACGTCAAGTAACCCGAAAGGCCGGGCGCGTGGCCACACGGCCGCGCCCGGCGTTCTGTTTTAGCGAGGGTGGACCCAGGTCCACCCTTTCCCCCTTTAAGGAGAGTCCGCCATGATGGTCCTCTATTCCGGCACCACCTGCCCGTTTTCCCACCGCTGCCGCTTCGTGTTGTTCGAAAAGGGCATGGATTTCGAGATCCGCGACGTCGATCTGTACAACAAGCCCGAGGACATCAACGTGATGAACCCGTACGGGCAGGTGCCGATCCTGGTCGAGCGTGACCTGATCCTGTACGAATCCAACATCATCAACGAGTACATCGACGAGCGCTTCCCGCATCCGCAGCTGATGCCGGGCGACCCGGTCGACCGCGCACGCGTGCGCCTGTTCCTGCTCAATTTCGAGAAGGAACTGTTCGTGCACGTCAGCACGCTCGAATCGCGCGCCGCCAAGAGCAACGAGAAGGCGCTGGAGAAGGCGCGGTCGCATATTCGCGACAGATTGACCCAGCTTGCGCCCGTGTTCCTCAAGAACAAGTACATGCTCGGCGAGAATTTCTCCATGCTGGACGTGGCGATCGCTCCGCTGCTGTGGCGCCTGGACTACTATGGCATCGAACTGTCCAAGAACGCTGCACCGCTCCTGAAGTACGCCGAGCGCATCTTTTCGCGGCCCGCCTACATCGAGGCGCTGACGCCGTCCGAAAAGGTGATGCGCAAGTAGGCTGCCACCGCGCTGCGCGACGATGAACGCTTTGGAATCCACGTCGACCCGTCCCTACCTGATCCGCGCGCTGTACGACTGGTGCACGGACAACGGCCTCACGCCTTACGTGGCAGTGCTCGTCGACGAGACGGTGCAGGTGCCGCGTGAATACGTGAAGAACGGCGAGATCGTCCTGAACATCAGCTTCGACGCGACCAGTTCTCTCAAGCTCGGCAACGAGTTCATCGAGTTCAAGGCCCGCTTCGCCGGCAGCGCGCGCGAGATCATGGTGCCGGTCAACCGCGTCATCGCGATCTACGCGCGCGAGAACGGCCAGGGCATGGCCTTTCCGGTGCCCGTGGCGAGCGAGGCGGGGCCGGAACTGACCAAGCCCTCGCCGCTGTCCAGCGTGCCGGCCGCCGGCGGGCAGGACGAGACCAAGGTGGTCCAGTTCGTCGGTCCCGAGACCGTCGAAGGCGGCACCCCCGAAGGCGAGCCGCCCAGGCCGCCCAGCGGCGGTCCGCGCCCGGCGCTCAAGCGCGTCAAGTAAACCGGCGCTGGATCCAGCGCCCCATCTCCCAGTTCGGCAAAGCGACGCCATTCATGGCGTTGCTCAGCACGCCTGCGCGCCATTCAACGCTTGCTCACTGAGCTTCCGATTCACGGTGACGGTGGCGGAGGGGCGGGCGCAGGTGCAGGAGCCGGGGCGGGTGCAGGAGCCGGGGCGGGTGCAGGAGCCGGGGCGGGCGCGGGAGCCGGGGCGGGCGCGGGAGCCGGCGCGGGTGCGGGAGCCGGCGCGGGTGCAGGAGCCGGAGCGGGCGCGGGAGCAGGCGCGGGTGCCGGCGCGGGTGCGGGAGCCGGAGCGGGTGCAGGAGCAGGGGCCGGCGCGGGTGCAGGTGCCGGCGCGGGTGCGGGAGCCGGAGCGGGTGCAGGAGCAGGAGCCGGCGCGGGCGCAGGTGCCGGAGCGGGCGCAGGGGCCGGTGCGGGAGCAGGGGCCGGAGCAGGTGCAGGAGCCGGGGCGGGTGCAGGAGCCGGTGCGGGCGCAGGAGCAGGCGCGGGCGCAGGAGCCGGGGCGGGCGCAGGAGCAGGCGCGGGCGCAGGAGCAGGCGCGGGTGCAGGAGCCGGGGCGGGCGCAGGTGCCGGCGCGGGCGCAGGAGCAGGCGCGGGTGCAGGAGCCGGCGCGGGTGCAGGTGCCGGCGCGGGTGCAGGCGCCGGAGCGGGTGCGGGTGCGGGTGCGGGTGCGGGTGCCGGCAACTTTGCTGCCCGAGAAACGAATCCCACCCGGCGATCGTCCCGCAGCGCCAATGCCACCAGGCGCGCGGGATCGGAATCGACATCCAGGTAGGCCACGCCGGTGATGCGCGTGCCGTTGCCGTGGCTGCAGCCCGTCCCGACATAGGTCAGCGCCAGGTTGAAGACGTTCTTGCCGGATTCGCGCGGCGTCACCTGTCCGCTGAGGACACAGTTGGTCGAAGCCACCCAGTTGAACAGGCCAGCCCGATCGATCGACAGCACGGCTTCGCCACTCAGCTGGTAGCGCCCGGCCAGCGCGTCCGCGGAGGCGGCCCGCTCGTAGTTGATCCCATAGGACAGGATCAACCCACGCGCGCCGGCCGCCGCCTCGATGCGCGCACGCGGCGTCACGTTCCCGGAATAGCTGAGCTCAGGCGCCAGGTTATCCAGCAGCGAGTATTCGGTCAGCGTGGCGGTGAAGCGGCCCTGTTCGCCCCGGCTGGTGCCCTGCACGGCACCGCGCACTTCGACGGAGTCCGTGTAGATGCCCCAGGTGCTCCCGTTTTCCAGAATAAGGACGTCCGCGCGGTTCTCGCCCGAAGTCCGGCCGACCCAGTAGCCCTCGGCGCTGTTGGCTAGCACCGGCGCTTCGGTCGCGGGGAGGCTGTCTCCGCCGCCGCCTCCGCCGCAGCCCGCAAGCAAGAAGGTTGCAAGAACTGGCGTGAGCGTGCGCGGGTTCCGGTACTGCATGGGGCCTCCTGAGCGCGGACACAGCGTACTCAAGGCCGTGCCTGCAAAAGGCCCAGGCTTACAGCTCATTGCAAATCTCGCCGGGGCACGCGCGGGTGCGAAGTCAGCGCTCCGACTTCAGCCCAGCACGCCGGATGACGCGGCGCAGCCGGCGTCTAGAATCAAGGCCATCCCGCCGATTTAGCTCAGGGGTAGAGCAACCGCCTTGTAAGCGGTAGGTCGTCAGTTCGAATCCGACAATCGGCACCAGTCGCCCGCGCGGCGGCTTCCGGCGTCGCTACGCACCCGCACCCGAAGGTCTGTCGGTATCTCAACACCAGGGCCTGTTACACCGCTCGGCGGTGCCCCATCCAGCAAGGCTGCGCGGCAGCTCGGAGTGGCATTCCGTCCGCTCTGTCATCTCGGCTGAGGCAGTGACAACAGCAAGGGGCCTGGATGCGTTCGGCGCCAAGCGGAGCCATCGTTTCAGCGTCGAATAGTGCCAACTCGGTCCCGATTCACCATCACGTTCGCGTGGTAGATCGGTCGGTCTGCTTTGTCCGCACCCGGGCGCGGGGGAGCGGAGCATCATGGAGGCTTGGTCTCTCGAGCACAGATCGGAGCGATATGGACGAGAAGTCGAGCCAATCACAGTGGGAGTCGCACACGCGCGATGAGGCGTCTGCCCTCAAAAAGCAGCAGAGCGATGCCGGGCCGACGCACAAGCCCGTCGGCCAAAACGTCGGCGAGCGCTTGCAGGCAGGGGCCGAAACTGCCGCGGACGCCGAACGGCTTCGCTGCGCTCATATCGCGGCCCGCTGGTCCGACCCACCGACGTTCCTGGGCGTGACAGGGCCGCTCGATGACGAGGCGGCGCGTGCCGTGCAGCGCGTCGTGCGCGCGATCGAGGCCGAGATTCGCGGGGAGACCCCATGAGCCTCGAGCGCGGCGCGGCGGCGCCCCAGGTCGAGCCGCTGTTGCTCACGACCGTGCAACTCTCGACCTACCTGGGCCCAGGCCTGCTCACCCGTGCGTCGGGATTCTTCTTCGAGCGGGGCGGGCAGCTGTTTCTGGTCACAAGCAGGCACGTGCTCTTCGACGAGCCGAGCGGGCACCTGCCCGATCAGGTCGAGATCGACGTGCATTCCGACGCAGACAACCTGACGCGTACGGCCCCGGTCAGGCTGGCCCTTTACCGCGACGGGCGCGCGGTGTGGCGCCAGGCGCGCGATGGCGGCGGTGACGTCGACGTGGCCGCGATCGAGCTCGAGCGGGCCGCGCTGCCGCCCCATGCCGTGATGTCGACATTCACGCCCGGGCACCTGCTGCAATCGCTGGACTTGGTCGAAGTGGGAACGTCTGTGCTGCTGCTCGGCTTTCCACTGGGCTTTCATGACATGCTGCACCGCCTCCCCGTGGCGCGCCACGCCATCATCGCCTCGTCGTTCGGGCTGCGTTTTCAGGGGCAGGGGTTCTTTCTCACCGATGTGCGGGCGCACCGCGGCTCAAGCGGCGGGCCCATCGTCATGCGCTCGTCCGCCGGCACTTCGCTGGACGCGTGGAAATTGCTTGGCGTCCATTCGTCGGGCTTCGACATGGGCGGCCGCGACCGGCTGCAAGATGACATGCTGGGACTCAACGGCGCTTGGTACGCCGACATCCTGATGACCCTGACGGAACCGATTTCCCCGTAGGGACGTGCGCTGTCGCTGGGCATCCAGCAGGTAGGCCGCAGTCAGGATGCTTGCCGGCCAGCACGGACGCGCGAATTAAGGTAGTATGGGCTTGCTGACGTTACACAAGAGTCTGCATCTCTAGGTCTCTCTTCCCCTGCTCCAGCCGCAACGGCGAGCCGTAGTCGACTCTCCCACCGATGATTTTCTTGGCGTTTGCACGGCGCGGCTCGACGCTGCCCGCAGCACAAATCATCGAAGGATCGATATGACGACAAACCAGACCGGAACCGTGAAGTGGTTCGACCAGGGCAAGGGCTACGGCTTCATCACGCCGGACGCCGGCGGGAAAGACCTGTTCGCGCATTTCCGCGAGATCCAGGGAGCCGATGGCTACAGGACGCTTGCCGACAATACGCGCGTGCAATTCGACATCACGCAGGGCGCCAAGGGGCCGCAGGCTTCCAACATCCGCACGATCACCTGAGATCGGCGGCACATCGACGAGGCCGCGCGGCCTTTGTCAGCGGTGCGAAACCGCGGTCCTGGACGAGAACTCGTCCGTTCCTGGCCCGGCGCCTCGGTGCGTGCGCGGGTGAGAAGCTGCAATTGCGCGGCTCCAACAGGTTCTTCCTCAACGCACCTTTGGAGTTCCCATTCAGATCCAATCTCTTGTGGGCCGCACGCACGCGGCCGCTTCTCCCCCGGCCCAGGATTCTCCCTGTCTCCGCAGCGAACGAACGCCCAAAGGCGCGCGACGGGTCGGCAAGTATCTCGTCTCGCCCCTGGTGACGGCACTCGAGAACGGCTGGTTCGCCAGTTCCGTCTCGATCCGATCCGGATCCGGGTCGGCCACGACGGATCGTGTGCTGCGCTTGACGCGCAGATTCCGTTGCGCAACCGAGGCTGCGGTTCACGCGCATGCCGAAGCATTGCGGTGGGTCGCTGAATCAGGTGCCCCGCGACCGACGACCCTGACCTCGAAGGAGTGCTGATGGCGAAAGAGGATCTCATCGAAATGCGCGGCCGGGTCACCGAGGTGTTGCCGGACTCGCGTTGCCGCGTGCTGCTCACGAACGGCCACGAACTCGTCGCCTACACCGGCGGCAAAATGAGGAAACACCGCATCCGGATCATTGCCGGCGACGACGTGACACTGGAGCTGTCACCTTACGACCTGAGCAAGGGCAGGATCATGTTCCGCCATCTGCCGGAGCGCCGGGTGGCTGCGCAGCCGCAACGTCGCCCGGTCAAGCGCTAGGAAGCCCACGGGCGCCCGGGGCGGCCGGCTATTCGAGCGCACCTGGCGCATGCCATGGAACTCTGCGCGCGCGACGGTATACTGAATTGCGCTGATCAGTAGCCAGGCGCTGAGCCCACTCGCATGAAATCACCCTTGCTGATGCTCTCCGTGTTGATGCTGGCCGGTTGCGCCGGGCTCGACGACCGTTCCCATGGCTCCTGGCTCGACAGCGTCGGCCGCCCGCCGGCCCGTGCCGACATCGGCGCCGACGCCGCCAAGGAACTCGGCGCTCAGATCCAGCAGCTGCGGGCGCAGGCCGAAGCGATCCGCATCAGCATGGCCCATGAGGGCGATCGCGTGCGCCGCGTCGATTACCTCAAGCAGCTGGAAGCGCTCGGCGACCAGTTGCGTCCGCTCGAGCAGGCCCTGCGCCAGAGCGGCATTTCCACGCCCGTCAAGTCGCCCGCGCAGGGCTAGCGTGCACCCGCAGGTGGCTGTGGCGCCACGCCAAACGGTTACTTTCCAGCTATTTGGACCTTCAGGCGAATTGAGTTAACCTGCCACCCCCGGCTGCACAGATGAGCCTTCAGAGCAGGCAAAACCTGCCGTAATTTGGCCGCCGCGGCGTTGCTGTTCACCAGCAGGCACCAATCGGTTCCGTCAATGGGACCGGCCTTGACGGCGGAGCGCAACGGGCTTGGGATCAGGGGTTCAATCGCTAGCAAGCGCTCGCTCGATTCACGTGCGAGCTGGGCGAGCTTCGCCAACGCCGGCGCGTCTTCGGCGGCTTGCAGGATCGGCACGGCATGGTGCCGGCGGTTGGACGGTGGGGTCGTCATGAGGGGATAACAGTGCATTTCATTATCACGGATGCCTCGCTGGCGAAGAGCCGCGCCGTGCACCTGAGCGGCGCCCGGCTGCTCGCCGCCATGGTGGCGTTGTCGCTGGTGCTGATGCTGTCGGCCGCCGGCCTCTACCACTGGGTGTTTCTCAAGGGCGCGCGCGAAGGCTGGCCGGTCATCGGCGCGCTGGTGCGCCTGGTCGTGAAGGACGAGTTCGAACAGCGCGACCGCTTCATGCGCGAGAACCTCGACGCCATGGCGCGCCGGCTCGGCGAAATGCAGGCCCGCCTGCTGCAACTCGACGCCTTGGGCGAGCGCGTGTCGGGCCTGGCCGGCGTCAATTTTGCCGAGTTCAAGAGCACGGCCGGGCAGGGCGGCGCACTGGTGTCGGGCCGCTCCCTGTCGATGGAGGAACTGCAGGCCACCCTGGCCGAACTGGAGCAGAACACCGGCCAGCACGTCGACATGATGACCGTGCTGGAGTCGCGCCTGATCGACCAGAAGGTCCGCAGCATGATGATCCCGACCCAGCAGCCGGTATCCGACGGCCATCTGGGCTCGCCCTTCGGCTGGCGCATCGATCCCTTTACCGGCCGCTCCGCCCTGCACACCGGGATGGATTTCCAGGCTGAGCCCGGCACCTCCATCCTCGCGGCGGCCGGCGGCGTCGTCGTGACGCAGGAATTGCATCCGGCCTACGGCAACATGGTCGAGGTGGACCACGGCAACAACCTGATCACCCGCTACGCGCACGCCTCGAAGGTGTTCGTCAAGCAGGGCGATCTGGTCAAGCGGGGGCAGAAGATCGCCGCCGTCGGCTCGACCGGGCGCTCCACCGGCCCGCACCTGCATTTCGAGGTGCTTGTGCAGGGCGTGCCGCAGGATCCGGGCAAGTTCCTCGCCGCCGGCCGCCACCTGCCGGTGG
Organism: Ramlibacter tataouinensis; assembly: GCF_001580455.1. Taxonomy (NCBI): domain Bacteria; kingdom Pseudomonadati; phylum Pseudomonadota; class Betaproteobacteria; order Burkholderiales; family Comamonadaceae; genus Ramlibacter; species Ramlibacter tataouinensis. The sequence continues at coordinate 3,000,645 of NZ_CP010951.1, forward strand.
CCAAGGGGGCCGCCGCCCGGGCCAAGGCCGCGGAAGGCACCGACGGGTAAAATCCCCGGTTTCTCCGCTGGAGAGGCCGCTGCTTGCATTGGCCGACAGCGGCCCCACATCCTGCTGACGACAGAACAATCGCGTGGCGCCGCGCTCCGGCACGGCCGCCCGCCCTGAGCCCACGTTCATGGCCAAGAACTTCCTCACCCAAATTTTCGGTTCGCGCAACGACCGCCTGCTCAAGCAATACCGCAAAGGGGTCGAGCGCATCAACGCCCTGGAGCCGGAGCTCGAAAAGCTCAGCGACGCCGAGCTGCGCGCCAAGACCGACGAGTTCAAGGCGCGCCTGGCCCAGGGCGAGTCGCTGGACGACCTGCTGGCGGAAGCCTTCGCGGTGGTGCGGGAGGGCTCCAAGCGCGTGATGAAGATGCGCCACTTCGACGTGCAGCTGCAAGGCGGCATGGCGCTGCACTACGGCAAGATCGCCGAGATGCGCACCGGCGAAGGCAAGACGCTGACCGCCACCTTGCCGGTGTACCTGAACGCGCTGACCGGCAAGGGCGTGCACGTGGTGACGGTGAACGACTACCTGGCCAACCGCGACGCCCAGTGGATGGGCAAGCTGTACAACTTCCTCGGGTTGGGCGTGGGCGTGAACCTGCCCAACATGCCGCGCGAGGAGAAGCAGGCCGCCTACCGGTCCGACATCACTTACGGCACCAACAACGAGTTCGGCTTCGACTACCTGCGCGACAACATGGTGTACGAGGCAGCCGACCGCGTGGCGCGGGGCCTGAACTACGCCATCGTCGACGAAGTGGACTCGATCCTGATCGACGAGGCGCGCACGCCGCTGATCATCAGCGGCCAGGCCGAAGACCACACCGACCTGTACATCGCGATCAACCGCATCGTGCCGCTGCTGTCCAAGCAGGAGGGCGAAGCCGACCCGCGCACCGGCGAGGGCGTCACCAAGCCCGGCGACTTCACCCTGGACGAGAAGAGCCGCCAGGTGTTCCTCACCGAGCAGGGCCACGAGAATGCCGAGCGCATCCTGTTCAACCTGGGGCTGATTCCGGAAGGGGCGACGCTGTACGACCCGGCCAACATCACGCTGATGCACCACCTGAACGCGGCGCTGCGGGCCAACCACCTGTACCTGCGCGACCAGCACTACGTGGTGCAGGAGGGCGAGGTCATCATCGTCGACGAGTTCACCGGCCGCCTGATGCAGGGCCGCCGCTGGAGCGACGGCCTGCACCAGGCCGTGGAAGCCAAGGAAGGCGTGCAGATCCAGGCCGAGAACCAGACGCTGGCCTCGATCACCTTCCAGAACTACTTCCGCCTGTACGGCAAGCTGGCCGGAATGACCGGCACGGCCGATACCGAAGCCTACGAATTCCAGGAGATCTACGGCCTGGAAACCGTGGTGATCCCGCCGAACAGGCCGAGCCGGCGCGGGGACGCGCTCGATCGCGTCTACAAGACCACCCGCGAGAAGTACGAAGCGGCGATCCAGGACATCCGCGAGTGCCACGAGCGCGGCCAGCCGGTGCTGGTGGGCACCACCTCGATCGAGAATTCCGAGCTGATTTCCGAGCTGCTGGGCAAGGCCAAGCTGTCGCACCAGGTACTCAATGCCAAGCAGCACGCGCGCGAAGCGGACATCGTGGCCCAGGCCGGCCGTCCCAAGATGATCACCATCGCCACCAACATGGCCGGCCGCGGCACCGACATCGTGCTCGGCGGCAACGTGGAGAAGGCGGTCGAGGCGATCGAGGCCGACGAATTGCTGGACGACGCCGTCCGGCAGCAGCGCGCCGCCGAGCTGCGGGCGCAGTGGCAGAAGGACCACGAGTTCGTGGTGCAGCAGGGGGGCCTGCGCATCATCGCGACCGAGCGCCACGAGTCGCGCCGCATCGACAACCAGTTGCGCGGCCGCTCGGGCCGCCAGGGCGATCCCGGCTCCTCGCGCTTCTACCTGGGCCTGGACGACCCGCTGATGCGCATCTTCGCCGGCGAACGCGTCAAGGCCATCATGGACCGGCTGAAGATGCCCGACGGCGAAGCCATCGAGGCGGGCATCGTCTCGCGCAGCATCGAGAGCGCGCAGCGCAAGGTCGAGGCTCGCAACTTCGACATCCGCAAGCAGCTGCTGGAGTACGACGACGTCTCCAACGACCAGCGCAAGGTGATCTACCAGCAGCGCAACGACATCATCGACGCGGCCGACCTGTCGGCCCAGATCGCCTCGTTGCGCGAGGGCTGCATCACCGACGTCGTCCACCAGTACGTGCCGCCCGAATCGGTGGAGGAGCAGTGGGACGTGCCGGCGCTCGAGAAGGCGCTGGCCGACGAGTGGGGCATCCGCGTCGACCTGCAGGGCGCGGTGCAGTCCGCCAGCAGCATCACCGACGAGGACATCCTCGAGCGCGTGCTCAAGGCCGCCAACGAGGCCTTCGAAGCCAAGGTCCAGCAGGTGGGCGCCGCGAACTTCACGCAGTTCGAGCGCATCGTGCTGCTGCAGAGCATCGACACGCACTGGCGCGAGCACCTGTCGGCGCTCGACTACCTGCGCCAGGGTATCCACCTGCGCGGCTACGCCCAGAAGCAGCCCAAGCAGGAGTACAAGCGCGAAGCCTTCGAACTGTTCGGCCAACTGCTGGATTCGGTCAAGAACGAAGTCACTAAGGTGCTGATGACGGTGCAGGTGCAGTCGGGCGAGCAGCTCGAGCAGGCGGCCGACGAGATGGAGGACCGCGCCGAGCGGATCGCCAACGTCACCTACACCGCGCCGACCGAAACCGGCGAAGTCGAAAGCAAGCTCGACGAGAGCACCGCTCGCCATGCGCCGGTGGCCTTGGCCGCCGCGGCGGCGGCCGGCGGCGCCCGGGTCGGCCGCAACGACCCCTGCCCCTGCGGCAGCGGCAAGAAGTTCAAGCACTGCCACGGCAAGCTCGCCTGAAGGCAGCATCGCCGGCCCCAGCGGCCGGCCCGCCTGGGGCACCTTCTTTGGTGCCCCAGCGCGAAAGGTTTATATTGCGGCTCACCTCGTCACCCCAGCCGCCAATGGATCCCGACCGCACCGCCTCGCTGATGACCCCCGCCAAGCTGGCCCAGGTCAAACCGCGCGCGCCGGTCTCGCCTTCGGCCTGGCTGGACAAGATGGCCATGGATGCCGGCCACCAGCACGTGGCGCGGCTCGGTGAGCTGGCCGAGGACCTGCGCACCCAGTCCGGTCGCCGCGACTACCGGCCCCTGGCCGCCGAGCTCGCCCAGCTGGCGGAAGCCTTGCCCAGGCTCGACTTCGGGCTGCTGCAGGCGCGCGGCTTCATGGCGCGCCTGTCCGGCAAGAGCCGGACCGCCGGGGCCGAGTTCGCGGCGCAGTACGACCAGATCGATACCGCGGCCCAGGCCCTCGCGGCCCAAGTGAAGTCGCTGCAGGCCCGCCACGGCGAGCAGGCCGGCCTGACCGACCGGTCCCTGCTCGAGTTCGAGGTCGAGTTTCGCGCCATCGAGAAGATCATCGACCAGGGTTCGCGCTGGCTGCAGGACATGCGTAACCAGCTCAAGGCGCGCGAAAGCGCCAGCGGCGACGCGGCGGCCCGGCGCCTGATCGAGGAGGACACGGCGCGCTGCGAGCTGCTGGTGGCCCGGCTCAAATCCCTGCGGGCGCTGGGCACGGCCGCCCAACATGCCCAGCAACAGGCCCAATCGGCGGCCGCGCGGCGTTCCAGCCTCGCGCAGATGCTGCAGCGGGCCCTGTCCGGCGAACTCAAGGAATGGCGCAAGCGGCTGGCGCCACTGGCCGATGCGGCGCGCACTGGCAGTGCGCCCGCGCTGAGCCTGGAAGGCTCCATGGATTGCCACCGCGACCTGCAGTTGGGCGTCAAGCAGGCGATCGCCGATTGCGGCCAGGCGCAGGCGCAGGAGAAAGCGCTGGCCGAAGCCCTGGATTCGCTGGCCGCCCAGGTGAAACCGGCGGCCTGAGCCGCCCCTCCAACCCCTGCACGGCACCCCCATGGCTTTCCTGGCGATCGACGTGGGTAACACCCGGCTGAAGTGGGCGATGTACGCGCAGCCGCGCCCCGGCGCGGCGCTGCTGGCGCACGGCGCCGAATTCCTGGAAAACATCGACAAGCTGGCCGAAGGCCCCTGGGCCCGGCTGCCGCAGCCGCAGCGCATGCTGGGATGCGCCGTCGCCGCCGACGCGATCAAGCGCCGCGTCGAGGAGCAGATGGAGGAGATCTGGGATGTGCCCGCGCAATGGGTGGTGGCCAGCGCCGCCGAGGCGGGCCTGGCCAACCGCTATGACCATCCGACGCGGCTGGGTGCCGACCGCTGGGTTGCGATGATCGGCGCCTGGCACCGCATGCTCGCCAGCGGGCCGGCGCGTCCCATGGTCGTGGTCATGGTGGGCACGGCGGTCACGGTGGAAGCCGTCGACGCCACCGGCGCCTTCCTGGGCGGCTTCATCCTGCCGGGCCACGGCATCATGCTGCGCGCGCTGGAATCAGGCACCGCCGGCCTGCACGTGCCCACCGGCGATGTGCGCGAATTCCCCACCAACACCTCGGACGCGCTCACCAGCGGCGGAACCTTCGCGATCGCGGGGGCCATCGAGCGCATGGTCAAGCACGTGCGCGAGCACTGCGGCGAGGAGCCGCTTCGCTACATGACCGGCGGCGCGGGCTGGAAGATGTCGCCGCACATGTCGATGCCGTTCGAGCTGGTGGAAAGCCTGATCTTCGACGGCCTGCTCGAAATCGCCCGTCACCGCTTCACCGGCTGACCGGGCGTCCCGCGCTCGCGCAGCGACGCCCTGGCGTCAAACGGCCAGACCATCGACCGCCTGGTACAGCGCCTGCCGCGCCTGCTCCAGCACCTGGCGCTTCCATTCGGGCGTGTCGGTGTAAAAAGCCTCGCGCATCCGCTGGCGGATGCCATCGGCCAGTTCGGACGGGGCCTGCGGGTGCGCATGCAGCCAATGGTCGCCCCGCAGGGCTTCCATCACTTGCATCACCGGCAGCGTGCCGTACTCCAGCGCGATGCTGGTGAACTCCGCCTGCGGGCACTCCTGGCGCGCCGCAATCCACATGAGGCCGGTGAGAAAGGCCGAGGTGGACGATCCGTCGTACATCGACGTGACCGGCGTGGCGCCGCCGGAGTCCCACCAGGCGCGGGCGCGCGCGATCGATGCGCCGTCGTCCGGGCCGGCGAAGATGCGCTCGCCGACGCCGTTGGGCCCGAGGCCGGTATGGAAATCGATCCAGCCCAGGCGCGCGGCCCGGCGCGCGTGCGCGCGCAGCACCTCGCGGACGGCCAGGTTGCTCCAGGTCGGCGCGGTGCCGCCGAAGAACAGGCCATCCGGAAACTCGTGCTGGCCGCGGCTGACGGCGGCCTGCAGCGCCGGCTCGCCGCGCTCGGCGACGTAGCGCAGGACCGCCTGCTGGACCTCGGGCGTGGGAGGCCACGTGGCCGGCAGCAGCAGGGGATGCAACTCGCCATACGCCGGGTTGGCGGGCAGCGCGGCGCCGAAGTCGTGGAAGTTGCGGTTCAGGTCCACGTTCTCCTGCGTCACGCGACGCCCATGCGAGAAACCGTGGGGGTTGAGCGCATGGACATAGAGCACCGCGACCCCGCGCTCGCGCGCGTACTGCCGCCAGGCGCCATCGCCCAGGGCGGCGACCTGCACGCCGCTGCCGCAGTAGCCTTCAATGCCGTGGCAGGCACTGGTGAGCACCAGCAGCCGGGATGCCTCGGGCGGACCCTCGCGCGCGATGTCCATCGCCAGTTCCTCGCCGTCGCGGCCCTGGCCCGGATGGATCCTGCTTTCGACCTGGAGGCCCGCGGCCCGGGCGGCCTCCAGGAACTTGCGCCGCGCCTGGCCGTAGCTCGCGGCGAACGCGTCCTCGGGCGCGTTCATCACTCGCGCCTTCCCAGCCAGGCTTCCGCCAGGCGGACCCAGTAGGTGGCGCCCAGCGGGATCAGCTCGTCGTTGAAGTCGTAGCTGGGGTTGTGCAGCATGCAGGGACCGGCGCCGTGGCCGATCTCGCGGTGGGCGCCGTCGCCGTTGGCGATGAAGCAGTAGGCGCCCGGCTTGACCTGCAGCATGTAGGCGAAGTCCTCGCCCCCCATGGTGGGCTCCTGCGACTGCACGTTGTCCTCGCCCACGATGGAGGCCATCACTTTGCGCGCGAACTCGGCCTCGGCCGGCCAGTTGATGGTGGGCGGGTAGTTGCGCTGGAACTCGAACTCGCACTGCGCGTCATGGGCCGCGCAGACGTGTTCGGCGACCTGCTTCATGCGCTTTTCGATCAGGTCCAGCACCTCGACCGTGAAGGTGCGCACCGTGCCCTGCAGCTCGCAGCTGTCCGGGACGACGTTGGTCGCCTCGCCGGCGTGGATCATGGTCACCGAGATCACGCCTGCGTCGATGGGCTTCTTGTTGCGGCTGATGATGGTCTGGAAGGCCTGCACCATCTGGCAGGCGACGGGCACCGGGTCGACGCCGTTGTGCGGCAGCGCTGCGTGGCTGCCGCGTCCCCGGATGGTGATCCTGAATTCGCTGGTGGAGGCCATCACGGGCCCCGGGCTGATGGCGAACTTGCCCACGTCGCTGCCCGGCCAGTTGTGCATGCCGAACACGGCCTCCATCGGGAACTTTTCGAACAGGCCCTCCTTGATCATCTCGCGGGCGCCGCCGCCGCCTTCCTCGGCCGGCTGGAAGATCAGGTACACCGTGCCGTCGAAGTTGCGATTGGCCGCCAGGTGCTGGGCCGCGGCCAGCAGCATCGCCACATGGCCGTCGTGGCCGCAGGCGTGCATCTTGCCGGCGTGCTGGCTGGCGTGCGCGAAGGTGTTGAACTCCTGCATCGGCAGCGCATCCATGTCGGCGCGCAGGCCGACGGCGCGCGCGCTGGTGCCGTTCTTCACGATGCCGACGACGCCGGTCTTGCCCAGGCCGCGGTGCACCGGGATGCCCCATTCGGTGAGCTTGGCGGCCACCAGATCGGCGGTGCGCACTTCTTCGAAGCACAGTTCAGGGTGGGCGTGCAGGTCGCGGCGGATGGCCGTGATGGCGGCCGCCTGGGTGACGACCGAGTCCAGGATGTTCATGATCAGCTTGTGGCAGATGAAACTCCCAGTCTAGCCGTGCCGCAGAGTCCGCGCCACGCCCGGATATTCGTCAGAATGCAGTGATGGATTCCACAACCACGGTTTCGCCCAAGGCGCTGGAGCTGGCGCAGGCGCTGGTGAACATCAACACCGTCAGCGCCAACTCCAACCTGCAGCTCATCGATCTGGTGCGCGAGGAACTGGCCGGCTTCGGCGTCGAGTGCCGGCTGACCTTCAATGAAGAGCGGACCAAGGCCAACCTGTTCGCCACGCTGGGCGAGGGCAAGCCGGCCGGCATCATCCTGTCGGGCCACACCGACACCGTGCCCTGGGACGGGCAGGACTGGGTGTTCGACCCGCTGGGCGGTGACATCCACGGCGACAAGCTCTATGGCCGCGGTTCGGCAGACATGAAGAGCTTCATCGCCATGGCGGTGGCTCACGCGGAAAGCTTCCTGCACAGCAAGGCCCCGTACGCGATCCACCTGGCCCTGAGCTACGAGGAGGAGATCGGCTGCTTCGGCGTGCGCGAGCTGATCGCCGACATGCGCGAGGCCGGCATCCGGCCGCTGGCCTGCATCGTCGGCGAGCCCACCGGCATGGTGCCGGCGATCGCGCACAAGGGCGTGTACCGCTACAAGTGCTGCGTGCGCGGCCAGGAGGCGCATTCCTCGCTGACGCCGGAGTCGGTGAACGCGATCGAAATGGCGGCGCGGGTGATCGGCAAGCTGCGCGACATGGCCGAAGGCTTCGAGCGCGACGAGCCGCGCTACGCGGGCTTCGACGTGCCGTTCTCCACCGCCAGCGTCGGGCGCTTCCACGGCGGCATCGCCGACAACGTGGTGCCGCGCGACGCCGAATTCCGCTACGAATTCCGCGACCTGCCCACGGCCGACGTGGCGGCCATGCAGCGCGAGCTCGTCGACTACGCGCGCTCGCTGGAGCCGGGCATGAAGCGCATCGCGCCGGAGGCGGGATTCAGCTTCCAGACCATCTGCGAGATCCCCAGCTTCCTGGGGTCGGCCGAGGACAGCGTCACGCGCCTGGCCCTGCAGTTGTCGGGCGAACGCCGGACCACGCAGGTGGCCTTCGGCACCGAGGCAGGCCTGTTCAAGAGCGCCGGCATTCCCACGGTGGTGTGCGGGCCGGGCAGCATCGCGCAGGCCCACAAGCCGGACGAGTTCGTCAGCCTCGAACAACTCGCGCGCTGCGAGGCCTTCATGCGCGGCCTGGCGCACCTGGAGAAGCCCCTGGGCTGACGGCAGGGGCCGGCGGCTTACTCGCGCACGCGGCCCTGGGAATCGATCAGGCTCAGCTCGACCAACTTGGAGGCCACGCGGTCGTCGGCCAGATGGGCGCGAAAGCCACCCAGGTTCACGTCGTCCAGCGAGCTCAGCGCCTTCTTGAACTTGGCGCGGGTGGGGTCGCGCGGGATGCGCCGCAGGGCCTCGGCGTACAGGCTCGCCGCGATGTAGCCCTCCAGCATGTACACGTTCGGCTTGCCCAGCTTGGCGGCCTGCGCTTCCTGCATCAGCTCGCGCACGATGGCGATCTTGGGGGCGTCGCTCTTGGGCACCACGCGCACCACCACCACGCCGGCGCCCTCGGGGCCGATCTCCTCGGCCAGCAGGCTCTCGCCGGTGTTGGAAAAACCGTAGATCGGTCCGCGGAAGTTCTTGGCCCGCAGGTCGCGGATGGCGCCGGCGGCAGTGCTCGCATTGCCGATCAGCAGGACCGACTGCGGGCCGGCGGCCACCACCTTGTCCACGCTGTTGGCGATGCTGCCAGCCTGGAGCGTGGAACTCGCCACCACGTTGACCCCGGTGCTGGGCATGGTGCGCAGGGCCGAATCGAGCGCGGCCAGCGACTCGCTGTCGCCGCCGTGCAGCACGCCGAACTTCTTGGCGGTGCCCAGCATCCCGGCGTGGCGCGAGATCGCCGCTGCTTCCTCGGCGTAGCCGGGCCGCAGCGTGTACACGTTGGCATACATGGCGCCGCGCAGTTCGTCGGCCCCGGCCATGGGGGCGAACATCAGCACCTCGCCGTCCTTGATCAGCGGGTAGGCGGCGGTGACCTGGGGTGAGCCGTAGTAGCCGAACAGCGACAACACGCCCTGGTCGAGCAGCTTCTTGGTGTTGTCGGCCGTGAGTTTGGGGTTGCCCCGGTCGTCCAGCGTCACCAATTCGACCTTGCGGCCCTGGATGCCGCCGGCGGCGTTGAGCCGGTCGAAAAACAGCTTCGCGCCCTGGTGGAAGGGTTCGGCCAGGGCCGAGCCGGGGCCGGTCAGCGCGACCGACTGGCCGATCACGATGCTGGATTTGGACACGCCGTCATTGGCTATTGCCGGCGCCGCAGCACCCAGCAGCGCCAACACAGCTACCATCGCATGGACGGCCATGGATCGGGTGAATTTCATGCTTTGTCTCCTCCGGCATCTGCGGCGCTGGGGTGCGTCGCCCCAAAACGACTGAACCCATGACCAGCACCACCGTTACTACTACTCCCGCAGGAAGTGTGTCCAAACGTATAACGCTTGTGAAGGGGGCTTGCCCCCATGACTGCCCCGATGCCTGCGCGCTTGTGACGACGGTGCAGGACGGCGTCGCTGTCAAGGTTCAGGGAAATCCCGAGCATCGCCATACGGGTGGGGTGTTGTGCACGAAGGTGTCGCGTTATCCCGAACGCACCTACCACCCCGAGCGCCTGCTGCATCCCCTGCGCCGGGTCGGGCCCAAGGGCAGCGGCAAGTTCGAGCGCACCAGCTGGGACCAAGCCCTCATGGACATCGCGGCGCGCCTGTCGCAGATCGCCGCGCGCGATCCGCAGGCGATCGTGCCCTACAGCTACGCCGGCACCATGGGACTGGTGCAGGGCGAGAGCATCGCCGCGCGCTTTTTCAACCGGCTGGGCGCATCGTTCCTGGATCGCACGATCTGCTCCAACGCGGGCGGCGAAGCGCTGGTCCACACCTTGGGCGGCAAGGTCGGCATGAAGGTGGAGTACTTCGCCGAGTCGCGGCTGATCCTGATCTGGGGCAGCAACTCCATCACCAGCAACCTGCATTTCTGGCGGCAGGCGCAGGAGGCCAAGCGCAATGGCGCCCGGCTGGTCTGCATCGACCCGCGCCGCACCGAAACCGCGGAGAAGTGCCACGATCACGTGCAGCTGCGCCCCGGCACCGACGCCGCGCTGGCGCTGGCCATCATGCACGAGCTGGTCGTCAACGACTTGCTCGACCACGACTACATCGAGCGCTACACCCTGGGCTGGGAGGCCCTGCGCGAGCGCGCCCTGCGCTGGACGCCGGAGCGCGCGGCCGAGGTCTGCGGCGTGCCGGCCGCGCAGATCCGCGCCCTGGCGCGCGACTGGGGCACCACGCAACCGGCGGCCATTCGCCTGAACTACGGCATGCAGCGGGTGCGCGGCGGCGGCAACGCGGTCCGCGCCATCGCCTGCCTGCCAGCGCTCACCGGCGCCTGGCGTCACCGGGCCGGCGGCGCGCTGCTGTCCAGCTCCGGCCAATTCCCGGTGGACAAGGCGGCGCTGCAGCGGCCGGACCTGCTGGCCGGCCGGCAGCCCCGCACCATCAACATGGTCACCATCGGCGACGACCTGCTGCGGCCGGCATCGCCCGCGTTCGGCCCCCGCATCGAGGCGCTGGTGGTCTACAACAGCAACCCGCTCGCGGTAGCGCCCGAATCGGGCAAGGTGGTCGCCGGCTTCGCGCGCGAGGACCTGTTCACCGTGGTGCTGGAGCATTTCCAGACCGACACGGCCGATTACGCCGACTACATCCTGCCGGCCACCACCCAGCTGGAACACTGGGACATCCACTTCTCCTATGGCCACACCGACGTGACCCTGAACCGCCCGGCGATCGCGCCGGTGGGCGAGGCCCGGCCGAACACCCAGGTGTTCCGCGAGCTGGCGCGCCGCATGGGCTTGACCGATCCCTGCTTCGACGACGACGACCTCGCGCTGTGCCGCATGGCCTACGGCGCCAGGGTCGACTTCGACGAGCTGCTGCAGGAAGGCTTCGCGCCGCTGCCGCTGCCCGAGGCGCCGTTCGCGCAAGGCGGCTTTCCGACGCCGTCGGGCAAGTGCGAGTTCTTCAGCGAACGGCTGGCCCGCCAGGGCCTGGACGGGCTGCCCGACCACCTGCCCAACTACGAAGCGGCGGGCACGTCGCCCCGCTATCCGCTGGCGATGATTTCGCCGCCGGCGCGCAATTTCCTGAATTCGAGCTTCGTCAACGTGGACAGCCTGCAGGAGATCGAACGCGAGCCCCTGCTCGAGATCCACGCGAGCGACGCGGCCGCGCGCGGCATCGCTTCCGGCGCGGTGGTGCGCGTGTTCAACGACCGCGGCCAGTACCACTGCAAGGCCCAGGTGTCGGAGCGCGCGCGCCCCGGCGTGGTCAACGGCCTGGGCGTGTGGTGGCGCAAGCTGGGGCTGGCGGGCACCAACGTCAACGAACTCACCAGCCAGCAGCTCACCGACATCGGCCGCGGTCCGGTGTTTTACGACTGCCTGGTGGAAGTCGAACCGGCGTGAAAACGCGGAAGTGGCGAGCGGCGGGCGGCGTCCTGGCCGCGTTGCTGCTTTCCAGCCTGGCGGGCTGTTCCAACGTCGGCTACTACTGGCAGTCGGCGACCGGCCACCTGCGCATGATGAGCGCCGCGCGGCCCGTTGATGATTGGTTGGGCGACACCCAGACGCCTGAGCGCCTGCGCGACCGGCTGGCGCTGAGCCAGCGCATCCGCAACTTCGCGGTGAGCGAGCTCATGCTGCCGGACAACCCGAGCTACCGGCGCTATGCCGACCTGCAGCGGCCGGCCGTGGTCTGGAACGTGGTGGCCGCGCCGCCGTACTCCCTGACGCTGACGCAGTCCTGCTTTCCCGTGACCGGCTGCGTGGGTTACCGCGGCTATTTCGACGAGAGTGAGGCCAGGGCCGAAGCCGGTCGGCTCGCGGCTCAGGGCCAGGAAACCAGCGTCTATCCGGTGCCTGCGTATTCCACGCTGGGCTGGATGAACTGGGCGGGCGGCGATCCGCTGCTCAATACCTTCATCAACTACCCGGAAGGCGAGCTGGCGCGCATCATCTTCCACGAACTGGCGCACCAGGTGGTCTATGCCAACGGCGACACCATGTTCAACGAGTCGTTCGCGACCGCGGTGGAGCGCATCGGCGGCAAGCGCTGGCTGGAGACCCATGCTTCGGAGCCGGTGCGCCGCGAGTACGAGCAGTACGACGGGCGGCGCCGGCAGTTCCGCGGGCTGGTGCGGGCCACGAGCGATACGCTCAGGGCGATCTACGAGCAGGCGGGCGGCGAAGAGCGGGGCAAGCTCAAGCAGGAAGCGCTGCAGCGTTTTCGCGAGGACTACGCGCAGCTGCGCGCCAGCTGGCCGGGCGAGCCGGCGCGCTACCGCTTCTACGACCGCTGGGTCGCCGAGGCGAACAACGCCTCCTTCGGCGCGCAGGCGGCTTACGAGGAGCTGGTGCCCGGCTTCGAGGCCCTGTTCGCGCGCGAAGGCGGTGACTTCCTTCGCTTCTATGATGCGGCCAGGGCCCTGGCCCGGCTGCCCAAGGCTGAGCGTCACCAACAACTCAAATCGAAGGAGTCTTCCGGTGCCTGACATCCACATCACACGCGAGCACGGCCTGGGCCTGCCCGCGGCACGCAAGCTCGCCTTCCGCTGGGCCGAAGTGGCCGAGGACAAGCTGGGCATGGAGTGCACCTACGAAGAGGGCAAGTCCTCCGACCGGGTCATCTTCACCCGGGCGGGCGCCAACGGCGAGTTGAAGGTGACGAAGAGCAGCTTCGTGCTCGACGCCCGGCTCGGGCTGCTGCTCGGCGCGTTCCGGGAGCGCATCGAGTCGGAGATCGTGAAGAACCTGGACGAGCTGCTCGCGCACGAGGAGCCACTCAAGGCCTTCGACCACGCGCTGGCGGCGCATGGGAAAAAGGCCGCGCCGAAGAAACCGGCGGCGAAACCAGCTGCGAAACCGAAGGCGAAGAAGGCCTGAAGCCATGGGACCGCTCGCCGGCATCAAGGTCCTCGAGCTTGGCCAGCTCATCGCCGGCCCGTTCGCCGCCAAGACGCTGGGCGACTTCGGCGCCGACGTGATCAAGGTGGAGCCGCCCGGCGTCGGCGACCCGCTGCGCAAGTGGCGCATGCTCAAGGACGGCACTTCGGTGTGGTGGCAGGTGCAGTCGCGCAACAAGCGCTCGATCACGCTGGACCTGAAGGAGCCGCCGGCCCAGGAGGTGGTGCGAAAGCTCGCGCAGGACGCCGACGTGCTGATCGAGAATTTCCGCCCGGGCGCGCTGGAAGGCTGGGGGCTCGGCCCCGAGCAGCTGCTGGCGCTCAACCCGCGCCTGGTGGTGCTGCGCATCAGCGGCTACGGCCAGACCGGGCCCTACCGCGACCGCCCGGGCTTCGGCGTGGTGGCCGAAGCCATGGGGGGACTGCGCCACCTGACCGGCGAACCCGGCCGCGTCCCGGTGCGCGTGGGCGTGTCCATCGGCGACACGCTGGCTTCGCTGCACGGCGTGATCGGCATCCTGCTGGCGTTGCACGAGCGGCATCGCAGCGGCCGCGGCCAGGTGGTCGACGTCGCGCTCTACGAAGCGGTGTTCAACTGCATGGAAAGCCTGCTGCCCGAATACAGCGCCTTCGGCGCGGTGCGGGGCCCGGCGGGCAGCGCGATGCCGGGGATCGCGCCGACCAACGCCTACCTGTGCCGCGACGGCGGCTACGCGCTGGTGGCGGGCAACGGCGACAGCATCTTCAAGCGCCTGATGGGCGCGATCGGCCGGGACGAGCTCGCAGCCGACCCGGCGCTGGCGGACAACGCGGGACGGGTCCAGCGGGTCGAGGAGATCGATGCCGCCATCGGCGCCTGGACCGCGCAGCGCACGGTCGCCGAAGTGCTGCAGGCGCTGGACGGCGCCAGCGTGCCGGCCGGCCGCATCTACACGGTGGCCGACATCGCCGCCGATCCGCACTACCGCGCGCGCGGCATGCTGCAGGAGGTGCAGCTGGCCGACGGCAGCCGCCTCACGCTGCCGGGCGTGGTGCCCAAGCTCTCGCTCACGCCGGGCGGGCATCGCCGCAATGCGCCCGGCCTGGGCCAGGACACCGATGCGGTGCTGCGCGAGATCGGCCTCGATGCGCAGCAGATCGCCGCTCTGCGCGAGCGCGGGATCATCGGGAGCGAGGGTGCCTAGCTGAGCGACTCGACCAGGTCGATGTACTGCTGCATGGCGTCCTCGCTGGAGGTGCCCTTCACGCCATTCCAGGCGTCCCACTTAGCGCGGCCGACCATGTCGCCGAAGCCGGGCTTCTTTTCGGTGATGTCGCCGGCCGTGGCCTGCTTGTACAGCGCATAGATCTTGAGCAGCGTCGCGTTGTCGGGGCGCTCGGCAAGCTTCTTGGAATTGGCGACGGCAGTTTCGAAAGCGGCTTTCAGGTCGGCCATGGTTGTTCCTCCGGTGAACTGTGGGATGACGGCCTATCCGCGCCGGCACGGCTGCGGTATGGTCGCGGTATCTTACGGCGGCCCACCTTGAAGAAGTAGAGAGGCGCGCCTCGATCAAGGAGACCCGATGGTGACCCGCATCCGGCAGGCGACGCAGGAAACGCAGCCCGCGCGCAAGCGAAGCCGCAAGGCGGCCGCGGCCGGTGAGGGCGCGCCGCGGATGGCCCGACCCATCCTGGGCCTGGCCGGCGAGCGCATGACCAAGGTCGACACGGCCTGGCTGCGCATGGACTCGCCGGGCAACCTCATGATGATCCTGGGGTTCTGGACCTTGCGGCCGGGCATTGGCTACGAGGCGCTGTGCGAGCGGGTGCGCGAACGGCTCCTCAAATACGGTCGCTTCCGCCAGCGCGTCGACCAGGACCTGGCCGGCGCCAGCTGGATCGAGGATGAGGGTTTCGACATCCACCGGCATGTGGTGCGCGAGTCGCTGCCGCGAGGCCAGGCGCGCGCCCAGCTGCAAAAGCGCCTGGGCGAACTGGCGCTGCAGCCGCTGGATCACCGGCATCCGCTGTGGCAGATCCACCTGATCGAGCATTTCGAGGGCGGCAGCGCCCTCATCATGCGCATCCACCACTGCATCGCCGACGGCGTCGCGCTGATCGCGGTGGCCATGTCGCTGGCAGATGGCGGGCAGGCGCCGCCACCCTCGGCAAAGCGGCAGGCCGCGCGCGATGTGGACGACTGGTTCTCCGAGGCCTTGATCCGGCCCTTGACCGAGATGGCGTCCAAGGCGCTCGAAGTGGCGCACGGCGGCGCGGCGAAGTCGATATCCCTGCTGCTCGATCCCCGCAAGCGCGCCGAGGCGCCGAAGGCACTGGCGCGCCTGGGCATGCAGGTGGCCAGCGACGCCGCCTCGCTGCTGCTGATGCCCGACGATTCGAAGACGCGCTTGAAGGGCCGGGCCGGCACCGTCAAGCGCGTCGCCTGGTGCGACCCGCTGCCGCTGGTCGAGGTCAAGGCGGTCGGCAAGGCGCTCGGTTGCTCGATCAACGATGTGCTGCTCAGTTGCGTGGCGGGCGCCATCGGCGGCTACCTGCGATCGCTGGGCGATCGCACCGAGGGCCAGGAGATCCGCGCCATGATCCCGGTGAACCTGCGCCCGCTCGAGCAGGCGCACAAGCTGGGCAACCGCTTCGGGCTGGTGCCTTTGTCGCTGCCCATCGGCATTGAGAACCCGATCGAACGCGTCTACGAAGTGCGCCGCCGCATGAACGCGCTCAAGGGCAGCACCCAGCCGCTGCTTGCCTTCGCGCTGCTGGCCTCGGCCGGCGTGCTGGCCAAGGGCGGGCAGGATGCACTGCTCAACATCTTCAACCGCAAGACCACTGCGGTCATGACCAATGTCCCCGGCCCGCGCGAGAAGATCGAGCTGCTGGGCGCCGGGGTGGAGCAGTGCATGTTCTGGGTGCCGCAGGCCGGCGACATCGGCCTGGGCATTTCGGTACTGAGCTACGGCGGCGGCGTGCAGTTCGGCGTGATCACCGACGCGAGCCTGTGCCCGGAGCCGCAGAAGATCATCGAGGGCTTCGAGCCGGAGTTCGCCCGGCTGTCGCTGGTCACCCTGATGCTGCCCTGGGACGAGTGAGGCAGGTGCCTCAGGGCGCGTCTTCCTTGGCGCGCAGGCGGTCGTGCTCCTCCCGGTAGGGCTCGCCCAGGCCCTTCTGCTGATGGCGCGACAACACCTCGCGCGCCTGCGGGAAGAACTTCTCTTCCTCTTCCTTCAGGTGGTGCTCGATCTGGTGGACCAGCTTGCCGATCAGCTCCAGCCATTCGGCCGATCCCTGGTCGAGCTTGTCCAGTTGCTCCACCATCTCGTCCATCTCGTGGTGCTCGGCGATGCCGTGCCGCGCCGCTTCCACAGTCTCGTCGTGCTCGATGAGCGGCACGTAGAACGTGCGCTCCTCGGCGGTTTCGTGCGCGGCCAGCTCGGCCTTCAACTCGTCGAAGGTCCGCGTGCGCGCCTTGGCGTCGCCGACCTGGGCCAGCAGGCGGCGGCAGATCGCGCGTTGCAGCTCATGGCTTTCAAGCAGGGCGTCGAAGATGTCCATGGCCCGCAGTCTGAGGGTCGCCTCGGCTCGGATGTGTAGGCCGAGCACGCAAGCCCGGGCAGGCGCTATTGAAGCTCGGCCTTGGCCAGCTCGACTTCCAGCCGCTCGGTCGCGTCGGCCGGCTTGCATGCCGCCGCCTGCTTGTAGAGCCGCGTCGCCTCGGCCATCTTGTCCTCGCCTTCGAGCATCAGCAGGCCGTTGGCGTACTCGATCATCGCGATGGGCGAGCCGGGGTTCAGGCGCAGCGCTTCCTGGAACAGCTTCAGCCCGGTTTCCTTCTTGGCGCCGTAGGTCATGCCGCCGATGAGCCGACCCACCTTGTCGATCACCTCGGCGTGGAAGGCGCCCAGCGCGATGTGCGCCTCCGCGTGCCGCGGCTGCAGCTCGAGGGCCCGTTCCAGCGCTTCCTTCACGCGGCCGCCCAGGCCCTGCGCCAGCGCCTTGGCCACGCTGATGCCCTGGCTGTAGCGCCCGAGGGCGAAGCCCTGGCAGAACCAGGCGTTGGGATTCTTCGGGTCGTGCGCTGCCTGCGCCTGCGCCCGCTCCACCACCTCCATCAGCAGTTCGAGCTTCCTTTGCTCTTTCCGCTCGAGGTAGTTCGCGTAGACGGCGGTGGCCTTGTTGGCCACGGTGATGCCGGCGCCGCCGGCGCGCAAACCGGCCTCGGCGGCATGCTGGAAGTCGCCGCTGTGGAACAGCGCCCAGGCTTGCAGCACCGCGGGGTCCTCCGGCAGCGGTTCCATGTCGCCGGCATGCAGCGGCGTCCAGAGCTTTTCCAGGCTCGCGGCATCGAAGCTGTATTCACCGGCGTGAGGAAATACCGTCCACCTGCCCATGGCTGTCTCCAGAAATCCCTGTCGGCGGACTTTCGTAGGCGGACACCAATCCGAGGAAGTGAGCGCGCTGGCCCGGTTCGAGATAGGGTACCAGCAGATTCAGCACATGGTGCGCTCCACGCAGCAAAGCCTGCTGCGCGCTTCCCGGTTCGAGCGCATGGCGCGGATCGCGCACGTATTCGTAGCTCAGCCAATAGGTGAGCAGCACCACCATGCCGGTGGCCGTGGGGTCGACCTCGCGCGAGTCCATGTCCACCGCGCCGGCGCGGCTCATGCCGGTCAGCATCGCGCGGATCGCCCGCGTCTTGTTTTTCAGCACCCCCTGGAAGTGCGTTTCCAGCTTGCGGTTCTTGGACAGCAGGTCGTTCAGGTCGCGATAGAGGAAGCGGTACTTCCAGATCAACTCGAACAGCGTGTGCATGAAGAACCACGCATCCTCGACGTCGCGGACGCCGTCGCTCGCGCCCAGCAGTTCGTTCAGCGCCTGCTCGTAGCGGTCGAACAGCGCGTTGATCAGCTCGTCCTTGGCCGGGTAGTGGTAGTAGAGGTTGCCCGGACTGATGTTGAGTTCGCTGGAGATCAGGGTCGTGGAGACGTTCGGCTCGCCGAAGCGATTGAAGAGGTCGAGCGAGACCTCCAGGATCCGCTCGGCGGTGCGGCGCGGCGCCTTCTTCATGCGGCCTCGAGCGCGCACCCCAGTTCGTCGAGGGCGTCATGCAGGGACGCCACCGCGCGGCCGATGCGGGTGGGCGGGCGCGGCGTGATCAGCCGTCGCGGCGCGTCGAGCCTTGCGCTCCGCAGCACGATGCCGTGCCGCTCCAGCCTCGGCGCGAGCGCGTCGCGCTGCGAGCGCAGCCAGGCGCGCGTCTGCTGGTAGGCATGCTCGGCCAGCTGCGCGCGCCGGCTGTAGCTGAAGGTGTTGGCCAGGTACAGCTCGGCGTCGTGGCCGTCCGGTTCGACCAGCACGATGTCGCTGCCCGGATAGGCCCGCTCGTAGTGCTTCATGCCCAGCTCCATGCGCGAATGGATCATGCAGCGCAGGGTCTGGCTCAGGACCGTGGGCATGCCGGCTTCGGCGATTCGCTGCGGGGCCGCGCCCGCCGCGGCGTCCCTCCCCGTCGCGTTGAAGGGCACGAGCGGATTGAGGCAAAGCAGCAGGTCCGCGCCGTCCTCGAGCGCGACCGACGCATGCAGGGTCTTCTTCAGCGCGCCGTCCACGTAGTGGCGGCCGTCGATCTCCACCGGCGGGAACAGGCCGGGCAGGGCGCAGCTGGCCCGCACGGCCCGGGAGATCGGCACCTGGTCCCAGCCGGGCTGCCCGAATGGCGCGGCGTCGCCCGAGTCGAGGTCGGTCGCCACCAGCGTGAGCCGGGCGGCGAGCTGCCGGAAGTCGTTGGTGCGCCCCGGCCGGGAGAAGGCCTTGGCCAGCCGCAGCTCCACCGGCTCGCTCGAAAACAGGCCGGTCGGCAGGCAGCGGCCGAGCCGCTCCAGCGAGTGCGCCAGCGATCGCCGGCCCAGCACACCGCGCCACAGGGCCGAGGCCGCGAGGACCGGCGCCGATGCGGCGCGGCGCGCGATCTCGCCGTAGGCCGGCACCAGCAACCAGGCGGGATCGAAGACGTCCGCGGGGTCGCCGCTGGCCTCGATGAAGGAGGCGCAAAGCTGGCGCGGCGTCATGCCATTGGCCAGGGCCGCGGCGATGAAGGCGCCCGCCGACACGCCGACGTAGTGATGCAGCCGGTTGAAATCGAGCCCTTCCAGCGCCTCGTCGAGGGCGCACAAGGCGCCGATCTCGTAGATCGCCCCCATGGGTCCGCCGCCGGCGAGGGCCAGGGCGATGCGAGGTGACTGCAATTTGGACCTCATGATCGTCATGATCGTCCAGTGTAGAGAGCTTGCTCAACCGCAGCTGCTGCGGCGCCGCAAAAAAGGGCGCCGCAGCGCCCTCCGGTTGACTGGACCCCGGCGCCCGACGTCACGGGGCGGTCTTGCGCGCGCTCGCGCGCTTGGTCGCCGTGCGCTTGCCGCCGGCCGGCGCCGCGGCCCGCGCCGGCTTGGCGGCATGGCTCTTCGCGTTGAGCTTGGCGACGTTGCGGTTGAGCTCGTCGATGCGCGCCACCAGTTCGTCGATGTCCTTGGCGGTGGGCACGCCGAGCTTCTTGAGGGCGCGCGAGACGCGGTCCTCGAAGATATTTTCGAGCTTGTCCCATTGGCCCGAGGCCTTCGAGGAGATGTCGCTGGCCATGCTGGCCATGCGGCTGGAGGCTTCGGCGAATCGTTCCTCCGCGGCGGTCTGCGTCTTGCGGTGGATGGATTGCCCCTCCTTCACCAGCGACTCGAACACCTTGCCGCCTTCTTCCTGGGCCTTGGAAAACGCGCCCAGGCCGGCCAGCCAGATCTGCTGGGCCGACTCGCGGATCGTGTCCGCGAACTGCGCGGAGCTTTTCGAATCCTCGTCGCTTGCCTTGTGCATCTTCTTGACCATCGTGAGCTCCTTCGATTGACGACGGGTCCCACTTTAAGCCTTGCACCCCCGGCCGGTTTAGGGGTCTCTTCCTAAACTTTCGGCAGAATGGGCACGCACGTGGAGGAGATCCTTATGCACTATTTCGTCACCGGCGCCACCGGGTTCATCGGCAAGCGGCTGGTCAGGAAGCTGCTCGAGCGCAAGGGCTCGATGGTCCATTTCCTGCTGCGCGAGGAAACCCGGGACAAGATCGATGCGCTGCGCGAGTACTGGGGCGTTTCCGCGGCCCGGGCCGTGCCGGTGTTCGGCGATCTCACCGGCAAGAAGCTGGGCGTGTCCGCCGCCGACCTGAAACACCTGAAGGGGCAGGTGGACCATGTGTACCACCTGGCCGCCGTGTACGACCTGTCGTCCGACGAGGAGAGCCAGGTCGCCGGCAACATCGACGGCACCCGCAGCGCAGTCGAGTTCGCCCGCGCGATCGACGCCGGCCACTTCCACCACGTGTCCTCGATCGCCGCGGCGGGCCTGTACGAAGGCGTGTTCCGCGAGGACATGTTCGCGGAGGCCGAGAACTACGAGCACCCGTACTTCATGACCAAGCACGAGAGCGAGAAGATCGTTCGGCAGGAATGCAAGGTGCCGTGGACCGTGTACCGCCCCGCCATGGTGGTCGGCGACAGCCGCACCGGCGAGATGGACAAGATCGACGGTCCCTACTATTTCTTCAAGCTGATCCAGCGCATGCGGCAGCTGCTGCCGCCCTGGATGCCCACCATCGGCCTGGAAGGCGGGCGCGTCAACATCGTGCCGGTGGATTTCGTGGTGGATGCGCTCGACCACCTCAGCCATCTGGGCGGCATCGCGAAGAAGTGCTTCCACCTGGTCGATCCAGTGGGCTATCGGGTCGGCGACGTGCTGGACATCTTCAGCCGCGCCGCGCACGCGCCGAAGATGAGCCTGTTCGTCAACGCCGCGCTGCTCGGGTTCATTCCGAAGAGCGTGAAGAAGGGGCTGCTGGCGCTGGCGCCGGTGCGCCGCATCCGCAACGCGGTCATGAAGGACCTCGGGCTGCCCGAGGACATCCTGCAGTTCGTCAACTACCCCACGCGCTTCGACTGCCGCGAATCGCTGGCGGCGCTGAAGGGCTCCGGCATCGGATGCCCGAACCTGAAGGACTACGCCTGGCGCCTGTGGGACTACTGGGAACGGCACCTCGACCCGGACCTGCACATCGACCGATCGCTCAAGGGGGCCGTCGGCGGCAAGGTGGTGCTGGTGACCGGCGGTTCGTCGGGCATCGGCCTGGCGGCGGCGCACCGCTTCGCCCAGGCCGGCGCGACCACCATCATCTGCGGGCGCGACCAGGACAAGCTCGACGACGCCTGCCGCGAGGCGCGGGACCAGGGCTACGAGTTCATCGCCTATCCGGTGGACCTGGCCGAAGGCGCCGACTGCGAGCGCTTCGTGCAGCTGCTGGTGGAAAAGCACGGCGGCGTCGACTTCCTCATCAACAACGCCGGTCGCTCGATCCGGCGCGCGATCGAATCGAGCTACGACCGCTTCCACGACTTCGAGCGCACCATGCAGCTCAACTATTTCGGCTGCCTGCGCGTGACCATGGGCCTGCTGCCGGGCATGGTCGCCCGGCACGCCGGCCACGTGGTGAACATCAGCTCGATCGGTGTGCTCACCAATGCACCGCGCTTTTCCGCCTACGTGGCCTCGAAAGCGGCGCTGGACGCCTGGACGCGCTGCGCCGCCAGCGAATTCGCCGACCGCGGCATCACCTTCACCACCATCAACATGCCGCTGGTGCGCACGCCGATGATCGCGCCGACCAACCTCTACAACAACGTGCCGACGCTGTCGCCCGAGGAAGCGGCCGACATGATCGCGCAGGCCTGCATCCTCAAGCCGGTGCGCATCGCCACGCGCCTGGGAACCGCCGGCGAGCTGCTGCACGCGCTGGCCCCGCGCGTGGCGCAGATCACCATGAACACCAGCTTCCGGATGTTCCCGGATTCGTCGGCGGCCAAGGGCGACAAGTCCGGCAAGCCGCAGCTGTCGCCCGAGGCGATCGCCATGCAGCAGATGATGCGGGGCATCCACTTCTGATAGTTTTGCCGCCGCTTAAAATGGCATCGCTCCTCGCGCTGCGTGCCTTGCAGACTGCAGGGCAACCAAGCGCCGCATGAGAGTCCTGCACGTCTACAAGAGCTACTATCCCGACACCCTAGGGGGCATCGAACAGGTCATCAACCAGCTGGGCAAGGGCCTGGCTGCACTCGGCGACGAGTCCCGGGTGTTCACCCTCAGCCCCGGCGCCCACCCGGCAGTGCTGCGCCGGCCCGAGGGCGAGGTGCACCGCAGCCGCGTCACGCTCGAGATCGCCTCCAACCCGATTTCGATCGACGCCTTTGCCGAGTTCCGGCGCCAGTTGCAGTGGGCGGACGTGGTGCACTACCAGTTCCCCTGGCCCTTCGGGGACCTGCTGCACGTGCTGCACGGCTGCGACAAGCCGAGCGTGGTCTCCTACCAGTCGGACATCGTCCGGCAGAAGTGGCTGCTGCGGGCGTACACGCCCCTGATGAACCGCTTCCTGCGCGCGGCGACGGCCGTGGTGGCGACCTCACCGCAGTACCGCGACAGCAGCCCGGTGCTGGCGCGCCTGGGCCCGCAGGTGCGCGTGATCCCCAACGGCATCGACGAAGCCAGCTATCCCCAGCCTTCGGCAGCGGAGGTCGAGCGCTGGCGCGGCGAGGTCGGCGAGGGCTTCTTCCTGTTCGTGGGCGTGCTGCGCTACTACAAGGGCCTGGAAACGCTGCTGCGGGCGGCGAAGGACCTGCGCGGCCGCATCGTGGTCGCGGGCACGGGCCCCGAGGCCGAGCGTCTGCGCCAGCATGCCGAACGCGAGTCGCTGGCCAACGTGCGCTTCCTCGGCGCCATCAGCGACGAGGACAAGATGTGCCTGCTGCGCCTGGCCGGTGGCTTCGTCTTTCCGTCCCACCTGCGCTCCGAGGCTTTCGGCATGTCGCTGGTGGAGGCCGCGATGTGCGGCAAGCCGATGATCACCTGCGAAATCGGCACCGGCACCTCTTTCATCAACGTCGACGGCGTGACAGGCTGGGTCGTGGGGCCCGATGACGCGGCGGCATTGCGCGATGCCATGCGCCGCCTGCTCGATTCACCCGCCCTGGCCGGCGAGATGGGCGTAGCCGCGCGGCGCCGCTTCGAGGAACTGTTCACCGCGACGCGCATGGCGCGCAGCTACCACGAGCTCTATCGCGAGCTCCTGCCTCAGCCGACGAGCGCCCTCGCATAGGCCGCCTTGGTCTCGGCCGCGCAGCGGTCCCAGGTGAATGCCGCCGCGCGCTCCAGGGAGCGCAGCGACAGCCGGGCGCGCAGCCCGGCGTCCTCGGCCAGTCCGCGCATCGCATCGGCCAGTTGCGCGTCGTCCATCGGGGCCACCTGGATGCCGGCATCGCCCACCACCTCGGGCAGCGAGCTGACATTGGAGACGATCGCCGGCACCCCGCAGCCCATGGCTTCGAGCGGCGGCAGGCCGAATCCTTCGTACAGCGAGGGATACACCAGGGCGAGCGCGCCGGCGGTGACAGCCGCCAGCGCCTCGCGCTCCACGAAGCCGAGCAGGCGGACCTGGCCGCTGGCCAGCAGCGGCGCCATGACGCTGTCGATCGCGCTGGTACGCCAGCCCTTCATGCCCGCCAGCACCAGCGGCAGGCGCTGCCGCAGCTCCTGCGGCAGCCGAGCGTAGGCGCGCAGTGTCGTCTCGATGTTCTTGCGCGGCTCCAGCGTTCCGAGGGAAAGGAAGTAGGCGCCATGCGAGAGGCCGTGGGCGGCCAGGACGTCGCGCGTGGCGGGCGCCGGCATGGGCCGGAACACCGGGTCCAGGCCGTTGGGGATGGCCAGCACGCGCTGCGGCGCCAGCCCGAACACCTCGATGAGCTCGCGGCGCACGAACTCCGACACCGTGAGCACGAGGGTCGCCCGGCGCAGCCCCGGCTCGAAGTACCGGTCCATGTCGCGCACGCGTTCGGCCGGGTGCGTCTGCGGATAGCGCACCCACGACAGGTCGTGCACCGTGAGCACGATCGGCCCGTCGAAACGCAGTGGCAGGAAGTTCGGCTCGTGGTACAGGTCGAACTGGCCGGCGCGCATGCCGGCGTCGAAGCGGCGCTGCCGCAGCCAGCGCTGCATGGTGTACACGTTGGGCACGATGTCGCGCACCCAGCGGCGCGAGCGCAGCACGCGCGGGCTGCCGCCGGCGCGGACCTCGCGCCCGAATTCGCGCCCGTAGAAGAACAGCATGTCCAGGGCCGGATCGCGCGCCAGCCGGCTGGCCAACTGGAAGGAATACTGGCCGACGCCGGTCAGGGGCACGGTGAGGGCCGCACCGCCGAAGACCACCCGGGTGGCTGACATCAGCTCGCCAGCATCCAGGCGAGCGTGTCCTGCAGCTGGTAGGCGGTCGTGGCACCGATCGTCTGCTGCAGGCGCGCCGGGTCCCCGCACAGGCGGTGCACTTCGTTCGCGCGCACCAGGGCGGGATCGGTCCGGACCTCGATCCGGTGGCCGGTGAGATCCTGCAGCAACCCGATCACGGCGTTGAAGTCGTGGGTGATGCCGGTGCAGATGTTGTAGGCCGACCCCGGCGTGCCAAGTTCCAGCAGGCGCAGGTAAGCTTCGCAGACGAAGCGCACGTCGTTGTACTCGCGCTGGACGTCCAGGTTGCCCAGGTTAACGGTGGGACTGCGCCTCTTGAAGTGCCCGACCAGCTTCGGGATCACGAAAGCCTCATGCTGGCCCGGGCCGGTGTAGTTGAACGGCCGGGTGATCACGACGGGAAGCTGCGGGAACCGGCTGCGGGCCATCAGTTCGGACGCCACCTTGCTCATCGCATAGTGGTTGACCGGCGCGGGCGGCTGCGACTCGGCGATCGGCGATTGCTCGCAGTTGCCATACACATTGGCGCTGCTGGCCAGCAGAATGCGGCGCCACGGCCGTCCGGTTTTGGCCAGGGCGTCGAGCAGGTTGAGGGTGCCGAACAGGTTGACGTCGTAGAAGCGGTGCTCGTCATGGTGGCCCACGAAGCTGATGGCGGCCAGGTGGACCAGCGCATCGGCCTGCACCGCTGCCGCTTCGGCCTGGGTTGCTGCGGCATCGGTGAGGTCGGCGCGGAACGGCAGGACTTCATGGCCCTCGCGCTCGGCGACGGCCTGGAAATGGCGGCCCGTGAAGCCGTCGCTGCCGGTCAGCGCGATCCTCAAAACGAGAAGCCCCGCTCGTTGCGACGCAGGTCGGCGTCGACCATCAACGCGCACAGCTCTTCCAGCGAAGTGCGCGCCTCCCAGCCGAGCTTGTCGCGCGCCCGTGAAGGATCGCCGATCAGGAGGTCGACTTCCGCCGGGCGGTAAAACTTCGGGTTGACCTTCATGACCACCTTGCCGGTCGCGACATCGACTGCCGTTTCATCGACACCGCTGCCGCGGAATTCCACTTGCATCCCGGCGCCGGAGAAGGCCATCCGCACGAAGTCACGCACGGGCACGGTGCGGTGGGTCGCCAGCACGAAAGTGTCCGGCTCGTCCACCTGCAGCATGCGCCACATGCCTTCGACATATTCCTTGGCATAGCCCCAATCGCGCCGCGCGTCGATGTTGCCCAGTTCCAGCACGTCCTGCTTGCCGAGCTTGATGCGCGCCACGGTGTCCGTGATCTTGCGCGTCACGAACTCGCGGCCACGCAGCGGCGATTCGTGGTTGAACAGGATCCCGCTGGTGGCGAAGATGTCGTAGCTTTCGCGGTAGTTGACCGCCGTCCAGTGCGCGAACAGCTTGGCGACGCCATAGGGGCTGCGCGGATAGAAAGGGGTGTCCTCCCGCTGTGGCACCGCCTGCACCTTGCCGAACATCTCAGAGGTCGAGGCCTGATAGAAGCGGATCTTCGGGTTGGTCAGGCGGATCGCCTCGAGCAGGTTCAGTGTGCCCAGGCCGGTGATCTGCGCGGTGGTCGTGGGTTGCTCGAAGCTGACCCCGACGAAACTCTGCGCGGCCAGGTTGTAGACCTCGTCGGGCTGTGCCCGCTGCAGCAGGGAGATGCTGGCGCCCAGGTCCGTCAGGTCGTACTCGACCAGATTCAGGCGCGGGTGGTCGCGCACCCCGACTTCCTCGAGCCGCCAGAAATTCACCGAACTCGTGCGACGGTAGGTTCCGTGGACCGAATAGCCCTTCTCCAGCAGGAGCGCACAGAGGTAGGCGCCGTCCTGGCCGGTCACGCCCGTGACGATGGCAGTCTTGGCCTCTTTGGCGGTCTTCTCGGTCAATCCGGCTGCGATCCCCATCTAATTCTTCTCCCTTCGTTAAAAAGTTGACCGTTTACCCCTTCAGGAGCAACGTCAGCTGGTAATGCGAGGGATTTTGCCCGACAAAGGTCGGGGCTCTTTACCCAGCAGCAGGGCGACCGGTGTTGTAATTGGGCAAAGGATGAGCCTGGCTGCAGCGAGAACTGTGCTCGCCATCACGTTTTCTACTCGGCTGGCGTGTTATTTTGTTGCAAATGAAATACCTCTGCGGCATTTTCTGTAGCGCTGTGGCAGCTTTCGTGCTGCCGGCAGTTGCTCAGGCGCAGCCGGACAACGGTGCCGGCAGCGGCGAGGTCATGTTCATTTCGGGCAAGGCCGAGCGCATTCGCGCGGATGGCGCGGCCAACTCGGTGAGCAAGGGCATGCTGGTGCTCGAGGGTGACCGCATCCGCACCCAGCCCGACAGTCATGTCTATGTTCGCCTGCGCGACGGCGGCCTGCTGGTCGTGCGTCCGGCGTCGGAACTCCATGTGGAGCTCTGGCGTTTCGACCCCGCGCGGCCGCAGGATTCCCAAATCAGGTACTCGCTCGTTAACGGCGTCGCGCGCCACGTGTCCGGACAGGGCGCCAAGGCCGCCCGCGAGAAATTCCGCTTCAACACGCCCATGGCGGCCATTGGCGTGCGGGGCACCGATTTCACGGTGCTGGCTGACGCCAAGGTCACGCGGGTCTCGGTGCACTCCGGCGGTGTGATCATGAACAGCCTGGGCGAAGGCTGCCAGCGCGATGCCTTGGGCCCCTGCGAGGGACCCTCGGCGGTCGAGTTGTTTGCCGGCGCCAAGGACAAGCTGCTGCAGTTGCAGGCGGGCGAGCGCCGGCCGCAGCTGATCGATGACCCGTCAGCCAGTCCCGACCGGGCGCGACCGCCGGCGGCCGCGGAACCGGTGGCGAAGCAGCCTGCCGGCCCCACCGAGGTGAAAGTGGCGGATTCGCGCGGTTCCGAGCTCGTCACCGGAGGGGTGACCTTGCCCAACCCGCCGGTCCTCGACCCGACTCCGCCGGTTGTCGTGACGCCGCCGCCCCCCACGCAGCCGCAGCAGCCCGACCCGCCGGTCGCCGTGTGGGGCCGCTGGGCCGCGGTTTCCGAGGGGGACGCCGGCGTCGTCAGCGCGGAGGACGTGCTCAATGGGCGCAACCTAGTATCGATCAATCGTTTCTACGTGCTGGCATCCAACCCCACCATGACCTCCATGGCGCTGCCGGGCGACGGCGTGGGCCGTTTCAGCCTGACCGGGCATGAGGGCGTGATCACCGACAAACCGACCGGCATCTCTGTCGTGTCCAAGGCATCGGACGGGTCGCTGAAGATCGATTTCGGCTCCCGCAAGTTCGAAACCTCGATGAAGGTGTCCGCGGGCGACCTGTCGGCGTGGATCGCCGCCAGGGGTTCGGTGGACCCCAACGGACAGTTCCAGTCGGAAGCTTTCTCGCTGATTCCGAACGCCTCCATCGTCAACGGCATCGTCGGCGGCAAGGATGCGGGTGAAGCCATGTACCTGTACCAACGGGAGTTCGGCGGCCGCTACGAGGCGACGGGAGCGACTTCCTGGCGCAAGTAAGCGCGGCGTGAACAGGTAGTCCTAACTTGCGCAACCATCGCGCTTCTTTTCGCTGGGCGCTCATCGCGCTGCTCGCGGCGCTGTCGATGGCGATGCAGTGGGCCTCGCCCCGCATCCCGGTCCTGTCTGCCCTCGACCACCTGATCGGCGATCGCCTGCACCTGATGCTGGCGTCGGACGAACCGGAGCACCGGGTCGTCGTCGTTGATCTCGACGAGTCCAGCATCGCGGCGCTGGGCCCCTGGCCCTGGCCACGGGCGCGCATTGCCGACCTGCTGGAGGCACTGGCCGGCCCCTACGGCGCCCGTGCCGTGGGGCTGGACATCGTTTTCCCCTCGCCGGCCGATGCCGCGGGCGACGAGCGCCTGGCCGCGCTGGCCGATTTCGCGCCGCTGGTGCTGGCGCAGGCGCTGGATTTCGAGCAGCGCGACCACAACCCGCAGGTGGCCAGCGGCAAGCCGGTGTTCGGCGCGCCGGCGCTCCAGGAGGCGCCCGCCGGCATTGCCGCCACCGGCTACCTGGCGAACCACGACGGGCTGGCGAAGGCCCGCTGCGTCGGCAACATCGGCCATCGGCTCGATCCCGATGGCCGCGTGCGGCGTGTGCCCCTGATGGCCAGCTGGCACGGGCAGGGCTCGCCTTTGCTGCCCGTCGCCATGTTGGCGTGCCCCATGCAACGCGGCGCCCCGGTCAACGCCTTCGATCACCTGCCGCGGCAACTGCGCGAGGATGCGGAGTGGGCGCTGCCTTTCTCCCGCCGCTGGGAGGCCTACACCGTCATTCCCGCGCGATACGTGCTCGATGGCAGCGTGCCCGCGGATCTGCTGCGCGGGCGCTGGGTGCTGGTCGGGTCGTCGGCGCTCGGCCTGAACGACCGCGCCGCCACGCCGCTGGCCGCCAGCGCGGGCGGCGTGATGGTGCATGCGGCGGCCATGACCTCGCTGCTCGACCACATCGAGGGCAAGACCGCCGGCCTGGGCGGCAGCGGCCGCTGGATCGCGGCGCTGTGGACGCTGCTGACGCTCGCAGCGGGTGCCTGGGCGCTGGGGCGTTACAAGGCCTGGTGGCTGATCCCCGCAACGATCGCGGCCTTCGCCTCGTGGCTGGCGATCGCCGGCTGGCTGGTCCTGCAGGACACCGCCTTCAGCCCCAGCGCGCCGCTGCTTGCGTACGTGCTGATGCTGTTCGTGATCTCGGTGGAGCTGTGGATGATGCAGCGCGAACAGGGTCAGCTGTTGCGATCCTTCGCCTCCTACGTGGCGCCTTCGGTGCTCAATGAGATGTTGCGCCAAGGGCTGGAGAACCCCATGGTGCCGCAGCACCGCGAGATCACGGTCATCTCCGCGGACATGCAGGACTACACGGGCCTGACCAACCGCTCCAGCCTGCAGGAAGCGGCGCAGCTCACGCGCGAGTTCCTGCAGTGCCTGACCGAGCCGATCCTCCGTTACGAAGGAACGCTCGACAAATACACCGGCGACGGGCTGGTGGCCTTCTGGGGTGCGCCCTTGGTGAACCCGCTGCACACGCACCGGGCGCTGGAGGCCGCGCAGGCCATGGTCGCCAACGTCCGCGCATGGAACGAGCAGCGCGTCGCGCAGGGCCTCGCGCCGGCGCGGGTGCGCATCGGCGTCGAAGCCGGCTCGGTGCTGGTCGGCGACCTCGGAACACGCTTCCGGCGCACGTATACTGCCGTGGGCGATTGCATCAACACGGCGAGCAAGCTGCAGGCAATCGCCAAAACCCTCAGTTGCGATCTGGTCGTCGGGCCGGTGGCAGCGCGCCTTGCCGCCGGCAGCGCGCTGGTGCCGGTGACGCAAGTGCAGCTGCCGGGTCTTCGAGAGGCATCCGTACTTTGGTCTTTCCCTTCTTCGAGCGGTTCGCTGCCCGACGCGGCGACGCGCCCGGGCGCGGTTGCGACGGCCGCAGGATGAAGGCGCGGTGGCTGTGGGTCGCCGCGCTCCTGGCCTGCTGCGCGGCGGGCCGGGCCGCCGCCTCCGATGAAGAGGCCCTGTCGTCGCGCGGGGTCGCCGGCGAGATCATGGACCGGGCCGTGGAGCATTGCCGGCGCGGCGAGCGCGATCAGGCCATGGCCATGTTCGAGGCGATCCGCGTCCAGCTCGACCCGCCGCCGGCCCTCCTGCGCCTGGTGCAGGACCTCGAAGCCAGCGGCTGCGTGACGCTTCCGGTGGCGTCGGGCTCCGCCTTCCGCGTGCAGGTCGGCGGCGGCTGGGACAGCAACGTGAGCCAGGGCATCACCGCGCACAGTCTGGTGATCGGAAGCGGCGAGAACAAGGTCGAAGTCGACCTGGACCCGAGCTACCGGCCGCGCTCCAGCACCTTCGTGCAGGCCGCCGCGGACTACAGCGTGGCGCTGCCCCGGTGGGATACCGGCCTGCTGTTCTCGCTGGCCCAGCGCAGCAACCTGCAGGAACCTGCGTTCGATGTGCGGGCCTTCTCGGCGGCCGCCGCGCGCGAATTCCGGATCCTGCCCTGGGGCACCATGCGCGGCCAACTGGAGGCCCAGGAGATCTGGCTCGGAAGCCGGCATTACCAGCGCAACGCGGTGGCCGCGCTGCAGTGGCTCTATGCCTACGGGCAGGGCGGGTTCTGGCAGGCGACGCTGAACGCGACATCCGCGCACTATTTCACGCAGGCGTCGCAGAATGCGTACCTGCTGGAAGCGGGCCTGCTGCGCGAATGGCGGGTGAACGCGTGGCAGTACCTCGAGGCGGGGGTCTCGCTGCTGCGCGACACCGCGCGCGGCGCGCGCCCGGGCGGCGACCGCCTGGGGTGGCAGGTGCAGCTCGGCGCCGTGGCGCTGGCCGGCCAGTGGCGCTTCAAGCCACAGCTTTCCTACTACGACTGGAGCAGCGACGAGCTGTTCGCACCCGGCCTGCTCGACATGCGCAGGCACAACCGCCTGAGCCAGGCAAGCCTGCAAGCCGAGCGGCCCGTCTGGACCAACACCTCGCTGCTGCTGGAATGGCGCGGCCGCCGGGCGCGAGACACGATCGCGCTGTACACGTACAACGCGCAGGTGCTCAGCGCGACGCTGGCGCTCAGATTTTGAAGTCGTTGGGCGGCGTGTTCTGGCTCGCCAGGCGCCGCAGCCGGGGCGGGTCGCGCACGATCAGCCGCCGGAAGTCCTTCTCGAGCACGCCCGAGGCGACCAGTTGCGCGATCGCCCGGGACACCGTCTCGCGGCTGGTGTTGATCATGATCGCGATCTCCTGCTGCTTGGGCAGGTTCTGGATCACCATCAGGCCGCCCGGCATCTGCTGCCCGAGCTGCTGCAGCAGCGCATAGACGCGCTGCTGCGCGTTGGGGATGGCCAGCAGCGCGCGAAACGCCGACAGGTTGCGGACCAGCGAAGCCAGGTGCTTCATCATCGCTTCGGCCGTGGCGGGCAGCTTGTAGAACACCTCGCGCGCGGCCGCCTGCGGGATCAGGCCCACGGTGGAGGGCTGCAGGGCGATGATATGGGCCGAGCGCGGCAGGCCGTCGATCACCGACAGCTCGCCGAAGAAGCTACCGGGCTTGATCAGGTTCAGGCCGATCTCACGGCCGTCTTCGGCGATGTCCACGGCCTGCAGCGAGCCGGAAAACAGCAGGTACAGGCCGTCCGCCACTTCCTCCTTGCGGCACACGATCTCGCGCCGCCCGAAGTTCTTCAACCGCATCAGCCCGCTGGTGATCTTGAGCTCGTCCTCCGGCAGGTTGGCGAACAGCGGAAACTGGCGAAGGTCCATTGATTGGATAGCGTGAGCGGGTCCCCTGGCTCAATGCTGGAGCCAGCCGTTCATTTCGTCAATGTTCTCCACCTTCAGTCCGCCGGCGAGCGCCTTCAGGCGCACGCGTGACAGCATGTAAGTCAGACGCGCCTGCGACAGGTCGCGGCGCGCCTGTCCCGCCTGCTGTTCGGCGTTGAGGATGTCGATGCGCGTGCGCGCGCCGGCCTCGAAGGACCTGCGGGTGGACACCAGCACCTGCTCGGAGGAGCGCACCGCCTGTTCCAGCGCCCGCACCTTCAGCACGCCTTCGGTCACACCCTTGAATTCCTTGTGGATCCGCACGCCGAGGTCGCGCCGCAGTTCCTCGAGCCGGCTCTCCGAGCGCTCGAGCAGCGCCAGCGCCTCGCGCGCCTGCGAATTGACGTAGCCGCCCTGGAAGATCGGCACCGTCAGCTGCACGCCGATCTGCTTCTGGTAGTAGCTGGTGTTGAGGCGCGTGACGTTTTCGCTGGTGCTGCGCGAGACCTGCGCCACGGCGTCCAGCGTGGGGTAGTGGCCGGAACGCGCCTTGTCGACGTCGGCGCGCGCGGCTTCCACCTGGGCGCGGGCCGACATCAGTTCCGGGCTGGCCGCTTCGGCCAGCGAGAGCCATTCCTGCGTGGTGGCCGGCGCCGGAGGGGTCAGCTGCATCCTGGACACATTCAGCTTCGACAGCGTGGTCACCGGCTGGTCGATCAGCACCTGCAACTGCCGGCGGGTCAGGTCCACGTTCTCGCGCGCCTCGACTTCCTGCGCCACCGCAAGGTCATAGCGCGCCTGCGCGTCGTCGATGTCGGTGCGCGTGCCCGCGCCGGCCCGGAACGCCTTGGTGGCGGCGTCGACCTGGCCGGCATAGGCCGCCTTCTGCAATCCGATCAGTTCCAGCTGGTCTTCCGCCAGCAGGGCCTCGAAGTAGGCCCCCGTGACGCGCACCACCAGGCTCTGCTCGTCGCGCTCGAGCGTGGCGTTGGCATCGGCAGCCACGGCTTCGGCACTGCGGTACTGCGCCGTCAGGGCCTTGCGAAACAGCGGCTGCCGGATCACGAAGGTGTCGTTGTTGCTGTTGTAGCGGTCCTGGTTGTTGATTTCCTGCCCGGGCACCAGCGGGTTGGGCGTCTTGGAGTCCAGGTCGTTCTTGAAGCGCGATGAATTGATCGAGACGCTGGGCAGCAGGGAGGCGCGCGCCTGCGGCAGCCGCTCGCGGCCGGCCTCGCTGGTGGCGCGCGAGGCGCGGATCGTGGCGTCGCGCTCCGAGGCCAGGCGATAGGCCTCGGCCAGGTCGATCGACCAGGCCGCGGACGCGGCGCAGGCCGTCGCGGCCGCGACCGCCACCGCCCGAAGGAGGTCTCTTGTCATCTTCAAGCCTCCTTCATCGACGCCGACATCCGCTTGTACAGCGGGCCGAGCAGGTAGGTCAGGAGCGAACGCTCTCCGGTCCGGAAGATCATTTCGGTCGGCATGCCGGGCTGCATCTGGTGCTTGCCCAGCTTCTTCAGGCCCTCGGGGGTCACCGACACGCGCGCCAGGAAGTAGCTCTGGTTGGTCGCGGGGTCCGTGATGAGGTCACCGGAGACCGAAAGGACCTTGCCGTCCACGACCAGTGTGGGCGCGTTGGCGAAGTTCGCGAAACGGATATCCACCGGCAGCCCCGCGTGGACCTTGTCGATGAAGTTCGGTTGGACACGGGCCTCGAGCAGCAAGGGCTCGTCGTTGGGCACGATGTCCATCAGTTTCTGGCCGGGCTGGATCACGGCGCCGGGCGTCTGCACGGCCAGTCCCACCACCTGGCCGGTGGCGGGCGCCTTGATGTCGATGCGCGCCAGGTCGGCCTGGAGTGCGCGGAATTTTTCGACCTCGGCCAGCGCCTCGCGCGTCACGTCGGCCATTTGGCCTTCAGTCTCCTTGCGGAACTCCTGCTGTCGCGAGATCGCGCGGCTCTTGAGGTCACCGATCGAGCGGCGCGCCCGGAGGATGTTGCCTTGCAGGTCGGCCAACGAGCTATTGGCTTCGGCCACCATCCGTTCCAGTTCGAACTGGCGGTTGCGCGGCGCGTAGCCGTCCGCGACCAAGCTCCGCGTGTTCTTCAGTTCTTCGTTCAGCAGCGACAGTTGCGTGCTGCGGCTTTCGATCATGGACGTGTAGGCCTGGATCGAAGCTTCCATGCCCTGAACCTGCTCGCTCAAGGACTGCAGGTCTGCGTTCAGCGCGCCACGACGCGCCGCGAGGAGCTGCTCCTGCGTGAGCATCTGCGCTCGAATCAGCGGGTCTTGGCCGGCAGCTTCGATAAGTTCGGGATGGAAGGTGATCTTGGCTGCGCTCGTCTGCTCCGCCGTCAGCCTCGATTGCATGGAACGCAGTGACAGGTAGCGCTGCCGGGAGGCCTCATAGTTGGCGCGTGCCGTTGCCGCGTCGAGCTTGATCAGGACCTGGCCTTCCTTGGCACTCTGGCCTTCACGCACCAGCACTTCCTTGACGATGCCGCCGGTCAGGTGCTGTACCGCCTTGCGCTTGGTATCGATGGATACTAGGCCCGGTGCGGCCACGCCCTCATCGAGCGGCGCGAATGCGGCCCACAGCATGAAGCCGCCGAAGCCGATCGCCAGGGCCCACAGGCCGATGCGGGTTGCGCGCTTGCCGTCGTCGGCCAGTACAGCCTCTTCGGCGGCGGCGTCCAGTTCGGTGCCCTCGGGCCGGGCGGATTTGAGGAAAGGGATGTTGACCATGGTCGTTATCGCTTGGAATTCAGTTCGGGAATAAGTCAGGCGGGCTGGGGGGGCAAGGGACCACTGCCCGTATCGGACTGGGCTGCCATGTGCTGGCGCCTGGCGAATTGAGTCACCAAGTCGCGAGGACCGTTAGCGACCACCTCGCCGTTGTTGAGCGCCAGGATCCAGTCGGCCACGGCGAGGGCGCCGGGACGATGGCTGACGATAAACACCGTCTTGCCCTTGGCCTTGAGCTGCGCGACCGCGTTCATCAGCGCGGCTTCGCCGGCGTCGTCGAGGTTCGCGTTCGGTTCATCGAGCACCACCAGTGCGGGGTCGCCGTAGACGGCCCGGGCCAGGGCGATGCGCTGGCGCTGCCCGCCCGAGAGTACGCTGCCGGCCTCGCCGATGGGCGTGTCGTAGCCCTTTGGGAAGCGCAGGATCGATTCGTGCAGGCCGGTGATGCGCGCCGCAGTGATGACCTTTTCAGAGTCGATCTCCGAAAAGCGCGCAATGTTCTCGGCGATCGTGCCATCGAAAAGCTCGACGTCCTGCGGCAAGTAGCCCAGGTGCGGTCCCAGTTCAAGGCGGTTCCAGCCTTCGATCGGGCTGCCATCGAGCAGCACTTCGCCGCTGACGTCCGGCCAGATGCCCACCAGCGTGCGCGCCAAGGTCGACTTGCCGGACCCGGACGGGCCGAGCACCGCCACCACCGTGCCGGCGGGGATCGCGAAGTTGATTTTTTTGAGGATGGGCGCTTCGCGGCGGGGCGCTGTCGCCTCGACGCCGCGCAGCGTGATCTCGCCGGTAGGCGCCACGCGCGTGAGGGCCGGGTCGCGCTCGGGGAAGGTCCCCAGCAGCTTCTCCAGGCGCTCGAACGCGGCGCGCGCGCCAATGAAGCTGCGCCAGGAGCTGACCATCATGTCGATGGGTGCGAGGGCGCGGTTCATCAGCACGTTGGCTGCGATCATGGCGCCGGGGCTCAGTTGGCCGTCGATCACCAGCAGCGCACCCGCGCCCAGCGATAGCGACTGCTGGCTGTAGCGGACAAATTTGCTCCAGGCCGTGACTCGGTTGCTCACCGCCTGCGACTGCGTCTGCCGGGCCAGCGCCCTGACGTGGCGCTCGCGCCAGCGTTGCTGCAGGTTTCGCACCATGCCCATGGCCTCGAGCGTTTCGGAGTTGCGCAGCTTGCCCTGCAGGAAGAGGTTCACCTCCAGGTTGGCCTTCACCGCCTCTTCCGAAGGCGCCACCGTGTGGCGGTGGCCGAACCAAGCCAGCCCGACCTGAACTATTGCGAACACGATTGCGAGGATGCCAAGCAGCGGATGCAGCGCGAAGCTGACCGCGATGTAGATGGGCGTCCACGGCGCGTCGAAGAACGCAAAGATGCCCTGGCCGGTGAGGAACTGGCGCACCTGCAGCAGGTCGTTGAAGGCGCGCTGCGGGCTCAAGCCGCTGCTGTCGAGGTAGGCCTCGAAGCTGGCGTTGAAGACGCGGGTACCCAACTGCTCGTCCAGGCGCACGCCGGTGCGCACCAGCAGCCGCGAGCGCGTCCACTCGGACATCGCCATCACCGCGAACAGGAACAGGCAGATGAGCGACACCGCCAACAGCGTCAGCTCGCTGTGGCTCACCAGCACGCGGTCGTAGACCTGCAGCATGTAGATGGTCGGCGTCAGCATCAGCAGGTTGGCCACGGCGCTGAACAGGCCCACTATGGCGAATTCGCGCCGAAACGACCAAAGGGTCGCGGCCAGTTCGCTGCGCTGGAAGAAGGTGGGGGTCTTCATGCGGTCGTTTCCTTCGCGGCGCGTGCCGGGGCGGCCTGCTGTTGGCGGGCCTGGGCCTGTGCCTGGGCCTGTTGGTTGGCTTTCTGCATCGCGGCCAGGACTTCGTCGCGCGGGCCAAAGGCGGCGACCGTGCCGTCGCGCAGCACCAGGAGCTTGTCGGCAACGCCCACGATGCTGGTGCGGTGCGTGATGACGACGAAGGTCGTGCCCCGCGCCTTGAACGCCTGGATCGCGGCGCTCAGCGCGGCGTCACCCACCTCGTCGAGGCTGGAGTTCGGCTCGTCCAGCACCACGAAGACCGGGTCGCCGTACAGGGCACGGGCCAGGGCCACGCGTTGGCGCTGGCCGCCGGACAGGCGCGCGCCTTCAGGGCCGACCTCGGTGTCGTAGCCGTCGGGCAGATGCATGATGAATTCGTGCAGGCCCACGGCGCGGGCGGCGTTCTCGACCTTTGCCTTCTCGACCTTGCCGAAGCGCGCGATGTTTTCCGCCAGCGTGCCGTCGAACAGCTCCACGCCCTGCGGCAGGTAGCCCACGTGGGGGCCGAGTTCGCTCTTGTCCCAAGTGTACAGATCGACCCCGTCCAGGCGCGCCTTGCCGCCCGCGGATGGCCAGACGCCGGTGAGCACCCGGGCGAGCGTCGTCTTGCCGGAGGCCGAAGGGCCGATCACGGCGAGCACTTCGCCGGGATTGATGCCGAAGGACACGCCCTTGAGGATCGGGGTCTGCGTGCCGGGCGCCGCGGCCAGCAGGTTCTCCGCGGCGAGCATGCCACGCGGGGGCGGCAGCGGCATGGAGTCCTGGCGCGCCGGCAGGGTGACCAGCAGCTGGTTCAGGCGTTTCCAGGCGTCGCGCGTGTTGACGCCGATGCGCCACTGGCCCACGAACTGCACCAGCGGCTGCAGCACGCGGCCGCCGAGGATTGAGCCCACCAGCATGTGGCCGCCGTTGCCGCCGAGCTCGTTGCGCAGCATCAGCCAGGCACCCAGGCCGAGCAGGAGCGAGCCCATTACGGTCTGCAAGAACTTGGAGATCGCCGAGTAGAAGCCGGCGCGATCCGAAGCCACCGCCTGCAGTCCGAGGAATTCGCGTTGCTTGGCGATCCAGCGCTTGTGGATGTTCCCGAGCATGCCCATGGCCTCGATCACCTGCGCGTTGCGCAGGCTGCCGTCGGCATACTGCTGCGCGGCGATCGAGCTGCGGCCGGCCGCCGACAGCGGCGGCTGAGTGCTGGCTTCGTTGGCCCACGCGACCAGCGACTGCAGCACCGCGCCCACCAGCGCCGAATAGCCCAGCACCGGGTCGATGAAGAAGATGATGGCCAGGAAGACGAGGGCGACGGGCGCCTCGATCATGGACTTGAGCAGCGGCGACGGCAGGAACTCGCGCAGCGTGCGCAAGTCGGACATGGGCTGTGTGGTGCCGCCCGGCAGCCGCTTGAGGTTGGCCTCGAATAGCAGGTGGAAGAGGCGCGGGCCGAGCTTGCGGTCCAGCGCCAGGCCGGCGCGGTGCATCTGCTCGCCGTGCGCCCATTCGAGCAGCTCCATGACGGCGTAGGCGGCCAGCACCATCAGGGTCAGCATGCCGAGCGTGAGGTGGTTGCGGCTGTTCACGACGCGGTCGTAGACCTCGAACATGTACCAGGTGGGCATCAGCACCAGCAGGCTCGCGATGATGGAGAACCACGCGGTGCGCACGAAGTAGGGCCGCAGCTCGCGCACGGCCTCCTGCAGCTCGGTGGTGGGGGCACGCAGGGCGCGCGGGTCAACGGGGTTGCTCATTCATCTCCTCCACCATCACGTACTCGGGCATCTCGGCCGTGGGCAGGTCAGGGGTGTCGTCGGTTTCCGAAAAGGCGAACTGCAGCTCAAAGCTGCCGGCGCGACTGCGGGACAGCACGATCTCGCGCAGCTTCTGCTGGTGGAACCTCGCTTCGTCCTTCACGTTGAGGTCCAGTTTGAAGCGCATGCGGCCGTCCAGCGTGTACATCGACAACTGGCCTTCCTTCAGGCTCAACGTGTGGCGGTCGAAGTACACGGGGCAGGTGCTGGCAAAGCGGAGCAGGGGCAGCGGCTTGTCGCCGAGCTTGGTCAGGTTGAAAGGGCTGCCCGGGCTCTGGAACACCATGCGGCAGTGGCGCGACACTGAATAGATCGCGTTGCACACCATCTGCGAGCCCATCTGCGGAAACTGCTCGCGCAGCGGCTTGTAGGCCATGTGGTGCAGCGCAACGCGGTTCCACACCCGTGTCTTTTGCACTAAGGGCGCCAGCGCGTTGCAGGCCTGAGAAAAAGCGGCCTGCAAGGCGACGAGCCTCGCAGCCTGTTCAGGCTGGGCGTTCAGCGGGACGCGGAGCGAGGAATTCATATAGGAAGCGAATTGTTCAGCTTCCTATATGAAGAGTCAACCGGTTATTGACGGAACCCCAGGTGCTATCACTTTTATAGCGTCTGTCTCAACTATATGGAGCCTGGGGACACACTCTGTTGCCCGGCCTCTGGGGACGCGGTTACAGGTGGCCGGGAATATTTAGCGAAAACCCAATGAAAACAAGGACTTGGGTTACAAGATTCATGTGGCCGACCTGCAACAAAATCTTCCAAAAAGTGATTCAGATCACAAGATACGGCTGAGGACCCTCTATAGTCGCGCCTAGCCCTAGCGGGAGTATTGGCTCGTATTGGGTCAGGGCTCGCAAAGGCGAGGGAGTCTCGACTCCCGAGCTTTCAACGGATTGACGGCACACATTCTCATCAGGAGCTGCAAATGGCGGTTACGCAAACACAGTTGACCCAACTGTATCTGGCCTACTTCGGTCGTCCCCCGGACTTCGATGGCCTGAACTTCTATCTGAACCAACCGAACGCCACCGTGCAGTCGGTTGCTGCGGCGTTCAGCGCATCGCCTGAATCGCAGGCCCTGTACGGCACCACCTTCGGTGCCGCGCAGATCGACGCGATCTACATGAACCTGTTCAACCGGCATGCCGAAGCGGATGGCATCGCATTCTGGTCGAACGCCGTGAACAGCGGCGCGATTTCGCCTGCCTATGCGGCCTACAACATCCTGATCGGCGCGCAAAACGCCGACGCGGTGTCGGTCGCCAACAAGATGGGGATCTCCACGCTGTGGATGCAACACCTCAATACCGCTGAAGAGATCGTCGGCTACAGCGGCATCGCGGCCGTCGAGGTGGCTCGCCAGTTCCTGGCCACCGTCGATTCGACCGCAGCCAGCGTGACCGCCGCCACCGCCAACGTCGACGCAGCGATCGCCGCCTCCGTCAACGCCCACTCGACCGGTGGCGTCGCCCTGACCTCCAGCGTCACCACGGCCAACGAAGGCACCACCGTCTTCTTCACCCTGGATACGGCTGGCAAGGCCGCCGGCACCCAGTACACCTACACCATCACCGGCGTGAACGCGGCTGATGTGGCTGGCGGCCAGCTGACCGGCACTGCTACGGTCGACGCCAACGGCAACGCCGTCGTCCAGGTTACGCTGACCAACGACGCCGCCACGGAAGGCGTCGAGACGCTGACGCTCTCGATGGCCAACCTGAGCAAGTCGGTCACTGTCAGCGACACGTCCACGACCCCGGTGCAAACGTTCGCGCTCGGCGTCGCCGGTGGCGCCACGTCCGTCGACGAAGGCCAGAGCGTGGTGTTCACGCTCACGACCACCAACGTGCCCGCTGGCACGGCCTACAGCTACGTCATCACCGGCGTGTCGGCTTCCGACGTCGCTGGCGGTCAACTGACCGGCACCGCCATCATCGGCGCCGACGGCAAGGCCAACATCCAGATCGCGCTCGCCGCCGATGGCTCGACCGAAGGCGCTGAGACGCTGACCCTGACCGTCGCCGG
The DNA here is from genome assembly GCF_001580455.1 of Ramlibacter tataouinensis. Classification (NCBI taxonomy): domain Bacteria; kingdom Pseudomonadati; phylum Pseudomonadota; class Betaproteobacteria; order Burkholderiales; family Comamonadaceae; genus Ramlibacter; species Ramlibacter tataouinensis. The sequence goes on from NZ_CP010951.1 coordinate 3,040,735, forward strand.
CCAAGCCGCGAACGTCACCGTCAACGACGTCTCCACGGCGCCCGTCCCGACCTTCGCGCTCGCCGGCAATGTCGCCGCCGTGGACGAAGGCGGCACCGTCTTCTTCACGCTGACGACGACCAATGTCCCCGCAGGCACCTCGTTCAGCTACACGCTGACCGGCGTGTCCTCCGCCGACGTCGTCGGCGGCTCGCTGACCGGCACCGCCGTGGTCGGCGCCGACGGCAAGGCCGTCGTCCAGGTCACGCTCGTGAACGATCTGACGACCGAAGGCGCCGAGACGCTGAACATTGCCATCGCCGGCCAGTCTGCGTCCGCCACCGTCAACGACACCTCGCTCACGCCCCCCGCGCTGCTGACCATCAGCGCCACGGACGTGATTCCCGCGCGCGACACCAATGACGTCATCATCGGCCAGCTGGGCACCATCACCACGCTGCACGCGTCGGACGCCGTCCATGGCGGCAACGGCGACGACATCCTGCGCGTGATCGCCGACAACGGCGCCACCAGCGTGAATGGCTTCGTCATGGACGGCGTGGAAACGCTCGAAGTTGACTCGTTTGGCACCGGCGTCAATCTCGGCCTGGTGAACGTCACCGGCCTGCAGAACGTCCGCTCCGTCAACAGCACCGGCGACATCACGCTGGGCAACGTCGGCAACGTGGTCAATCTGGATCTCCAGGGCAACGGCAACGACAGCATCGATGTTCGCGTGGGCTACACGCCTGCGGCGCGTGCCCTCTTCACTGACCAGGTCGTTTCCGTCTCCGATTTCAACGGCGACGTTTGGGCGGGCGATGTGGACGGTAACGGCACCGAAGCGGCCGAGATCGCCTCGCACGGTTCTGTCGGTTCGGACCTCACGCTGCACGGCGTGGACTACTCGACCGTGACCGTCACTGGCGAGGCTGAGCTCACGCTGGGCATGGCGGACGCCACCCTCACCACGGTGGCGGCCGGCGCATTCGACGGCGGCCTGAACTTCTCGGGCGAGATGACGGACGACGCCACGATCACCGTTGGCAACGGCGACAACTCCTTGCAAGTCGGGTTCGGCGACAACGGCACCATCGTGACGGGCTCCGGCGACGACAACATCGACGCGAGCGGCGGCTCCGACGCCTCCATCTCGGCTGGCGACGGCGACAACTACGTCACGTTCGACCTGGACATCGACGCCAACGTGACCGCGGGCTCGGGTGACGACGACATCGAGGGTTCGGTGCACGGCGCCAGCGGCAGCTTCGATGCCGACCTGCAGCGCTTGGTGGGCACGGGCGAAATGAACGTGGCTGCCGGCGACGGCGACAACTACGTCGCGATCGATGCCGACAACTATGTTGGCCAGATCAACGTGATCACTGGCAGCGGCGACGACACTGTCTACACGACGACGGCAGAAGACAACGCCACCGATCTGACCGTGAACGTCGGCGACGGCGACAACTACGTCAGTACCAACCCCGGTACCGGCGGCGAGGACTTCCACAACATCAGCATTACCGCCGGTTCGGGCGACGACGGCGTCCAGGTGGGCAACGCCAACTCGATCATCATCGACGTGGGTGCAGGCTCAAACGAGGTCATGACGGGTTATGCCTATCAGGAGTTCCATCACGACCCCGTCACGCATGTTCCGACTGACGCTGTGTCCGGTTCCGGCGACATCACGATCAATGCCAGCGCCGGCAACAACTTCGTGGTTGTGGGCGGTGCCGAGGACGTGCTGACGATCAACCTCGGCGGCGAGGCGGGCGACACGAACACCGTTGACGTCTACGCTGTCGGCAACCAGGGCAACATCACGACCGGTGCGGCCGACGACTACGTCCAGGTGTTCAGCGTCTCCGGTTCGCTCGACGCCAACCTCGGCGATGGCGACAACGTGTTCAACCTGGGCGGCTATGGCGGCTCCACCGAGAATGCCGATGTGACCATCACGACCGGCGCGGGCGATGACCAGATCAACCTGTTCGGCGGCGGATCGGGCAGCGGTGACATCGCTGCCACGCTGGACGTCCAGACGGGTGCCGGCGATGACATCGTCTCTCTGGGCTACCAGGGTCTGGAGCACTTCGATTCGGACACCAGCACGTACTCTGCGGCTGGCTACACGATCGACGGCGGTACGGGCGCCAACACGCTGGCCGTGGACACCCTCGATCACGTGAGCGGCGAAGACGACTTCGCGAACGTCACCAACTTCCAGACGCTGCAAGTGAACGGTGATGCGTCGGGCAGCTTCGATGGCATCCTCACCGGCGCGAACAACACCGGTATCAACCACTATGTCTTCACGGGCCCGGTGGCTGATGACCTGGAACTGACCAACATGGTCAACGGCGTGACGGTCGACTTCACGAACGGCAACTCCGACAACTATGACTTCGCGCTGGATGTGATCGATCCGGAGGGCTCGAGCGCGACCATCAACGTGGCGCAGCAGGCTGGCGACGAGTTCGAGTTCGACACGACCGAAACCAACGTCGAGAACCTGACGCTGAACGCCAACGTGACCCTGAGCGACTCGGGCCAATCCGATTTCGCGTACGTCCAGTTCAACAACTTCGTTGCCGACAACCTGACGACGCTGACGATCACTGGCAACACCGAAGTCGACATCTACGGCAACGAATTCAGCCTGACGCAGCTGACGACCGTCAACGCGGGCGCCATGACCGGTGACCTCACGCTCGACCTGGGTGGCGTGATCGAAGCCGCTGGCCTCACGGTCCTGACGGGCTCGGGCAACGACAGCGTCACCATGGGCATCGGCGACGCGACGGTGAACGTCGGCAACGGCGACAACGACGTGTACGCCACGGAAGGCGGCGACGTTACCGTGACGGCCGGCTCCGGCGACGACTTCGTCCAGATCGGCACCTCTGGCTCGACCGACACGGTCTTCGCCGGCGAAGGCGACAACGTCGTGTACTCGTACGGCGACGTCGCGAACGTCGTCGCAGGTTCGGGCGACGACTACGTCCTGGCCGTTGGCAACGCCACGATCAATGTCGGCGACGGCGACAACGAGGTGTGGTCGTTCGGCGATACGGCGACGATCCGCACGGGTTCGGGCAGCGATTTCGTCTACGTGGCGAGCGGCGCGGTGTCCGACATCGACACCGGTGCCGGCGACGACACGATCGAATTCGCTGCAGGTGGCCTGACTGCCTCCGACAAGATCGAAGGTGGTGCTGGCGACAAAGACACGCTGATCGCCAACGGCTCGCTCGGCACGCAGAACGACGCCTTCTTCTTCCAGATCGACGGCATCGAAACCCTGCAACTGAGCAGCGGCGGCAACGACCTGACCCTGGGCCTGATCGCCAGCGTCGGCGGCCTGGCGCACAACGGCGGCCTGAAGAACGTGGTTCTGAGCGAGAACGGTGACGACATCCTGCGTGTGACGGCCGACTTCGGTCGTAACCTCAATGTCACGCTGGGCAACGGCAACGATTCGGTGATCAGCCAGCTCGCCTCCGCCAGCGTGAACGTGATCGCCGACGACGTCCAGCTGACCAATGCCGACCACCTGGTGGGCGGTGCGGGCACCGCAGATACGGTGACGCTGCACACGACTGGTGCCGGCACGGCCGACCTCGACGCCCTGGACATGGGCTTCGACAAGGTGGTGGTGTCGCAGACCGAGGTGGGCGACGACATCACGCTGACCGGCACGGTTGACATGAACGCAGGTGGCGCTCTCACCATCGACGCCGCGTCGATGGTGGATGACCTGAGCGACCCGGACAACCTGCTGTACGCCGGCGACTTCACGTTCGACGGTACCGGCACCACGAACGCGGTGACGATCACGGGCGGCAGCGGCGCGCAAAGCGTGTACGACATCACGACGGGCACCGGCCTGGCAGTGATCAACCTCGGCAACACCCACGGCGACGACGTGATCAACGCCGGCGGCGCCGCCACCGTGACGCTGGGCAACGGCAACGAGACCGTGGTCATCGCCGGTAACAGCAACGTGACGGCCGGCAATGGCAACAACAGCTTCGACCTGAGTGGCACCACGGCTACCCTGAACTCCGGCAACGGCGCCAACACGGTGGTCGCCGATGCCACGACGTCCAACACGGTCTTCCTGGGCACCGTTGGTTCCATCTCCACCGCGGCCAATTCGGTGACGGTCGGTGCCGGCAGTTCGCACGACTCGGTGACGATCCGCGGCAATGGCAATGAGACGGTGATCGCCAAGGGCGCCAGCGTCGATGTGTCGGCCATGGGTTCGGGCAACCAGAACGTGGACGCCAGCCTGACGACCGCTACCGACCACATCACGACCGGTGCCGGCAACGACACCATCAAGGGTGGCGCGGGCGCCGACGTGATCATCGCCGGCAATGGCACCAACACCATCACCGGTGGTGCGGGTGGCGACACGATGACGGGTGGCTTGGGTGTGGATACTTACATCTACAACCTGGCTTCGGAATCGTCGGGCGTGAACGTCGACACGATCACGAACTTCACGGCTGGCACGCTGTCGGGTCACGATGTGATCAATCTGTCCGCTGTCGCGACTCTTGCGGGCCTGGCCGGCGGTGTTAGCTTCATCGGCAACGTGAGCAACGGGACCATCGCCAACACGGCGCTGCCTGACGCCCCCACCACGACGCTGAACGTGGTTTTCGTGACCAGCGAGCACACGCTGTACGCCGACGTGAACGCCAACGGCGTGATCGACACCGGCGACATGGCGATCGAACTGACCGGCGTGAACAGCATGAACGCTGCCAACATCGCCTGATCGGCGTGATCCGCTGAACCTGCGCTCCGGCGCAGCATGAAGGCCAGCCCGCAAGGGCTGGCCTTTTTTCATGGTTCCGGCGCTTTCACCAATCCGGCCTGCTGCCGAAGCGCAAGCTCTGCCTATACTTCAGGGCGCCCGTATCGGCCTGTACGACCTACACCAAAATTCGCCATGTCCGCTCCTTTCAGGTCTACGTTCTACTCGTCCATCCTGTTTCACTCGCGCTTCAACCCGTATTCCATCGCCTGCGTGTTTGGCGAGGAACATGTCACGTACCAGCGCTTCGCAAAGGACATCGAGCGCACCACGCGCCGCCTGGCCGCCCTCGAAGTCGGCGCCGCGCGGCGCGTACTGGTCAACGTGGCGCACCCCTATGTCCACTGGCTGCTCACCATCGCCCTGGGCCGCATGGGCGTTGTGTCGGTGACGGCCTTCGGCTCGGACAGCGAGCTGTTCCGCTTCACCGGTGCTGAGGTCGTTCTTACCGACCAGGATCTGCTGGGTGGCGAGCGGCGGATCATCCGGGTCACCAAGGATTGGCTCGCCGGCCCCACCAATGAGTTTCCAGCGTTCGTGGATCGTGAGCACGGCTATGACGACCCGCTGCGGCTCGTGCTGTCCTCCGGCACGACTGGCAAACCGAAAAAAATCGTCATCACCTATGGCCAGTTCCAGCACCGGGTGTTCTCCGGCTCGCTCGGCGCGGCGGCCGCGCCGACTGCCCGTGTCATGGCCATGGTCGGGGCCGACACCGTAGGCGGCTACCAGCTGCCGATGGCGACTTGGGCGCATGGCGGCCGGGTGGTCATGCTCCTGCCGAAAGACAATGCCTACATCACCCTGCGCCGAAACGGCGTGAGCGTCGCCTTCATGTCGCCCGTGCAGCTTGCGGGCATGTTGAAGTCCATGCCGCGCGACGCGTGGCCTGTCGAAGGGCTGACCGTGTCCGTCGGCGGCAGCGCCCTGCCGCACGATCTCGCGCAGCAGGCGCGACTGCGTCTGACTTCGCAGCTGATGGTGGTGTACGGGTCCACCGAGGTCGGCACCGTCTACCGCATGAATGCCAGCATGGAAAACGGCGTGACGGGCGGCTATGTCGTGCCCAGCGTGGAAGTGCAGGTCGTGGACTCCGACGGCCAACCTGTTTCGCACGGTCAGGTCGGTGAAGTGCGTGTGCGCGGCGCCACGGCCGTCAGCGGCTATGCAGACGAACCGCGGGAAGAGATCTCAGCGCAAACCGCCTTTCGCGATGGCTGGTTCTACCCCGGCGATGCGGGCGTGCTCACTGCCGGCGGCCTGCTAGCGATCGTCGGTCGCACTCAGGAGCTCATGAACCTTGGCGGCATTAAGGTAGCCCCAACGCTCATCGAAGACGCTATCCGCGCCTGCGAAGGCATCGCCGACATGGCCGCGTTTGCGGTGGACCAGGCGGGCGCCACCGAGCAGCCCTGGGTCGCCGTCGTGCGCGGCATGGGCTTTGACGCTGCCGCGGTGATCAGCCGTTTCAAGCAGCGCTTTCCGCAGCTGCCCAGCCTGCGCGTCGCCTATATCGACGCCATTCCGAGAAACGGCATGGGGAAAGTGCTGCGCGGCGAGTTGCGCCGAATGGTGAAGGCACAGCAATTAGCCCTCGCGCCGATCGAGACGGCCGTACTACATTGACCGGGTTAAACGAACCACCGGCTGCCGAGATGGAGAACCGGCGACCGCGCATCGCCTATCTCGCTCCCAATGCACTGCAGGACCGCACCAGTGGCGCGGCGATTTCACTGCTGACCATGCTTCGGGCGCTGTCTGGTGTCGACTGGCAGACCCATTCGTTAAGCGCCGCGGTGTTCGACCGCCCGCCACCCGCGAGATCGCTGGCGGAAGTGGTCGCGGGCTGGGGCCTGCCCCTGCGCGGCAACTTGAAAGGCACCCGCGCGCCCGTGTGGCGCGGCACGGTGGAGGGTGTGGACCACATGGTGGTTCACCTGGGCAAGACGCAGCGCATGCAGATGAGTCCCCTCGAGGAAGCCCTGTTCCTTCAGCTTGCGCGCCGCTGGCTCGCCCAGGTGAAGCCGGACGTGGTACTCACGATGGGCGGACTGGTCCTCGACGCTGCGTTGCAAAGAGAGGCGCGCCGACAGGGCGCCGCTGTGGTCTTTTATCTTGCCAACGGCAGCTACAACAATCGGGAAACGTTCGCTGAGATCGACCAGGTGATCACCAACTCGGGCGTGACGGCGCAGATGTACGCGCAGCGCCTGGGCATCGAAGCGCGCAACGTCGGCGTCTACGTGGACACCAGCCGCTTCATCGCAGTACGAAGCGAGCCGCGGTACATCACCTTTATCAATCCCGTGGCCGAGAAGGGGGTGACCCTGTTCCTGCGGCTGGTGGCCATGGCGCGGACGCGGGCGCCCGACCTGCGGTTCCTGGTCGTTGAGAGTCGCGGCACGCTGGCTGCCGCCATCGAACGGCTCAAGCTCGACCCGGCACTCACCGAACATGTGACGGTGGTGCCCCGTAGCGACGACATGCGCGAGGTGTACGCACAAACTCGCGCACTACTGTGTCCCTCATTCTGGTTCGAAGCTGCGGGCCGGGTGCTCGTTGAAGCGATCGCCAACGGTATTCCGGTCGTCGCGACCAATCGCGGCGGCATTCCAGAAACCCTCGCCGGAGGTGGCACGTTACTCCCCGTGCCGACAGCCTGCATGCGTGATCACTGGCATATGCCAACGGAAGAGGAAGCCCAGCATTGGTGGGATGCGCTGAATGCCCTGCACTGCGATTCGCAACACTACGAGGCGATGAGTGCGCAAGCGCGGGAGGCGGCACGCCATCACGACCTGTCAGTGAAGGCACGAGCCTTGGATCGGCTGCTAAGGCAGACAATCGAACGCCGTCGCGCGATCAGGCAAGCCGCCTGATTGGCGTTCTCCGATAACTTGTTCACGGCCCGGAAGCAGGCACAAATGTGCTGCACAACAGCTGGGCCATAATGACGACACTCGGCTTTCCCATGGCCCGAGCCGTTGCTATCTGATCTTTTATCCCATGAATGTCGTCCAAGCCATTGCCCGGCAGGCACTTTCCCGTCCCAAAGCACCGGCGCTGATCACCCCGAATGGGGTTGTCAGCTATGAACAGTTGATGGGTGACGTGCTCCGGCTCGCCTCGAGGATGGCGCAGCTCGGCGTGCGCCGCGGCGACGTGGTCGGAATCCTGGCCCGCAACAGCCTGCCGCATGTTTGGCTGACCCTCGCCACCGCTTGGCTGGGCGGCATCTCCGTTTCGCTGGGTACCGAAGGCTCGGACGAGGACAAGGCGCGCAACGCCGAGCTCTGCGGAGTGAAATTCTTCTTCCATGGCGACGTCGATGTTCCCAAGTTCGCGACACCCGGCGCAGTGGTCCGGATGAGTGTAAGGGAGCTCTTTGCACAGGCGCCCAGCCCGGAACCCGTTCGCATGGTTCAGGCCGAGCCCCAGGACATCTGGCGAATCGCATTCACATCGGGCACTACGGGTCGGCCGAAGGCGATGAAGATTGCCCATGAGGCAATGATTCTGAAGAACCACGCGCTGGGCTCGATCGTGCCCGTTCTCCCTCAGGATCGCGTGCTTGTTCAAATGGGCACTGGCCTGGTGTTCGCGGTCACGTACTGGATGCGCACGCTCGCCGCCGGCGCGGCCGTGGTGGCCCGGCAGGAGAGTGCGGACAAGGCGTGGGAGGCGCTGCAGCTCTATCAGGTGACGTTCCTCGTCACCAGTCCGGGAAATGCGTTGGGGATGCTGGCCGTTGCGCGTGGCCAGGGCGAGGCAGTGCGCCCCGCCAGTCTGCGCAGGACCATGTTGGGTGGTGCCGCTGTATCGCCCGCCCAGCGCGCGCAGGTGCGCAGGGAGCTCTGCGAGAACCTGCTGATCAACTACGGCGCCAGCGAGGTGGGCATGGTGGCCCTGCTCAACCCTGCGTTGATGGACTCGGATCCTGCGTGTGCGGGGCGTCTGGTCGACTACCTGGAGGTGCAGGCAGTGGATCCGAAGGGCCAGCCTATCCCACCCGGGCAGGGCGAAGGCCTGCTGCGCATGCGATCGGCGACCATGGCCTCAGGCTACATTCTTTCGCCCGATGCGAGCGTAGACGATGCGCAGGCGTTCCGCGATGGCTGGTTCTATTCCAAGGACATAGGCCGCGTGGCACTCGACGGGCGTGTCTATCTTTCCGGCCGGGCGAGCGACGTCATCAATCTCGGCGGCGTCAAGGTTGACCCGGCTCGCGTCGAGGAGTTGCTCGCGCGCGAGCCTGGCGTGCTCGAGTGTGCGGTTGTCGGAGTGGCCGACCAGCACGCGGTGGTGTCGCTGGTCGCTGTGATCGTACCGCAGGGCGAGGTGGACTGGCCCCGGCTGCAGCGGCGATGTGCGGAGGTGCTGCCCGCCATCGCAGTTCCACGTGGTTTCGTCACCCTGGACGCGCTGCCCCGAAATGCGTCCGGCAAGGTGATGCGCGCTGAGCTCGCCAAGGGGATCCGACGCGGATCTCCTGGCAAGACACCGGTCGGGGTGCCGGCATGAGCCGCTGGGGACTTGCCGCTCGGGCCTGGATTCTGGCCTGCTCGGCATGGATTTCCGTGGCGCCAATCGCTCAGGCAGAAGATATCCAGCCCATTAAGCTGGTCGTCCCTGTGCCGCCAGGGGCCACGCTCGACACCACTGCCCGTCGCATAGCAAAGGAGTGGGCAGTGATCGCGGGGGCACCGGTGGTCGTGGAGAACCGCCCGGGCGCCAACACGCTGATCGGTGCCGACTTCGTCGCACGTGCAGCGGCGGACGGACGGACCCTCTTGTACAGCACCACGAGCATGGCGATCGCGCCGTTGCTCCAGAAGACCTCGCTCAGCGTTGACGGAGTGGTGCCGGTGATCCAGATCTCGGCCGAGACCTACGCCCTGGCGGTCAGCACAAGCTCGACGGTGACCATACCGCAGGATCTGGAGCGACTCGCGGCCGCGCGCCGGGAGGGCCTGAACTGCTCGGTCGTGCCTGGGGCGCCCGAACTTGCTTGCGAGCAACTCAAAATCCTGCTGAAAGGCCGGTCGACATCCGTCCCGTACGCCGGCGCAGCGCCTGCGGTGCAAGCTGTCGTCGCGGGCGAGGCCGACTTGACCTTCGCGCCGGTCAGCTCTTTGCTGCCACTGGTACATGCTGGGCGCCTCCGCTTGGTCGCCGTCTCCAGTCGTGACGTGCTTCCGCCGGACATGGGAAGCCTCCCGCTGCTGTCGATGGCTTGGCGAGGTTTCTTCCTGGAGGGTTTCACCGGGATCTTCGCGCCGAAAGGAACGCCGAAAGAGCGCATGGAGCAGCTAAACCGCGAGCTCAATGCAGTGCTTCGTGCCGCGGAGGTTCGGGAGTCGATGCGCATTTCCGCGCAAATCCCTGTTGGCGGTGGTCCCGAGCATCTCGACTCCGAAATGCGCCGGATGCACACACGGTATCGCGAAATCATCAAACTTATGGGGGTGGACGTCACCTCGCGTTGACGTTCCGACCACGCGGGCTTGAGCCAGCCGCTGTGGTCTGTGCACGGGAGTTGGAAACTCCCTCTTTGTTGCATTGGCCGATCGCCGAATGGCTCCCCCCAATGCCTGACACGCCGACACGAACCCGGGCCCGGGAAGTGTAAGTTCGGCGCCCGAACCGATCCTTCGCAACTGGGTGCCGTTGGGTGCCGGACATGGCTCCCGGATTTGATCCTCCTCAAGGCATGTCAATCCTTGTCCAAGACGAGTCTGCAAACTACGACAGAGGCGGTTGCATCCTATTGCAATGGATGAGATGCACTGTTACGGTTGTCAATGCACCGATACAGTGACACATGCACTGTCTCTGTGCAACGGGAGCGCAAGTTCGTCACAGCCCGGCATTCAGTTGGCCTTGGCACTCTGAGCCGCATGAGGGTTGAGTTCCCTATAGATGGCTGATCTCGAGTCACTGCAAGTCGTGCGGTGCGCTTGAGCGGCTGCAAGTTGTACCGAGGAGCGGGCGAGATTGCCCGAGGAGAAAAGTAGTAGTCATGCCAAACACCAAACCCACTCTTGGCTTCGTCCAGGCCTTTGCAGCCGACACACTTGGGGTCATTGCCGACGGACGGGGCACGATCACTCGAGTGGCGTCCGGCCCTGTCGGCGTCAACTATGCGATCGTGACAGAGGAACCGTCTGCGTCGGGCACAGATGGGGATGGGCCGTTCACGCGGTTCGACGGTTATCGGGGCGAGTTCATCGAAGGCCTCACGGCAAGCGTCGATGTTTACCTTGATACCGCTTGGTCTGCCGGTAATGGCTTCGACTACTCGGTCGCGGCCAGCGACAAGAGCGGTGGCTACCTGCGCGACTTCATCTTCCATGTCACCAAGGACAGCAGCACCGGTCAACTTCTCGTTGGCACGGGCACCGGCTCCAACTTTGCACCTATGGAAGATCTCGAGTCGAGAGATCACGCAGTCGTCGCCAGCACTGGCTGGTACACCCTGCAGCATGTGTTCCACGATGTCGGCGGCTATTTGGCAGTCGACATGAACCTGATCGATGCCGCCGGTACCCGCGTCTGGGGCACGACAATCACGACAGACCTTGCGGTTTCGACAGTTGTCGGCGGCAACCGCTATGGCTGGTTTACCGATGTCACGGTACCGGGCGCGCTGGCGATCGACAACCTGACCCTGGGTGAAGTTTCCGGCGCCGTGAAGGAGATCGCCGACGGAGGGCTTGGCGAAGGCATCACCAATCTGGTGGCCGACGGCGTGATCCCGTTCAAGGACTTGGATGTCGCCGACAGTCACTCGGTCACTGTCATCCCGGCGGGGGCCGGCTATCTCGGGGCCCTCACCGCGGTGGTCAGCGATTCCACCGGCGATGGCGAAGGCAAGGTCACCTGGACCTTCACCGTGGCCGACTCTGCGGTGGATCATCTCGGCGCAGGAGAAACGCTGACCCAGCGATACACCGTGACCGTGAACGACGGCCACGGCGGCGCGGCCAGTCAGACCGTTAACGTCATCGTCACTGGAGCCGACGATGCTGGCATCAGCGTTGTCGGCACCGGGCGCGCCGATTCGCTGGTCGGCACCACCGGCAACGACGTCATCGACGGCCGCCTGGGCGCCGACACCATGGCTGGCGGTCGAGGCAACGACACCTACTACATCAATGAAGCGGGCGATGTGGTCGTCGAGAATGCCAATGAAGGCGTGGATACCGTGATCGCCACGGTCAACTACACGCTGGGCGCCAACCAGGAGAACCTGACGCTGGGTGGCTTAGGCAGCTTGTCCGGCAGCGGGAATGCGTTGAGCAACCTGATCGTGGGTAACGCCGCCAACAACGTCCTCAACGGCTTTGGCGGCGCCGATACGCTGACCGGCGGGCTGGGGGCAGACACCTTCACCTTCAGCGCCGCGGCTGACACATCCGTCGCAACGCCAGATGAGGTGACCGACTTCAACGCCCGCCAGGGCGACAAGATCGACTTGCGTGCCATCGATGCTCGCCTCGATATGGCCGGGGACCAGGCGTTCCGCTTCATCGGCACCGCCGCCTTCAGCGGCAACGCCGCGGGGCAGCTGCGCTTCGATGCGGCTTCGCACATGCTGCTGGGCAGCACCGATGCCGACACGGACGCCGAGTTCGCCATCGTGCTGACGGGCGTGAGCAGTCTCATGGCAGCCGACATCCTGCTGTAAGCCGAGCAACTTCGACCTCAAGAACGCCGGGCTCAGCCCGGCGTTTTTCTTTAGCACAGCTTGCCGTCCGCTGAAAAGCGCTGGGAAGAGGCTCCTGCACGCCGCGTGCGCACCGCCTCGGCCAGCTATATGTCGGTCGACAACGCGATCGAGACCACCGTGCTGGTTCGCTAAACACGTGCCTCCCGAGCATATAGCCGACCGACCGCCGTCCTCTAGCATAACATGTTGTTACAGTGAGGATGGGTCTATCGCGTTTTAGGAATCTTGTCCATGTGATTTGCGAAGGTTTAACCGAATCGCATTGCAAAAAGTGAAAGCAACAGTTACATTGACTTCACGAGAGGTGGTGAGTCCCAACGGCTTGCATCAGATCCACGGCCCGATGCCGCAAGGTTGACTCAGCTTTCCTCCGACGGTTGCTGGACCTCAAGCGTTGTAGCGCAGCTGCGTTGTGAGCGCGAAGGCCAGTGCTTTGCAACACCAGTGGGCAAGTTGCCCGAGGAGGAAAGACCCATGGCGGTAAACCAAGCGCCCATCATCCCATCGGTTCCGAGCCCAACGAGTCCGCCGAATGCATTCGATGGCGCTGTCACGGAGGACGCCGCAGCAACACTGACCGTCACCGGCACCATACGATTCGATGATCAAAACAACGGTGATACGCACGTCGCGTCCACCGCGGTCGTCAGCAACTCGCTCGGCGGCTCGCTGACCGCCAGTGTCACGACCCCCGATCCCAACGGCGCCAACGCGGGCGTCGTCACCTGGAGCTACAACCTCCCTAACAGCAACACTGCCGTGCAGAGTTTGGCAGCGGGCCAGCAGGTGACCGAAACATTTAACGTCACGATCACGGACAACGGCGGACTCTCGGTGACCCAACTGGTCACCATTACCATCACCGGTACAAACGATGTGCCCGTGATCGGAGGCGTGAGCACTGGTGACGTCACCGAAGATGCCGCCGTCGATGGCCTAGGCAATCTCAACGCCAGCGGCGCACTGACCATCACCGACGCCGACCAGGGCGGGTCCAGCTTCATCGCTCAGGCCAGCACTGCTGGCACCTACGGCACTTTCACGCTCGCAGCCAACGGCGCGTGGACCTATGTGGCTTCCAACGCCCAGGCAGCCATCCAGCAGGTGGGCGCGGGCCAAGCGATTACCGACTCATTCGTTGCCCAGGCCGCCGACGGCACCGCGAAGACTGTCACTGTCACGATCCACGGTGTCGACGATGCGCCGCAGGCCTTTCCTGACACGGCCAGTGCGACCGAAGACGGTCCGGCGGCCACGGGCAACGTGCTGACCAACGATTTCGACGATACAGGGGACACCAAGACGGTGACCGCCCTCACGGGCGGCAGCGTGGGGGTGGCCAAGGCTGGAACCTATGGGAGCCTGACGCTCAACGCCGATGGCAGCTTTAGCTACGTTGCGGACAACGCCAATGCGCTGGCGCTGGAGCAGACTGCCACTGACTCCTTCACATACACAATGCAGGACGGTGGCGGTGTGCCCAGCACGTCGACGTTGACCGTGACGATCACTGGTGCCAACGACACGCCGGTGGCCAGCGGCACGTACACGCACACGGTGACCGACACGGCCGCGGGCGATACCTACGCGCCGATCACCGGCACGCTGAGCGCCAGCGACGTCGACAGCGGCGACAGCCTGACCTGGAGCGGCAGCGCGGCAGGCGTGTACGGTGCGCTGACGGTCAACGCTGACGGCAGCTACAGCTACGCGGTCAACGCGGCGGCGGTGAACGCGCTGGCCTCGGGCAGCAACCCCAGCGACAGCTTCACCGCGACGGTGACCGATTCGAACGGAGCGACGGCCACGCGCACCATCACGATCAACCTGACCGGTGCCAACGACACGCCGGTGGCCAGCGGCACGTACACGCACACGGTGACCGACACGGCCGCGGGCGATGCCTACGCGCCGATCACCGGCACGCTGAGCGCCAGCGACGTCGACAGCGGCGACAGCCTGACCTGGAGCGGCAGCGCGGCAGGCGTGTACGGTGCGCTGACGGTCAACGCTGACGGCAGCTACAGCTACGCGGTCAACGCGGCGGCGGTGAACGCGCTGGCCTCGGGCAGTAACCCCAGCGACAGCTTTACCGCGACGGTGACCGATTCGCACGGAGCGACGGCCACGCGCACCATCACGATCAACCTGACCGGTGCCAACGACACGCCGGTGGCCAGCGGTACGTACACGCACACGGTGACCGACACGGCCGCGGGCGATACCTACGCGCCGATCACCGGCACGCTGAGCGCCAGCGACGTCGACAGCGGCGACAGCCTGACCTGGAGCGGCAGCGCGGCAGGCGTGTACGGTGCGCTGACGGTCAACGCTGACGGCAGCTACAGCTACGCGGTCAACGCGGCGGCGGTGAACGCGCTGGCCTCGGGCAGTAACCCCAGCGACAGCTTTACCGCGACGGTGACCGATTCGCACGGAGCGACGGCCACGCGCACCATCACGATCAACCTGACCGGTGCCAACGACACGCCGGTGGCCAGCGGCACGTACACGCACACGGTGACCGACACGGCCGCGGGCGATGCCTACGCGCCGATCACCGGCACGCTGAGCGCCAGCGACGTCGACAGCGGCGACAGCCTGACCTGGAGCGGCAGCGCGGCAGGCGTGTACGGTGCGCTGACGGTCAACGCTGACGGCAGCTACAGCTACGCGGTCAACGCGGCGGCGGTGAACGCGCTGGCCTCGGGCAGCAACCCCAGCGACAGCTTTACCGCGACGGTGACCGATTCGCACGGAGCGACGGCCACGCGCACCATCACGATCAACCTGACCGGTGCCAACGACACGCCGGTGGCCAGCGGCACGTACACGCACACGGTGACCGACACGGCCGCGGGCGATGCCTACGCGCCGATCACCGGCACGCTGAGCGCCAGCGACGTCGACAGCGGCGACAGCCTGACCTGGAGCGGCAGCGCGGCAGGCGTGTACGGTGCGCTGACGGTCAACGCTGACGGCAGCTACAGCTACGCGGTCAACGCGGCGGCGGTGAACGCGCTGGCCTCGGGCAGTAACCCCAGCGACAGCTTTACCGCGACGGTGACCGATTCGCACGGAGCGACGGCCACGCGCACCATCACGATCAACCTGACCGGTGCCAACGACACGCCGGTGGCCAGCGGCACGTACACGCACACGGTGACCGACACGGCCGCGGGCGATGCCTACGCGCCGATCACCGGCACGCTGAGCGCCAGCGACGTCGACAGCGGCGACAGCCTGACCTGGAGCGGCAGCGCGGCAGGCGTGTACGGTGCGCTGACGGTCAACGCTGACGGCAGCTACAGCTACGCGGTCAACGCGGCGGCGGTGAACGCGCTGGCCTCGGGCAGTAACCCCAGCGACAGCTTTACCGCGACGGTGACCGATTCGCACGGAGCGACGGCCACGCGCACCATCACGATCAACCTGACCGGTGCCAACGACACGCCGGTGGCCAGCGGTACGTACACGCACACGGTGACCGACACGGCCGCGGGCGATACCTACGCGCCGATCACCGGCACGCTGAGCGCCAGCGACGTCGACAGCGGCGACAGCCTGACCTGGAGCGGCAGCGCGGCAGGCGTGTACGGTGCGCTGACGGTCAACGCTGACGGCAGCTACAGCTACGCGGTCAACGCGGCGGCGGTGAACGCGCTGGCCTCGGGCAGCAACCCCAGCGACAGCTTCACCGCGACGGTGACCGATTCGAACGGAGCGACGGCCACGCGCACCATCACGATCAACCTGACCGGTGCCAACGACACCGCAGAGATCGGCGGAGTCACTAGCGGCGCGGCCACCGAGGACACCTCTCTCGTTGTGGGCAATCTCACGGCCGGCGGTTTGCTGAGCATCACCGATGTAGACCAGGGGCAAGCCAGCTTCACGGCGCAGGCCAGCACCATCGGTGCCAACGGCTATGGGACCTTCACGCTCGCCACGGACGGCACCTGGACTTACACCGCCAACAACAGCCAAGCGGCCGTCCAGAGCCTCGGTGCGGGTCAGTTGCTCACTGACTCTTTCACGGCGGTTTCCAAGGACGGCAGCGCCTCCGAAACTGTCACCGTCACCATCAACGGCGCGAACGATACGGCCGTAATCGGCGGTGGGGCAACCGGCTCAATCACCGAGGACATCGCTGTCACCGCGGGCAATCTCGCCACTAGCGGCTCGCTGACGGTCAATGATGTCGACCAGGGCCAGTCCAGCTTCACGGCTCAAGTTGGAACCACTGGCAGCAATGGCTACGGTATTTTCACGCTCGCTGCGAACGGGACCTGGACCTACACAGCCAACAACAGCCAGGCGGCCATTCAGAACCTCGGCGCGGGCCAGTCGCTCACTGACTCCTTCACGGCCGTCTCCAAAGACGGCAGCGCCTCGCAGACGATCACGGTGACGATCAACGGCGCCAACGAAACCGTGCCGGGCATCAGCGTTGTCGGCACTGGCCGTGCCGACTCCCTCGTTGGCACCATCGGCGACGACGTCATCGACGGCCGCCTGGGCGCCGACACCATGGCTGGCGGTCGAGGCAACGACACCTACTACATCAATGAAGCGGGCGATGTGGTCGTCGAGAATGCCAACGAAGGCGTGGATACCGTGATCGCCGCGGTCAACTATACGCTCGGGGTCAACCAGGAGAACCTGACGCTGGGTGGCTTGGGCAGCTTGTCCGGCAGCGGCAATGCGTTGAGCAACCTGATCGTGGGTAACGCCGCCAACAACGTCCTCAACGGCTTTGGCGGCGCCGATACGCTGACCGGCGGGCTGGGGGCAGACACCTTCACCTTCAGCGCCGCGGCTGACACATCCGTCGCAACGCCAGATGAGGTGACCGACTTCAACGCCCGCCAGGGCGACAAGATCGACTTGCGTGCCATCGATGCTCGCCTCGATATGGCCGGGGACCAGGCGTTCCGCTTCATCGGCACCGCCGCCTTCAGCGGCAACGCCGCGGGGCAGCTGCGCTTCGATGCGGCTTCGCACACGCTGCTGGGCAGCACCGACGCCGACACGGACGCCGAGTTCGCCATCGTGCTGACTGGCGTGAGCAGTCTCACGACAGCCGACATCCTGCTGTAAGCCGATCAACTTCGACTTCAACAACGCCGGGCTCAGCCCGGCGTTATTCCTCGACGTTCTGCTTATTAGTTCCGCGGCGACCACCAGCGGACGACGACCTGGCGCTGATCGGTATGTTCCGCATCGGCGAAGTGACCGAGTGGTTGCTGCTCGGGGCAGTCGCCCATAAACTTCTAGGGCGAGATGATCGGCTGCCCGGCCCCATGCGACGCGCCCCCGATGGTCGCGGGTGTCTCACTCGGCCCTGCTTCTCGGCGTTATGCAGGTCGGCACTGGCTTAGCGGGCTCGAGCAGCACACGTTGAGGATGCCGGTGTTGCCGTGCGTTTCATCCAATTCGCCGGCCCAGTAGCGAGAGCCTCCACGCAATCGTCGCGGAAATAATAGGCGTGTGAATCAGGCCCTTCTTCTCGAAGTGCTCGGCACGCGCCGGGCCTAAACGTCGAATGCGCATTCGTTGATGTGAAAATCCTCTTCGTCCACCAAAATTTCCCGGGCCAGTTCAAATCCCTGGCCCCAGCCCTGGCGGCGACCCCCGGCAACACGGTGCACGCCATGACACTTCGCAAGGATGCGCCTAGCATCTGGCAAGGCTTGAACTTGGTTCCGTATGCAGTGCCGCGAGGATCGACACCCGGTATCCATCCGTGGATGCTGGACCTGGAGACAAAAACGATTCGCGGCGAAGCGGCCTTCCGAAAGTGCGTGCAGCTTCGCAGCGAAGGCTACGAGCCCGACGTGATCATCGCCCATCCAGGGTGGGGAGAATCGCTGTTCCTTAAAGACGTTTGGCCCGGTGCGCGCCTGGCGATCTATTGCGAATTCTTCTATCGCCAGACGGGACTCGACGTCGGGTTCGACCCCGAGTTTCCGGTTACTGACCTGGGCGATCCTTGCCGCCTGCGCTTGAAGAACGTCAACAACCTGCTGCATTTCGAATCGGCAGACGCGGCAATCTCTCCTACCCATTGGCAGGCTGATACATTTCCCGAACCCTTCCGCAGCAGGATCTCGGTGATCCACGACGGCATCGACACGGATGCCGTGGCGCCGAATCCGAACGTGAGCCTGACCCTGAACGACAAGATCAGGCTCACGCGGGCGGAAGAAATCATCACCTTCGTCAACCGCAACCTGGAGCCCACCCGCGGCTACCACGTGTTCATGCGCGCCTTGCCGCGCATCCTCGAGCAGCGGCCGAACGCGAGAGTGCTGATCGTCGGCGGCGACGACGTGAGCTATGGCCCACGGCCCGAGGGCGGCAGGAACTGGAAGGACATCTACCTTTCCGAGGTTGCCGATCGCCTCGATCGTTCGCATGTGCACTTTCTCGGCCGCATTCCGTACAAGGAATTCATCGGGCTGCTGCAGCTGTCCACGGTGCATGTGTACCTCACGTACCCTTTCGTCCTGAGCTGGAGCCTGCTGGAGGCGATGAGCACCGGTTGCGCGATCGTCGCGAGCAACACCGGGCCCTTGTTGGAGGCGATCCAGGACGGCCAGACCGGCCAGCTGGTGGACTTCTTCGACGTCGACGGCCTGGCCGCCAAGGTGTGCGCGCTGCTGGATGATCCGGCCGAACGCATGCGCCTGGGCTCCAATGCGCGCGAGTTCGCGCGCACCCACTATGACCTGAAGCGCGTCTGCCTGCCCCGCCAGTTGCAGTGGGTGAACGATCTGGCAGGCGCGAACAGCAGCGTTTCTTGAATGTGATTCAGGTCACGGCAAGAGCCCGTCGTCGAGATGTTGGCGCTTGCTACGGCGGAGGACGGCGCGGTAGGCTTGGTGGGCTGGACGCCCCATGCTGATACGCCGTGACCAACTCGAGAGCCTGTGCGAGATCGCGCAGGCGGCCGGCCGCGAGATCATGGCGGTGTACCGCACCGACTTCGCCTCTTGGCACAAGCAGGACCAATCGCCGCTGACCGAGGGCGACCTTCGTGCGGACAAAGTGATCCGCGCCGGGCTGGAGTCGCTCTTTCCCGGCGTGTTCATCCTGTCGGAGGAATCGACATCCGCCGGCAGCGGCGCGCGGGACGTCTTCTTCCTGGTGGACCCGCTCGACGGCACCCGGGAATTTCTCCGGCGCAACGACGAATTCACGGTCAACATCGCGCTCATCGCACAGGGCCGCCCGATGGCGGGCGTGGTGCTGGCGCCGGCGCTGGGCGAACTGTTCTTCGCCGCGCAGGGCCTGGGTGCCTGGAAGCGCCAGGGTGACGTGCAGACGCCATTGCGCGCCCGGCGCTCCGAAGGGCCGCTTCGCGTGATCGGCAGCCGCTCGCATGATGACGGCGTGCTGGATGGCTGGCTCGAACGGCTGCAGTGCGCGCACACCTACACGGCCGCCGGCAGTTCGCTGAAGTTCTGTCGCATCGCCGAAGGCGCCGCAGACATCTATCCGCGCCTGGGTCCCACCAACCAGTGGGACACCGCGGCGGGGCAGGCCGTGCTGGAGCAGGCCGGCGGCGCGGTGCTCGCTGCGCAGGGCGGCGATCTGCGCTACGGCCTGGACCGTGCCCTTCTCAATCCGCACTTCGTTGCGCTGGCCGACAGACTGACGAAATTCCCGCCGTTGCAAGGCGCCGCCACCTAAGTCACGCGCAGCGGATACGCACGGTAACCATGCCCGCCGCGCCGCCCGCCGGGCCCGTACACTGGGCTCAAGCACATGTTTGAAATCACCCCCACGACGGCCGCGCCCTACGCGTCGGTTTGCTATATCCGTTGCGACTGGGCCGACGGATCCGCCACCCGGGCCTCCGGCGTCGTGGTCGGCATCAACGACGTGCTGACGGCCCTGCACGTGGTGTTCGACGAAAGCCGGGGCGGCTGGGCGCGGCAGGTGATCGTCTACCCCGGCGCCGACACCTTGCCATTCAGCGCGCCGCTCGGTCAGTTCAGCGACGTGGGGTCGCTGAACGCGCGGGCCGCCAATTGGGACTTCAATGGCGACCAGTTGATGACGCCGCAGGAGTCCGCGGGCGACCTGGTTCTGATCGGCATGACTTCGCGCATCGGTGAGGTGAGCGGCTGGTTGCCGGTGACGCAGATGCCCACGGACTTCTACGGCCTGATGTCCGGCTACCCGGCGCGCGGCACCGGCCTGATGGCAGAGGGCGTGTGGGCCGACGCGTCCGACTCCTGGGGGGTCTACGATGTCGCCTCGGGGCTGGGTCCGGGCGCCTCGGGCGGCCCGCTGCTCTATACCGCCGGCGGCGTGACCTCGGTCGCGGGCGTGCTGTCCAGCGGCGACTTCGCTGCCACCTCGTCGACCTATGCCGGTCTCTTCGGGCCGGGAACGATGGACTGGCTGCGAGCGGCCATGTCCGCCAACGACACGCTGATCGGCCTGAGCCCCGGCGCCGCCCCGGCCTCCAGCCCGAACATCTATCTGGGCAGCGACGGCGCGGACAACTTCACCGGCACCCTGGGCCGCGACAGCTTCCGCGGCCTCGGCGGCGACGATGTGCTCACCGGCGGCGGTGGCGTCGACGTGGCCATCTACAGTGGCGCGCGCGCCTCCTACGCGGTCAACGTGGTCGCGCCCGGACTGATCCAGGTGGCCGATTCCATGCCTTGGCGCGATGGCTTCGACACGCTGCGCGAGGTGGAGCGGGTGGAGTTCAGCGACTTTTCACTCGCCTTCGATATCCAGGGTTCGGCCGGTCAGGCTTATCGCCTGTACCAGGCGGCCTTCGACCGGGCGCCGGACCTGCCGGGATTGGGATTTCAGATGAATGCCCTGGAGAGCGGGCTGTCGCTGGCGGGCGTGGCGGGCAACTTCCTCCTGAGTCCCGAATACCAGGCCTACGGCGTCGTCGATGACGGCGAGTTCGTCACGCGGCTGTATGCCAATGTGCTGCACCGCGCGCCGGACGAGGGCGGCCTCGCCTTCCACCTGGACCGCCTGCAGCACGGCGCTACGCGCGCCGACATCCTCGTCGGTTTCTCGGAATCACCCGAGAACCAGGCCCTGCTGCTCGGCGTCATGCAGGCCGGCATGGCCTACATCGGCTGATGCCGCCCGCGGGGCGGCATTGGCCCCGGACTGGGCCGTCTCCAGCAACACGCGCTTGACCTGCGCCGCGCTTGCTTCCCAGGTGAGCCGCGGCAGCCCTTCCGGCTTCGGATGCCGGTCTTCCCGCGCCAGTTCCATCCAGGTCGCGAGCGACGCGGACAGGGCCAGCGCCCCGTCGTCGCGGAAGTAGTGGGCATGCGTGCCGGCCACTTCCCGGAACACAGGAAGGTCGCGCGCGATGATGGGCAGCCCGCGCTGCGCCGCTTCCACCAGCGGCAGTCCGAAGCCTTCGCCGCGGGAGGCGGCAATCAGGGCGGTCGAGCTCTCGTAGAGCGCTTCCAGGAATTCGTCGCTGGCGTCTTCCACCCAAACCAGGCGCTGGCCCCGCTCGGGGTGCGAGCGCAGGCGCGCCTGCAGTTCGTCGACCATCCAGCCGGGCCGCCCGACGATCACCAGCATGGTGTCGTGCCCTTCTTCCCAAAGCGTTTCGAAGGCAGCGAGCACCGCGGCGTAGGCCTTGCGCGGCTCGATCGTCCCGACCATGAGGAAGCTGGTGTGCTGGCGGATGCGCGCCAGCAGTTCGGGCGCGCCGGTGGGCTGGCCACGGGTGGCGATGCGGTCGCTGATGTCGGAGCCCAGGTGCACGGCGCGGACTTCCGGCTGGCGGCGGCGTGCGTCGTCGCCCCAGTGCTCTTTGAGCCAGTGGCGCAACTCGTCGGCGATCGATTCTGAAATGCAAATCGCCAGGTCCGACTTGGCGACCACGCGCAGCCAGCGTTCATGGTGCTCGGCCGCCCCCGGCAGGAAGCAGTCCGGCAGGCGCACCGGCAGCAGGTCGTAGACCAGGAAGGCGGTGCGCACGCCCTGGCGCTGCAGCTCGTCGAGGTAGGACTCGTGCTTGGTGATCAGGTGCGGCTGCAGGTCCATGGCGAAGAAGGTGTCGCCCGCGCGCGGGCGGATCCAGTCGCCGGGTTGTTCGTCGTCCACCGGCAGCCCCGCGGCTTCGCACAGG
Source organism: Ramlibacter tataouinensis (assembly GCF_001580455.1). NCBI lineage: Bacteria > Pseudomonadati > Pseudomonadota > Betaproteobacteria > Burkholderiales > Comamonadaceae > Ramlibacter > Ramlibacter tataouinensis. Next base: position 3,063,406 of record NZ_CP010951.1, read on the forward strand.
AAGGCCATGGCCACGCGGTATCCATGCTCGCGCGGAGTGGCGTACACCGGGATCACCGTGTGCCCTGCGAGAGGCCGGCGCAGCAGCTCCATCAGGTAGTTCTTCACCACCCGCTGGATGCCACCCTGCCAGTCGTGTCGCACCAGTTCCGAGATGTCCAAGAAGAGCCGCGGGCCGCGCCTGCTCGGGCGCACCACGGCCAACCAGGCCCAGATAAATTCGGGTTCGCCCTCCGCCGGCAAGCTGACGGTGTCCAGGCCCTCGCGGACCGCCGGCAGGGGCAGCGTCGTCTCGCCCTCCCGCGGACCGAACCAGCCCCAGAGGTCGCTGCTGCCGATCTCGATGGTTTCATCTCCGGCGATACGCAACTGGCAACCATAGTGGCGCAGCATGAATTCGTGCGCGTAGCGCCATTCGCCATCGGCGGCCTGGTACACCGGCTCGGCTCGCCAGCCGGGCAGGGGATGCTCGATCATTCCGAGCAGCAGCGCCGGCAACTCAGATGCTGAATCGCCCGCGGCGCGGACCCACGTGCCGACGTCTACCAGCAGCTGCCGCGCCGGTCGCGGTTGCGGCAGGCTCAGGGCGATGCCGCTGGCAAGATTGCCGGTCACCGCGTCGTCGGTGTCCGCAGGAAGGACGGCCGCGACCTGTCGAACCAGCGCGGCCGGGCTGTGCGCCGCCTGCGCGGCGAAACGCTCGATCGCCTGCGCATAGGCTGTGGCGCAATCGGTGGGCGAATGTTGGGTTTCGATGATGCGCCGCGCGGCGCGGCCGAGGGCCGTTCGAACTTCGCGGTCGCTGCGCAGCTTTTCCAGCGCCTGCACCAGCTGTTCGTCGGTGAATTCCTCGTCCAGCACCAGCGCGGCATCGCGCGGCAGGTAAGCCATGGCGCCGTTGGCATTGGCGATCACCGGCACGCCATGGTTCATTGCGTCGAGCACGGTGCCTGAGGTCTCGCCGCGCGAGAGGGTGCGCAGTTGCACCGCGAGGTCCGAGGCATTCAGGTAGCGGCGGAAGTCCTCCGGGCTGGCCCAGCCGGTGATGCTGACGCGGCCCGGCCCGGCCTCGATGCTTCGCAGCAGTTCGCGCCCGTAGTCGCCGGGATGGTTCTCGCCGACGAACACGAGGCGGCAGCGCGGGTCACGCGCCAGGCTCGAACGCTGCCACGCGGCCAGCAGCCGGTGGTTCATCTTGGTCTCCGCCAGGATGCCGAAGGAGCAGACCAGGAAGTCGTCCGCCTCCAGCCCGAGCTGCGCCCGCGCCTCCTCGCGCCGTACCGGCAGGGCCACGCGCAGGTGCGGGATGAGGGACCAGCCGTCGGCTGCGCCGGGCCCGTACCACTCGCCGGCCAGCTGTCGGGAGAACGGCGAGTGGACGATCACGCCCTGGGCGCCGCGCAGCACCTCGAAATTGGCCGGGAACTCATGGATCACGTTGTGGATGTCCGCGCCGCACGCGCGCCGCAGCAGCGCCGGCCAGCCGTGCGAGGCGTACAGGGCCTGCGACCAATTCGGCTCCTTGGCGATCACCAGCTCGCGGTAGCTTTGCATCCCGCTGAGAAAGAAATCGTGGAGCACCACCGTTCCCGGGTAGCGTTCGAGCAGGGGCACCATGTGGACGTGGAACTCGGAGTTGCCGAAGTGGTACAGGATGCGGTCGTACTCGTCGCCGTGCTCCATGAACCATTCGGCGCTGCGCTTGCTCCGGACTGACCCCGGCGGCAGGGCTTCGAGTTGCTCCGGCTGCTCGACGATGGCGTCGATGTCGTAGTGCGCCGCCAGCGCCGGCAGCAGTTCCGCGCTGTAGTCGGCAATGCCGCTACGCGATGGCGGCAGGGGCGACACGTAGGCCAGGCGCTTGCGCCGCGGGCTCGCAGGCGCGGCGCGGCGGGCCGGCGGCCCCAACGTCTCGATCGCGGCCAGCGCGGTCTTGGCGCTGGTGTCCCAGCTGAACTGCTGCGCTTGCTCGGGGCCATTGCGCGCCAGCTCGAGCCGGAACGGCTCGTCCACCAGGCACTGCTGGAGCTTGGCAGTGATCGATGCGCGGGAGCGGGCATTGAACAGCGCGTCGGCGCGGCCGATTACTTCGGGAATACTGCTGTTGTCGGCGCCGATCACGGGCGCGCCGCAACGCATCGCCTCCAGCGCAGGCAGCCCGAAGCCCTCGTGCAGCGACGGAAAGACGAACAGCTTGCAAGTCCGGTACAGGTCCAGCAGGTCCTGCTCCGACACGAAGCCTGTGAGCACCAGTTCGCCGTTAGCGAGGCCGGATGCGGCTGCAAGCTGCTCCAGGCGCTCGCGCTCGGCGGGCTGCACCGAGCACACGATGGCCAGCTGGTGGCGCGACCGCAGCTCGTGCGGCAGCTGCGCCCACGCTTCGATCAAACCTTCGATGTTCTTGCGGTGATCGATGCCGCCGGTGTACATCACGAAAGGGCGCCACAGGCCGTAGCGCACCCGCAGACCCACCTCGGCCTCCGCGCTCACGGCGGCCGGCGTGAAATGCTCGTCGGCCGCTGACGAGATATTGACCACCCGCTCACCCGGCAGGTCCAGGCGCTCGATGCCTTCGCGCCGCGAGGCTTCCGAGATCGCCAGCCAGAGGTCGGCGCGCTTGAGGTGCTGGATCTTCTCGCTGTATTCTCGGGCGGCCTGCTCGTGCCAGAGATAGATGTCGGAGTAGACGTGCGGGATCAGGTCGTACAGGGTGACCGCGGTGCGGTGCGGCGCTTCGCCGAGGCCAATGCTGGTGAACGAGTGGGGCCCGCTCTCGAACAGGCTGGCGACGTGCACCACATCGGCCTTCAGGCTGGCGAGGAACGCTTCACGCACGACTTCGAACGCGCGCCGCTCCCCGGCGTTGTGCGCGACCAGCGGTGGCTGCGTCGCCTGCCAGCTGACAATGTTGCGGGCAGGCAGCAGTCCGGCCAGCGCCTCGCGCACCGGCACGACTGTGTCGGCATACATGCCGTTGAGCGCCACGATGAACTCGTGCTTGCCGCCATGGCGCAGCATCGCCTTGGCCAGCGCCATCGAATAGCGGCCGATGCCGCGGTTGCGCGAATGCGGCGACTGCGCCGCTTCCAGGTCAATGACGATCCGCAACGAGTTCTTCCTTTTTCTCCAAGCGTCTGGTCAGGGAGAACCTCAGATTTTGATGCACACGGTGTGCGCTTGCGGTCATCCGGTTCGATTCCTGGATGATCACGGGAGCCGGCGGGGTCGATCGCATGCGCTGGAGATACCGCTCCAGTCCCAATCTTTTGGCCGCGCGCATGATCGCCGCGCGGGCCTTGGGACGATCGCGCAGGATTCGTGCTGCGGTGCGGGCAGACGCCATTGCAACATGGCGCAGCGCGCCACGGGCCGTCCCCTTCACACCGCGTTGACGCAGCGCGCGGGGCAGCGCACCGGCCCAGCGTAGCGGCGCGGTCAGTCGCCACGAGGTACTCCGGCGCATCGCCTCCACCTGGCGATTCAGGGCGGAGATCTGGTCGTTGAGCGCGAACACGTGGTTGACAGCGCCGCGCTCCAACCCTGCGCCAATCGCATTCGCCCGTTCTATGGCGTCCAGCCGCTCCTTCAATGCCTGCTGGCCGCGTGTCAGCAAGATGCTGGACTCGCGCGCCATTTCGCCGATGACATGCATCTCGCGCAGCCGGGCTGACCATTGCTGGTCGTAGCGCGCGGCCGCCTCGATGAGGCTCGATCCGCATGCCTGCGCAAAGGCTGCGTCCAGTGCGGCCCTCGCTTGGTCGTCGGCATTGCCATTGAGTTCACCCTTTTGGGCCACGATGGCGTAGTCGGGACTCACGCCCGCGAGCACATGGATCAGTTCAACCGGCCTTCCGGGGGGGGCCAGGGCTTCATGAAGCCGCAGGGTTGCGACCCGGCCGAAGCCGCTGAATTCCGCGAGGAAGGCCAATAGCGGCGGCGGCAGCGGCCGGGCATGGGTCGGGTCCATGTAGAAGCCCGAGGAGCCGACGACGAGATTTTCTGGGTTCGGAGTCTCCAGGATTAACAAGCCGCCAGGGCGCAGGACACGCAGCGCTTCACTCACCAGCAACTGCAAATCTCGAAATGGCATGTGCTCGGCGACGTGCAGAGCCGAAACAACCGACAGGCTGGCCGTTGCGAGACTTTGAAGGTGCTGCAGCACGTCGCCGCTTCGCACGTCGAGTCCGAGTTCATGGCAGGCTGCCAGCATCCCTTCGTCGAGGTCTACGCCACTGGCTCGCCAGCCCTCGCCACGCAGCAGTTCGAGCCACTCGCCGCGTCCGCAGCCGAGGTCTACGGCTTGCGGCGGCATGCCCAATTGCGCCAGTGGACGCAGGAAGGACAGGTAGACCCGCTGGCGATCCCTGATGAGATCCCGCGAGCCGCGGTGGCGGTCCTCAAAGGCGCGGTAGAAATCCTGGCTCATTCCCGCAGTGCTTCCTCATGCTCGTTGATCTCGACGCTCACTATCGTGGGCAGGTAGGACGTCCCGACAAAGCGCGGCACTGAGAAATTGAGAACCTTGAACACCACCGCCAGGTCCCGCCACTCGTAATTCTTCGTCATGTGCGTCTCAGCGTCATGCGCAGCCACTGCCATTGAATAGCTGCCCTCGCCAAGGTTGGCGACGAATCCGAATCGCAGGGTGACCCGGTCGCCGGCGTGCAGGGGGCCTGCGCTGCGCTCGAGGTGATGCGTGTTGGTGCCGAACACCGGCTGCCCGAACCGGTCCTTGATCATGTAGCCGACGACCAGACTGTCAATCGGCGTGTTGACCTGCACCTGGACTTCCAGCGTGACGCGTGCGCCGACCCGCAGGGTCTCCGCCGGCTCGCCGTGCTCGTCGAGCAGGCGGACGTGGCCCAGCGTGGCTTCACCGGTGCCAGATATGGTCTGGATGCGGCCGTCCTGCGCCGTGTGCTGCCGCACGGTGCGTTTTTCCTTTTCGGCGATGAGAGCGTTGTAGTAGTCCATCACCGCTTCGGGCTCGCCCTGCATTGCCAGGCGACCCTCATTGAGCAGGATGGCTTCGTCGCAGATCGACTGGATTGCACCCTTGTCGTGCGACACCAGCAGCAGCGTCGTGCCCTGCTCCCGGAAGCTGCGGATGCGGTCCATGCTCTTGTGCTGGAAATAGGTGTCGCCCACCGACAGCGCTTCGTCGACGATCAGCACGTCGGGACGCACGGCGGTGGCCACGCTGAACGCCAGGCGCATCTGCATGCCGCTGGAGTACACGCGCAGGGGCTCGTCGATGTACTCGCCGATCTCGGCGAAGGCCTCGATCCCGGGCATCAGGCGCTCGATGTCCTGCGCCGACAGCCCCAGCAGCTGCGACGCCATGATCGCGTTCTGCCGGCCGGTGAAGTCGGGGTGGAACCCCAGCCCCAGTTCGAGCAGCGCCGCGACCCGGCCCGTCATCCGCACGCTGCCGGTGGTGGGGTTCGTGGTGCCGGTGATCATCTTGAGCAGCGTGCTCTTGCCGGCGCCGTTGACGCCGATGATGCCCAGCGCGCGGCCAGCGTCGACCCGGAAGCTGACGTCACGCAGGACCCAGCGCAGGTCGTGGCGCTTGCCGGCCAGCGGAATCAGCCACTCAGCCAGGCGGGCCCGGCGCGAGGGGTAGTGCTTGTAGGCCTTGCCCAGGCCTTCGACGGTGATCGTTCCCATCAGAGTTCGTCCACCAGCTCGGCCGAGTGGCGCCGGAACAGGCGCCAGCCCAGCGCGCACAGCAGCATGGCCACCACCAGCGGCGGCAGCAGCGAGAGCCAATGCGGCCACTGCGCATGCACGAGCACGTCCTGCGCCGCGCCGATCAGCGGCGCCATGGGATTGATCCAGAGCCAGTCAACGACGCGGGCAGGCAGGATGCTGCGCGGGTAGACGATGGGCGTCAGCCAAAACCAGAACTGCAGGAAGATGCCGAACACCTGGCCGACGTCGCGGAAGAAGACATTCAGGATGCCCAGCGTGATGCCGAGGCCGATGGCGAACATCGCCAGGATGCCGATCACCGGCACCAGGGCCAGGAAGGGCCAGCCGGGGAAGTTGCCGGTGAGCAGCAGGAACAGGGTGAGCAGCGAAAAGACGATCGCGAAGTTCAGCAGCGCATTGGTGACCACCGTGACCGGCAGGCTGATGCGCGGGAAATTCAGCTTCTTGAGCAGGCCGGCGTTCTCGATGAACACGCCCTGGGCGCGGGTCGTGATTTCAGAGAACAGCTGCCAGGTCAGCACACCCGCGCACAGGTAGATGCTGTAGGCGAAGCCGCCGGTGGCGCCCGGCAGCCGTGCCTGCATCACCTGCGAGAAGATCACCGTATACACGACGATCATCGCCAGCGGGTTGAGCACCGTCCATGCGGCGCCCAGCACCGAGTTCTGGTAGCGGGACTGGAATTCGCGTTTGACGCTACCCAGTATGAAGCCGCGGTAGGCCCATAGCGCTCTCACCAGAGTCATCATGCACGCCCATAGGTGTCCGCCAGGCGAACGATGTCGTCCTCACCGAGGTAGTCGCCGCACTGGACCTCGACCACCACCAGTTCCTCGGTGCCGATGTTGGACAGCCTGTGCTTTTCCTTCAGGGGGATGTAGCGGTACTGGCCGGCTTCCGTGCGCACTTCGCGCTCGCCGACCTGCACCAGCGCGACGCCCTTGACCACCACCCAGTGCTCGGCGCGGTGATGGTGGTACTGCAGGGACAGCGAGGCGCCGGGTCTGACCGTGATGCGCTTGACCTTGTAGCCCGCTTCTTCCTTGATCGTGGCATACGTGCCCCAGGGCCGGTGGACGGTCGCGGGCAACTGCGTACATTCGTGGCCGCGCTCCTTGAGCGCATCAACCACCGACTTGATCTTCTGCGCCGAGTGCTTGTTCGCTACCAGCAGGGCATCGGGCGTGTCGACGATCACGAGATCCCTGACGCCCACGGTGGCCACGATCTTGGGCCCGTGGCTTTCCACCTGCACGTGCGTGTCCTGGGTGTCCACGTCGACCACCTCGGCGATGAAGGTGTTGCCGCTGGCGTCAGGGGTGTGCGCCTGGGCCACGGCGGGCCAGGACCCGACGTCGCTCCAGCCGAAACGCGCCGGCACCACGGACACGTTGGAGGCGTGTTCCATCACCGCGTAGTCGACGCTGATGTCGGGCTGCAGGCCGAACAGGTGGGTGTCGAAGCGCGTCACGTCGCCGGTGGTCACGCCTTCGCGCAGCGCCTGCCTGGCCGTCTCCAGCGCATGGGGCGCGTGGGCGGCCAGCGCATCCAGCATGGTCTGGGCCGTGAAGCAGAACATGCCGCTGTTCCAGTAGAAGCGGCCGGTGGCGAGGTATTCCTGCGCGGTGGCCAGGTCGGGCTTCTCGACGAAGCGCAGCACGCGCTGGCTTTCGCGGCCCACGTGTTCCACCTCGATGTAGCCGAACCCGGTTTCGGGCGTGGTGGGGTGGATGCCGAACACCACCAGCTGGCCCTGCTGCGCGAGTTGCGCCGCTTCGAGCGCGCAGGCCACGAAGGCGCGTGTGTCGGGGATCAGGTGGTCGGCCGGCAGCACGAGGAGGACCGTGTCGGGGCCGTGGCGGGCCGCGCAGTGCAGGGCGGCCAGCGCGATGGCCGGACCGGTATTGCGCCCCTGTGGCTCGAGCAGGAAATGGGCGAGGGGAGGATCGGCCAGCTGTTCCAGCAGGTTGCGCGTCAGGAAGAGGTGGTCTTGGTTGGTGATGACCAGCAGCTCATCCGTGCCGCAGGCCTGGCCGCGCGCGACGGCCTGCTCGAGCAAGGCCTGGCCGCCCAGTTTCATGAATGGCTTGGGATAGGCCTGACGCGAGGCCGGCCACAGCCTCGTGCCCGCGCCCCCTGAAAGTACCACCGGTACGAGCTTCATCCGATACTCCCGCTGTGTTTTTATATGTTGATTCTAGGCGTATGCACGTCCTCATCCGTGCCGCGAAGCGCGACTGTACAGTTGCCGCTCCGCCCTGAGAGGTATCTCGATGTAATGAGAGAATTCGTGCCCGTAACAAAGACTGTGTCGAGCTGATGCTCATTCTTTTGATCCTGTGCAGCGCGGTGTCCTGGTTCGTGTGCGGCCTGCTGCTGCGGTATGGCACCGCCAGCGGTCGGCGCTACGGCCAGTCGGTACCGCAGCGTTTCCATGCGGGCCACGTGCCGCGCCTGGGCGGCGTCGCCATGATCGTGGCCTGCACCGTGGGGTGGGCGTGGGTCGTCAGCGCCGAGCGGCTTATCGGCACCAACTATCAGATCAAGCTCCCCGGCGGGATCGCCCTGGCCTGGTGGGCCGTCGCGCTGATCGCGGTGGCGGGCGGCGTCGCCGAAGACGTGAGCCACCGGCTCACGGCGACCTGGCGGCTGCTGATCACCGTGCTGTCCGGTGTCGCCGCGACCTGGCTACTGGGCCTGTCGATCCCGAGCCTGGGCATCGCCGCGCTGCAGCCGGCCTGGGCCGCGACGCCGTGGCCGGGGCTCGCGCTCGCGATCTTCGCGGTCGCGGGGCTGCCCCATGCCTTCAACCTGATCGACGGCTACAACGGCCTGGCCGGCACCGTGGCCCTGGTGTGCTGCCTGGCGCTGGCCTATGTGAGCCTGCTGGTGGGCGACCGCCAGCTCGCCGCGCTGGTGCTGGTGCCGGCCGGCGCCACCGTGGGCTTCCTGTTCTGGAACTACCCGCGCGGCCTGATCTTCGCCGGCGACGGCGGGGCCTACCTGTGGGGCGTGATCATCGCGGTGGCCAGCGTGCAACTGGTGCAGCGCTATTCCACCGTGTCGCCCTGGTTTCCGGTGCTGCTGCTGATCTATCCCGTGTGGGAAACGCTGTTCTCCATCTACCGCAAGGTCGCGCGCGGCCAGTCGCCGGGCGTGGCGGACGCGCTGCACTTCCACCAGCTGATCTACCGGCGCATCGTGCGCGGCGTCTTCGACATCGACGACGAGGCCCGCCGCATGCTGATGCGCAACAACCGCACCTCACCCTATTTGTGGGGCTTCACCATCCTGACCGTCGCCCCGGCCGTGCTGTTCTGGAACAACACGCGCGTGCTGATGGCGTTCACGGCCCTGTTCGTGATCTGCTACGTCTGGGCCTACGTGAGCATCGTGCGCTTCAAGGTGCCGACCTGGCTCAGGCGCTGAGCCAGCCGCGCGGCGGCGCGCCGGCCGCCTTGCGGCAAAATCGCTGCTAAAACCCGACCCGCCATGACCGACATCTCCAAGATTGCGCCGCGTGACAAGGCCGAGATCCTCGCGCAGGCCCTGCCCTACATCCGCCGGTTCCACGGCAAGACCATCGTGATCAAGTACGGCGGCAACGCCATGACCGATCCCGAGCTGCAGGCCGACTTCGCCGAGGACGTGGTGTTGCTCAAGCTGGTCGGCATGAACCCGGTGGTGGTCCACGGCGGCGGGCCGCAGATCGAGCAGGCCCTCAATCGCCTGGGCAAGAAAGGCGAGTTCATCCAGGGCATGCGCGTGACCGACGCCGAAACCATGGAAGTGGTCGAGTGGGTGTTGGCCGGCGAAGTGCAGCAGGACATCGTGGGCCTGATCAACCAGGCCGGCGGCAAGGCCGTGGGGCTGACCGGCCGCGACGGCGGGCTCATTCGCGCGCAGAAGCTCAAGATGGTGGACAGCCAGGATCCGAACAAGGAGCACGACGTCGGCCAGGTGGGCGACATCGTCGGCATCGACCCCTCGGTGGTCAAGGCGCTGCAGGACGACCAGTTCATTCCGGTGATCTCCCCGATCGGCTTCGGCGAGCAGAACGAGAGCTACAACATCAACGCCGACGTGGTTGCCGGCAAGCTCGCCACGGTGCTGCGCGCCGAGAAGCTGATGCTCCTGACCAACACCCCCGGCGTGCTGGACAAGAATGGCAAGCTGCTCACGGAGCTGTCCGCGCGCGAGATCGACGACCTCTTTGCCGACGGCACGATTTCCGGCGGCATGCTGCCCAAGATCGCGGGCGCGCTCGATGCCGCCAAGAGCGGCGTGCACGCGGTGCACATCATCGACGGGCGCGTGCCGCACGCGATGCTGCTGGAAATCCTCACAGACCAGGCCTACGGCACCATGATCCGGTCCCACTGAGGCGGCTGCGCGACAGTGCCCGCGCCCGCCGGGGTGCGCGGGAAAGACCCTAGGTTGGGCTGTGCGAGAATTCCTCGAACAGCTCTTCCAGATAGGGCCTACCTCACCATGTCCGACGCGCCGTTCAGCACCCCTGATTCCCCCGCCGTCCAGGAAGCGCCCGCGGTTCGCAAGCGCCCCAAGCCGGGCGAGCGCCGGGTGCAAATCCTGCAGGCGCTGGCCACCATGCTGGAGCAGCCTGGGGCCGAGCGTGTCACCACCGCGGCCCTGGCGGCGCGGCTGGACGTCAGCGAAGCCGCGCTGTACCGGCACTTCGCCAGCAAGGCCCAGATGTTCGAGGGCCTGATCGAATTCATCGAGCAGAGCGTGTTCAGCCTGGTCAACCAGATCGCCGAGCGCGAATCGGCGGGCGACGCCCAGGCGGCCAAGACCGTGGCGATGCTGCTGCAGTTCGCCGAGAAGAACCCGGGCATGACCCGGGTGATGGTCGGCGACGCGCTGGTCTACGAGAACGAGCGCCTGCAGCAGCGCATGAACCTGTTCTTCGACAAGATCGAGTCCTCGCTCAAGCAGGGTCTGCGCAGTGGCGCCGAAGCCGACGCCTCGGGCACCCCCAGCTTCGACGCCCAGGTGCGGGCCTCGATGCTCACCGCTTTCGTGGTGGGCCGCCTGCAGCGCTTCGCCCGCTCGGGGTTCAAGCGCCTGCCTTCAGAGCACCTCGAGGCCAGCCTCGCGCTGATGCTCTAGGCCCTCCGGGCTAGAAACCCTTCCACCCTCGCGCTTCGACCTTCTTGAACCCGGGCGCGTAGGGCACGGCGGCCGGACGCATGCGGATCGGCGCGGGCTCCGCCGCGGCCTTCGCGGTCTCCAGCAGCGTCGCCGGGCTTGCCTCGGCGCGCGGCGCGTCCTCCAGCCGGAAGCGCGACACGATCGCCAGCAGCGTCCCGGCCTGGTCCTTCATGGACTCGGTCGCGGCCGCGGCTTCCTCGACCAGCGAGGCGTTCTGCTGCACGACGGTATCCATCTGCCGCACGGCCGTGCCCACCTGCGCGATCTTCAGGCTTTGCTCCTGGTTCTGCGCCGCGATCTCGGCGATCAGGTCGGTCACCTTCTTCACCGAGAGCACGACGCCGGTCATGGTGTGGCCCGCGGCATCGACGCGGCTGGAACCCGCCTGCACCTTGTTGGTCGAGTCGGCGATCAGCGCCTTGATCTCCTTGGCGGCGGCGGCGCTGCGGTGCGCGAGATTGCGCACTTCGGTGGCCACCACGGCGAAACCGCGGCCCTGTTCGCCCGCGCGCGCGGCTTCGACAGCCGCGTTCAGCGCCAGGATGTTGGTCTGGAAGGCGATGCTGTCGATCACGCCGATGATGTCGCCGATCTTCTTGGACGAATCGAGGATCTCGTCCATCGTGCTCACCACGTCGTCGACCGCCAGGCCGCCCTTGCGTGCGGTTTCCGAGGCCTCCGAGGCGAGCGCGCTGGCCTGCTTGGCGTTCTGTGCATTGTGTTGCACGGCCACGGTCAGCTCCTCCATCGACGACGCCGTTTCTTCCAGCGTGCTGGCTTGCTCCTCGGTACGCTGCGACAGGTCGAGGTTGCCCTGCGCGATCTGCGCGCTGGTGTCGGCCACCGCCTGCGCCCCGCGCGCGGTTTCGCCGGCGATGGCGCGCAGGCTCGTGACCATCTCGCGCATCGCGGCCATCAGGCTGTGCTGGTCGCCGGCCCCGAGCTGCACCTTGACCGTGAGATCGCCATCCGCCACCCGCTTGACCATCGAACGCACGAAGTCCGGCTCGCCGCCCAGCTGGGCGCGGATGCTGCGCGAGATCAGCAGCGCGACCCCAATGGCCGCGGCGATGCACAGCAGCGCCGCGACGACGAAGGCCCCGATGCTGCGCCGGTAGGCCGTGGTGGACTCCTGGGCGAGCTGGTGCGCCTCGTCGCCATAGAAGGCGGACAGCTTCGTGATCGCGGTCTGGTACTCGCCCTGGACGGTGCGCGCCTTCGTGAGCAGCAAGACCTTGGCTTCGTGAGTCTGGCCCGATTCAAGCTGCGCGATGATTTCCGATTCCGTTTTCACCCAGGCCTTGCGGGCCTGGTCGATCTGGGCGAGCAGCGCCCGGGACTGGTCCGTGGCCGCCAACCGTCGCATCTGTGCGGCGAGGTTCGCCTGCTCCTCGCGCGCGGCCTTCAGCGCCGCCAGCTGTCCCTGCTGCTCGGTCGCTTCGGTCAGCTCGAACACGGTTTGCAGGCCACGTGACGCGCGCAGCACGGAGGCCTCCAGGCGGCCTGCCGCAATCACTTGCGGGATGCGGTCGTTTGCCAGCACGTCGACCTGGCGCGTGAGCGAGTTGAGGTAGGCGAGCCCCACCGCCACGATGGCGACGAGCAGGCCGACCACTGCCCCGAAGCCGAGGAGCAGGCGCTGCGCGATGGTGGTTTTCTGGAACATGGTGGACTCCTCTTCTAGATCTCGCTGAAGCGCGAATTTCGTGTGGTGGCCCGGGCGAGCAGCCGCAGGCGTGGTGCAATGTCGGGCAGGCGCAGCACTTCGCCCGCCCCGCCGAGTTCAATCGCCTGCCGCGGCATGCCGAACACGACGCAGGTGGTTTCGTCCTGCGCGATGGTTGCTGCGCGCGCGCGCCGCAGCGCCAGCAGGCCCTGCGCGCCGTCTTCGCCCATGCCGGTGAGCAGCACGCCGATCGCGTCATCCCCCGCAGCCGCGGCCATCGAGCGGAACAGGGTGTCGACCGACGGGCGATGTCGATTCACCGGGGGTTCGTCCGAAAGCCGCAGCACATAGGTCGACGCGCGCCGTGCCAGCATCAGGTGGCGACCGCCCGGCGCTATGTAGGCGACGCCGGCCAGCGGCACCTCGCCTTCTTCGGCCTCCTTCACGGCGATCTCGCACAGCGAGTCCAGCCGCCGGGCGAACGCCGGTGTGAAGCCGGGCAGCATGTGCTGCGCGATCAGGACGGGTGCGATGTCAGCCGGCAGCTGCGGCAAGATCCCGCGCAGCGCTTCGACACCGCCCGTGGAGGCGCCGATGCCGATGATCGTGCCGAGCGTGCCGGCCACGGCGCCGAAAGTCTTGGCCCGGGGCGCGTGCGGCTGGGCGGCCGGCCGGTGCCGTCGCGCGACCTGTGCCTGCGCCGCGGTGCGGATCTTCTCCGCGATGATCGGCCCCACGCTTTCGAACTCGGAGGGCGAGGCGGGTTTCGCAACGAAGTCCACCGCGCCGAGCTCGAGCGCACGCATCGTCGTCTCGGCACCATCGCGCGTGAGCGACGAGATCATCACCACGGGCAGGGGTCGCACGGCCATCAGGTTGCGCAGGAAATCCAGGCCGTTCATGCGCGGCATCTCGACGTCGAGCGTGATCACGTCGGGCGCGTGGCGTCGGATGCGGTCGACGGCGAGCACCGGATCCGACACGACACCCGCGACTTCCATGTCCGGCTGCGCCTCGATCACGCTGGCGAGGAATGCGCGCATCACGGCGGAATCGTCGACGACCAGGACGCGGATCATCGCGGCGCCTCGAACAGTTCGACTTCGCCGCCGCCCGCATGCGAGAGCCCGTCGAAGTACTCGCGCTCCTGCTGCAGCGCCGCATCGGTGGGCTGCAGGTGCAGGCGTTTGACTTGCGCCTTCCCGTTGGCCGGGAAGAAGTGCAGCTTGCGCGGCGAGGAGCCCAGCAGGTCCTGCCCCGCGATCGGGATCGCCTCTTCGCGCAGGAAGTCCAGCACGAAGCGCACGTTCATCGCGCCCACGTCGAGCTTGTCGAAGCCCTGCAGCACCTGGGCCCCGCCAAACACCTTGGCCACGAGGCGGCGCCGGTCGGCTCCGAGGTGAATCATTTCGTTGATCAGCACCTCCATCGCGTACACGCCAAAGCGCGCCGACACCGCCCAGGGCGATGCAGCCGGCGACGACTCGCCGGGCAGCATGAAATGGTTCATGCCGCCGATCTTCAGCAGCGGGTCCCACAGGCAGGTCGAGACGCAGGAGCCCAGCAGCGTGGAGATGGAGCCGTCGCCGGCCGCCGCGTAGTACTGCCCGGGCAGGATCTTGACCGAGTGGACGCGCAGCTCGCGATCGAAATAGCGCGTGGGGTGCAGGTGTTCCATGCGCGCGCGCCTTCAGGCCGGCAGGTACTCGTACGCCGTGCGGCCGCAGCCGCGGAACGAACGGTGGGTCGCGGGAAAGCTCTCGGCGTGACCCACCACCAGCACGCCGCCCGGGCGCAGCACCTGCGCCAGGCGCTCGAGCAGCTTCTTCTGCGCCTCCCGGTCGAAGTAGATCGTCACGTTACGGCAAAAGACCGCATCGAAAGCCTCCATGGCCGGCCACCGGGGCGACTGCAGGTTCAGCTGCCCGAACTTCACCATGCTGCGCAGTTCGGGGCGAACCATCACCCGGCCATCGTTCGCGCCGGTACCGCGCAGGAAGTGCCCGCGCAGCCTGGACGCCGGCAGGTCGGCGATGCGGTCGGCGGCATAGACACCCGATGCGGCCTTCTCGAGCGCGTCGGTGTCGATGTCGCTGGCTACCACCTGGGCGTCGCAGCCCGCCTCGCGCAGCGTCATCGCGATCGACCACGGTTCCTCGCCGGTGGAGCAGGCGCAGGACCAGATGCGCATCGGCCGGCGCTGGTTGTGCTGGTGCAGCTTTGCGCGCTCGGCCAGCAAATCGAAGTGGTGCGGCTCGCGGAAGAATGCGGTGAGATTGGTGGTGAGCGCGTTGACGAAGGCCTCGCGCTCGCCCATGACGTCGGTCTGCACGAGCTGCAGGTACTGGCCGAAATCGCGCATGGCGTGCGCACGCAGCCGGCGCACGAGGCGGTTGTAGACCATGTAGCGCTTGTGCGGGCCGAGCTTGATGCCCGCGTACTGCGCGATCAGGCTGCAGGCGAGGTCGAATTCGGATGGGTTGAGCTGCGCCGGTGCTTCGACCTCGGGCGTTGCCATGACACGGGCCACTAGAACTCTTCCCACTGGCCGGGCGAGCCGAGCGCCGGGCGCTGGCCGCCCGCGCCGCTCCGGCTCCCCGTCCGGGCCGGCGCCGGCGTAATCGGCGTGATGGGCGTCGGCGGGGCGCGCCCGGCGGGCGCTTCGTCGCCGACGTGAAAGCGAGCGACCGTCTGCAGCAGCACCGCCGCCTGATCCTTCATCGATTCCGTCGCGGCGCTGGCTTCCTCCACCAGCGAGGCGTTCTGCTGCACCACCTGCTCCATCTGGGCGACGGCGCTGTTGATCTGGCCAATGCCCGCGCTTTGCTCGCGGCTGGCGGCGGCGATCTCGGCGATCAGGATGCTGACCTTGTTCACCGAGCTGACGATCTCGTCCATCGTCTTGCCGGCCGCGTCGACCTGCCGGGTGCCTGCTTCGACACGCGCGACCGAATCGCCGATGAGTGCCTTGATCTCCTTCGCGGCGGCAGCACTGCGCTGGGCGAGGCTGCGCACCTCCGAAGCCACCACGGCGAAGCCGCGGCCCTGCTCACCGGCACGGGCCGCTTCCACGGCGGCATTGAGCGCGAGAATGTTGGTCTGGAAGGCGATGCCGTCGATCACGCCGATGATGTCGCCGATCCTGCGCGACGAATCGGAGATGCCGTTCATCGTCGAGACCACCTGGCCGACGACCTGGCCGCCGCGCCGCGCCACATCGGATGCCTCGACGGCGAGCTGGCTCGCCTGCGCCGCGTTCTCCGCGTTGTGTGCGACCGTGGAAGTCAGCTCCTCCATCGAACTGGCGGTTTCCTCCAGCGTGCTGGCCTGCTCCTCGGTACGCTGCGAGAGGTCGAGGTTGCCCTGCGCGATCTGCGCGCTGGTGGCAGCGACGGTGCCGGCGGCGTGCGTCACGCCACCCACCAGCGCCTGCAGGTCGCGCGTCATCTTCTCCAGCCCCTCGAGCAGCCGCTGCGTCTCACCGTGGGCGCTGACCGTGACCCGCGCCGTGAGGTCGCCGTTGGCCACGCGCGTGACCACCTGGGCGGCATCGCGAATGGAGCGCAGGATGCCCTCGCGGACCGACAGGCGCAGCCCGACGCCCGCCACGACCGTGAACAGCACGAGTGCGCCCAGCGTGATGGCCAGCATCTGCCGGTCGCCCGACGGATCCTGCACGTACAGTGCGATGCCCGCCATCGACGCCACCATGCCGACGAGCAATGCCAGCCAGGCGTTGAGCTTGGTGATGACCGAGATCCTGGCCATGTTCTGCCTGTTCCCCGATGTCCTTGCCTAGAACTCTTCCCACTGCCCCGAGGAGGCGAGGGCCGGTCGCGCGCCGTTGAGGCTCGCGGGCGGGGCCGGTTGCAGCGTGGCGCCGCCGGCGGGCTTCACCTTGACCGGCGCGATCGGCGTGATGGGCGTCGGCTCCGCGCGCCGGCCGGGCGCTTCGTCGCCGACGCGGAAACGCCCGACCGCCTGCAGCAGCACCGCCGCCTGCTCCTTCATCGATTCCGTCGCGGCGCTGGCTTCCTCCACCAGCGAGGCGTTCTGCTGCACCACCTGCTCCATCTGGGCGACGGCGCTGTTGACCTGGCCGATGCCGGCGCTTTGCTCGCGGCTGGCGGCGGCGATCTCGGCGATCAGGATGCTGACCTTGTTCACCGAGCTGACGATCTCGTCCATCGTCTTGCCGGCCGCGTCGACCTGCCGGGTGCCGGCCTCGACCCGGCCGACGGAGTCGCCGATCAGCGACTTGATCTCCTTGGCCGCGGTGGCGCTGCGTTGCGCGAGGGTGCGAACCTCGGAGGCCACCACCGCGAAGCCGCGGCCCTGTTCGCCGGCGCGCGCGGCCTCCACGGCCGCGTTGAGCGCGAGGATGTTAGTCTGGAACGCGATGCTGTCGATCACGCCGATGATGTCGCCGATCTTGCGCGAGGAGTCGGCGATGCCGTTCATCGTGGAGACCACCTGGCTGACCGCGTGGCCGCCCCGGCGCGCGACTTCGGACGCCTCGACGGCAAGGTCGCTGGCCTGCCGCGCGTTCTCCGCGTTCTGCGCCACGGTGGAGGTGAGTTCCTCCATCGAACTCGCGGTCTCTTCGAGCGTGCTGGCCTGCTCCTCGGTGCGCTGCGACAGGTCGAGGTTGCCATGCGCGATCTGGGTGCTCGTGTTGGCGACGGTGTTCGCGCTGTGCGCGACTTCGATCGCGAGCTTGCGCAGGCCCGCCGTCATCTGGTCGAGTGCTTCGGCGAAGCGCTGCACATGACGGAAGTCCTCGCCCTCGGTGGACGCGGTGAGGTCGCCGTCCGCCACCCGGCGCACCAGCCGCAGGGCAGTCCGCAGCGGCGCCGAATTGACCGTCGTGATCCACCACCGGAAGAAGAAGACCATGCCGACGCCGATGGCCAGCATGGCGCCCAAGAGCCACAGCAGCCTGAATTCGCGCGCTTCCGCCGCGGCGGCGTATTGCTGCGTAAGATCCGGGGGCCCGGCGCGCAGCGCCGCCAGCGCGGCCTCGTGGGCCTCCTGCATGGCACCGAAACCCATCCAGGCCATCAGCAGCGAGCCGGCGAGGAAGGTCACGAAAATGAGCCGCAGGACGATTTCGGCAGAGGTCCGTTTCAACATGGCAAAGCTCCTCACACCGCGGCGTCGACCAGCGCCATGTCGGCGGAGGTCATGAGTTTTTCGATGTCCAGCATGATCAACAAGCCATCTTCGACGTCGGTGAGGCCGGTGATGTACTTGGTGTCGAAGGTGGCCGAGGCGAATTCCGGGGTGGGCCGGATCGATTCAGGGGTCAGCAGGAGCACGTCGGAGACCGAGTCGACGACCACGCCCACCACGCGCGAGGCCACGTTGAGGATGATCACGACCGTGAACTCGTCGTACTTGACCGCGGGCAGGCCGAACTTCACGCGCAGGTCGAGGATCGGCACGATCACGCCGCGCAGGTTGATCACGCCCTTGATGAAGGGTGGGGCGTTGGCGATGATCGTCGGCTGTTCAAAGCCGCGGATCTCCTGCACCTTCAGGATGTCGATGCCGTAACTCTCGGTGCCGAGCCGGAAGGTGAGGAACTCCTTCTTGGGAACCACGACCTCGCGCGCGTGGCGCGCGCTGAGGGATGGCATGGCAGCTTGCATTCCAGTCTCCATTCACATGCGCACGATGTGCGCCACGTCCAGGATGAGTGCGACCGAACCGTCGCCCATCACGGTGGCGCCGGACAGGCCCGGCACCTTTCGGAAATTCGCCTCGAGGCTCTTCACGACCACCTGCTGCTGGCCGACCACATCGTCGACCACGAGCGCGGCCTGGCGGCCGTCGGCGTCGACGATGATGGCGATGCCGCCCGCTTGGCTCCGGGGATGGGGCGGCGGGAAGATGCGCGCGAGGTGGATGACCGGCAGGTACGATTCACGAACGCGCAGCGTGTCGCCCTGGCCCGGCAAGGTGTGGATGTCGCCCGGCTCCACGCTCAGCGTCTCGATCACGGCCGCGATCGGCAGCACATAGACCGCGCCGCCGATCGCGACGATCATCGCCTCGATGATGGCGAGCGTGAGTGGCACGCTCACGGTGACCGCCGTGCCCTCGCCGGCCTGCGACCTCAGGTCGATCGTGCCGCCCAGCGCCTTGATGTTGCGCCTGACCACGTCCATGCCGACGCCGCGGCCGGACAGTTCGGTGACGGATTCGGCGGTCGAGAAGCCCGGGGCGAAGACGAGCTCCCACACCTCCTGGTCAGGCGCATCGGGCGCGATCGCGATGCCGCACCGCCGCGCCTGCTGCAGGATGCGCTCGCGGTCCAGGCCGCGGCCGTCGTCACTGACTTCGATCACGATGTTGCCGCCACGCTGCCGGGCGGCGAGCAGCAGGGTCCCGGTCGCGGACTTGCCTTCGGCGGTCCGGATGTCCGGCGCTTCCAGACCGTGGTCGACGGCGTTTCGCACCAGGTGCGTCAGCGGGTCGCTGATCTTCTCGATGAGGCCGCGGTCCAGCTCGGTCGACTCGCCCTCGAATTTCAGATCGACCTCCTTGCCCAGGCGGCCCGACAGCTCGTGCACCAGGCGGGGAAAGCGCGAGAACGCGTGCGAGATCGGCAGCATGCGGATCGCCAGCACGGCTTCCTGCAGATTGCGCGTGTGGCGCGCGAGGTCGGCCAGGCCGCTTTCCGTCACGCTGCGTGCGAGCATTGCCTCGGTGATGACGAGCTCGCCCACCAGGTTCACGAGCTGGTCGATCTTCTCGGTCGCGACGCGGATGTGGCCGGTCTCGCGCGAGGCGATGGGCACGTCCACTTCGTCGAAGAATGCCTGCATGAGGTCGGCCGCCATCACCGATGGGCCGGCTGCGTCGTCCTCGCCTTCGTCCTGCAGCAGCTCGGCGCGCTTGCGCCGGAACTCATCGGGGTCGACGAAAAATTCGTCGTGCTCGCCGTCCCGGTATGAATGGCGCGGGGCGAGGGCCGGAGAAGCCTCGATCTTCTCGACCCAGACCAGTTCGGGCGCGACGATCAGCGCCAGCACGCTGCGCAGGTCGTCGGCCGTACCCTCGAGCTCCACCTCGAATGCGATGCTGCCGCCCTCGCAGTTCTCGATCGCCGGCGTGGCGAGCTGCCCCATCTCGCCCAGGCCGGCGAGCGTCATGTCCAGGTCGGCGGCGTCGATGGCCTGTTCAAGCGGACCCAGCCGCACGGAGAAACGGCGGCGGACCGGCCCCGCCGCGCCGTCCACCGCGTCGGCGCGCGGCCGGTCCAGCTGCTCGCGCAGCAGGGCCTGGGCCGAGCCGCTGTCGGGCGCATGCTCGATGTCGCCACGGTGCCTGAGGGCCTGCGCGCGCATCACGTCCCCGGACTTCAGCATGGCCTGGATGTCTCCGGCTTCGAGCAGCCGCTCCTGCTTGCGCAGCAAGTCCAGCAGGTTCTCCTGCAGGTGCGCCATCTGGGCGATGTCGACGCAATCGAGCATCGACGCGCTGCCCTTGATCGAATGGATCGCGCGGAAGATCGCGTTCAGCTCGGGCAGGCAGGGCGCTTGCGGCTCGAGCCTGAGCAGGATGGCTTCGACATCCGCCAAATGATCCTGCGTCTCCTCAAAAAAGATCTCCCGGTAGGCTTTCGGGTCTGCGAGTGCGCCGGCCTGTAGCATGGGGCCCTTCAGATGAACTTCGCCACGATGTCGAGCATGCGCTGCGGGTCGAAGGGCTTGGCCATCCAGCCCGTCGCCCCCGCCTCGCGGCCACGCTGCTTGACGGCCGGGTCGACTTCGGTGGACAGCACGATCAGCGCAACCGGGTCGTAGTCGGCGATGGCCCGCAGTTCGCGCACCAGCGTCACGCCGTCCATGCGCGGCATGTTGTGGTCCGTCACCACCAGGTCGAAGCGGCGGCCCCGGGCGAGCTCCAGCGCATCGACGCCGTCGGCGGCCTCGGCGACCTCGTAGCCCGCGCCCGCCAGCACGGCCGCCACCATCTTGCGCATCGAGCGCGTATCGTCCACCACCAGGATCGACTTGCTCATGTCGGCCTCCTCCTATTAGCGGCCCTCGGCCCGCTCGGCACGCTTGCGGCTGCCGGGCAGGAACTTGGCGATGACTTCAAGCAGCCGATCCTCGTCGAGCGGCTTGGTGAGGTATTCGTCGCAGCCGGCGATCGAGCCGCGCAGCTTGTCGAACGGCGACGAGCGGCTGGTGAGCATCACGACGGCGGTCTTCTTGATCGCCTGCTTGTTCGACTTGATCAGCTTGCAGACCTGGTAGCCGTCGATGCCGGGCAGCACCACGTCGAGGAACACGCAGGTGTACTCGCTGTTGCCCGACAGGCCGATGGCCTCCTCGCCGGACTCGGCGAAGTCGACGTCGAAGCCGTACGGCTCGAGCTTGGCCTGCATGAATGCGCGCACGGTGGCGTTGTCGTCGACGACGAGCACGCTGTCGGTGACCAGGCGCTTCGCCTGGGCCGGCGCCGGCGGCGCAGCACGTGGCGCGTTCGGCCGCGGGATCGAGCGGCTGAGCGAGTCCGTGCTCGAGAGCGTGCGGCGCGGATCGGGCCCGCTGCCGGGACGCGAGAGCGCGAGCTCGTCCGGCGATGCCTGGCCGCCGGCCGGCAAGGCGTCTTCCAGTGCCTGCAGCAGCCTGGCCCATTGCAGGGGACGCGGCAACAGGGTGTGCGAGGTGCCGTGCGTGCTGGTGCCGACGAGCACCGCCGGCAGCGGCGCGCGCTTGTGCAGCGCGCGGAACTCGCTGACGGCGCCCGGGTCGTCGGCGTCGACCAGATAAAGGTCGGGGGTGCGGCCGGCCGCGCCCGGCTCGTACTGGCCGAAGCCCGGGTCGCGCCGCGCCGCAAGCGCGAAGATGCTGGAGAGCATGGAGCGCTCGACTTCGTTGAAGCCGATCACGTCCACGAGATACTGGTCATCGAGGCTCAAGAATGGTTCTCCCGCAGGACCGCGAGCACGGCGTCGCCGTCGGCCGGCCGGCTCGCGGGATGTTTCGCGAGCATCGCGTCGACCAACGATTGCCAGTGCGCGGCGCCGGGCGGCAGGCGCGGCACGGGCGCTCGCAGGTGCTGGCTGAACAGTTCGGTCAAGGTTTCTCCCCGGAACGGCGGTTTCCCCGCCAGTAGTTCGAATGCGCAGATGCCGAGGCTGTACACGTCGGCGGCGGTCGACGCGGCGGCGCCTTCCATCTGTTCGGGCGCGGCATAGCGCGGTGTGCCGACGAGGCTGGGCGCCGCGCGGTCCTCGCGCGCTCCCGCGCGGCAGGCGCTGCCGAAATCGCACAACACGACCTGGCCGTTCGCGCGCAGCAGCAGGTGCGCGGGCTTGATGTCACGGTGCACCCAGCCGCGGCGGTGCACGCCGGCCAGCGCCAGCGCCGCATCGTTCAGCGCGCGTGCGGCCCCGCCTTCGGGCAGGGGCGCATGCGCCAGGTCGCCGTGGTCGACGTATTCCATCGCCAGGTAGGGACGGCCGTCGGGCAGCACGCCGCAGTCGTGCGCCTTCACGGCGTGGCCGTCCTGGTTCTCCTGCAAGGTGTCGAACTCGCGCCGCAGGCATCCGCGCGACGCGACCTTGAGCGCGACCCGCTCGCGCCGGTCGACGTCCATGGCGCGCCACAGGCTCGCGTGCCGGCCCTGTCCCAGCAGCTTTTCGATGCGATAGCGTGCGGCACTCATTGGATAACCTTCGCCCTGCGGGCTGCGGTGCTATGAGCCTTCGGAGCGGCCGGGCGGCTCATTGGATAACCTCCGCCCTGCGGGCTGCGGTGCTATGAGGCTTCGGAGCGACCGGGCGCCTCATGCGCCGATCCCCATCAACACCTCGAGCAGTTCGGTTGCCGAGGCATAGCGCTGCTGGGGGTCCTTGGCCATCATGCGATCGAGCACGGGCTGCAGGTGACGCAGGTGGGCCGGCAGCGCGGGCAGGGGCGCGTGCAGGTGCAGGTCGAGCAGTTCCTGCGCGCTTGGCGCCTGGTAAGGGCGTTGCCCCGTGAGCATCTCGTAGGCCATCACTCCGAGGCTGTAGAGGTCGGCACGCGCGTCGACCGGGTGCCCGAGCGCCTGCTCCGGACTGATGTAGTAGGGCGTGCCGATGATCTCGCCGGCGCCCGTGTCGGTGAGCTTCATCGACACCTGCTTGGCAATGCCGAAGTCGGCGATCGCCAGGATGCCGTCCTGGCGCAGCATCACGTTGTGCGGTTTCAGGTCGCGGTGCACGATACCGATCCGGTGGATCGATTCCAGTCCTGCGGCGATCTGCCGGACGTAGTAAAGCGCGATGGCGGGATCGATCGCCTTGCGCATGTGCGAGCGCAAGTCGCCGAGCGGGAAGTACTCCATCGCGATGTAGGCACAGCCCGCCGAGAAGTCCTGCTTGAAGATGCGTGCGACGTTGGGGTGCTCGATCTGCGCGAGCAGCGCGAACTCGGTGATGAAGCGCTGCAGGTCCATGTCGGCGGCCCCGCTGCCCAGCCGCAGCACCTTCAGCACCTGCGCCGGGCCGCCGTGTATCGGCTGGGCGAGATAGACGGTGGCGACGCCGCCCTGGCCGATCTTGCGCAGCAGCCGGTAGCCCTCGATCAGCATGTGCCCGCCGCCGCCCCCGGCGTTGCCGTTGGTGCGCGAGAGCTGCTGGTTCTTCTGCAGCGACTCCCGCAGCAGCGCGTAGTGTTGTTCGGAGGTGGTCGAGCCCAGTCGCGGTACCAGCCCCGCGATCTCAACGACCTCGAGGAAGGTTTCGTCGGGCAGCCCGAGCGTGCCGCTGCGGCCGGAGTCGACGCGGGCCCCGGCGGCCTGCCGCGTGCCGAACGATGCGGCGATGCTCCAATGCAGGTCGGCCGCGACGACTTCGAGCAGGCGCGCGATCTCGACCGCCTCGCCGACGGCGTGCACCATGCCCGGGTTGCTCGGGCGCGGGCTCACTTCGGCGACGCCCAGGTGTACGCCGATCGCGACGGACAGCGGCGGCAGGCCTTGTGACTGCGGCCGTGCTGCGATGCGGTCGGCGAGCACCGTGCAGGCATGCACGGTGAGGATGGCCGCATGCAGCGCGCGCTTGGCGTGTGAGGGCACGGCCTCATCGGGCCGATGCGAGAACACGCACAGGATCGAGTCGGGCTTGCGCTGCGCGATCACGCCGTCGAGCTCGACGGCGGCGCGTTGCAGCACGCGCCGCACGTCGTTCACCCACGCAGTGAGTTCGGCGCCGGCCATCGAGTCGCAGGTGACGCCAAAGTTGCGCACGCGCGCGTACATGAAGGTCGCGAGCTGCGCTTCGGGTTCGGCGCGCACGGCCACGACCGGCGCCGGCTCCTGGCTTGGGCGCAAGGGCTCGAGCGGGGCGACGTCGGTCGGCGGGAACGGTTCGTCCGCGGGCTGGAACGACTCGAGCGGCATCTACTGTCTCATGGCCGGTACGGCGGTCGGCCAAGCACCACCGGCCCCGGCTCTCATTCATTTGAAGGATACGGATGAGCGTTGTAACCCGGCCGGCCCGAATTGTCACGTGCCGTTACTGCTCATTCGGCGAAGAACCAACGCCCGTAGCGGAATGCGCTAGCCGCCGACGAAAAGGCGCGCGGTGCGCCCAAAAGTTGTCATCCGGGCGCCTTCTTTGGCCTTGGAGCCGCGATTTCCACCGGTGGTCGTCATCTCGAGGCCATCCCCCGGGGCGCCGGGCTACATCACCGCACCGAGTTGCCAGGGCACGAACTCGTTCTGCCCGTAGCCGTGGAGCTCGCTCTTGGTGGCTGCGCCGGAGGCCGTGGCCAGCACCAGTTCGAAGATGCGCTGGCCCATCTCCTGGATGCTGGCCTTGCCGTCGATGATCTCGCCGCAGTTGATGTCCATGTCCTCTTCCTGCCGCTGCCACAGCGCCGTGTTGGTGGCGAGCTTGAGCGAAGGGGAGGGCGCGCAGCCGTAGGCCGAGCCGCGCCCGGTGGTGAAGCAGATCATGTTGGCGCCGCCGGCGACCTGGCCGGTGGCGCTGACCGGGTCGTAGCCGGGTGTGTCCATGTAGACGAAGCCGTGCTGCGTCACGGGCTCGGCGTATTCGTACACCGCGCGCAGGTTGGTGGTGCCGCCCTTGGCCACCGCGCCCAGCGACTTTTCGAGGATGGTGGTCAACCCGCCGGCCTTGTTGCCGGGTGAGGGGTTGTTGTTCATCTCGCCCTCGTTGACCTTGGTGTAGTGCTCCCACCAGCGGATGCGCGAGATGAGCTTGTCGCCGACCTCCTGCGTGACGGCGCGGCGCGTGAGCAGGTGCTCGGCGCCGTAGATCTCGGGCGTCTCCGACAGGATGGCCGTGCCGCCGTGGGCCACCAGCAGGTCCACCGCCGCGCCCAGCGCCGGGTTGGCGCTGATGCCCGAGTAGCCATCGGAGCCGCCGCACTGCAGGCCGATCGTGATGTGCGCGGCGCTGCAGGGCTCGCGGCGGCAGGCATTGGCCCCCGGCAGCATCTCGCGGACCATGGCGATGCCGCGCTCCACCGTCTTGCGGGTGCCGCCGGTGTCCTGGATGTTGAACACGCGCAGCTGCTCGCCTTCGCGCAGGCTGGAGTGCGCCAGCCAGGCATTGATCTGGTTGGCCTCGCAGCCCAGGCCCACCACCAGCACGCCCCAGAAGTTGGCATGGGTGGCGTAACCGGCCAGCGTGCGCTCCAGCACCCGCATGCCCAGGCCCTCGGTGTCCATGCCGCAGCCGGTGCCGTGGGTGAGCGCCACCACGCCGTCGACGTTGGGGAAGGCTTCGAGCGCCCCCGGGTTGGCCTGGCGCGAGAAGTGGTCGGCGATGGCGCGTGCGGCGGTCGCCGAGCAGTTCACGCTGGACAGGATGCCGATGTAGTTGCGGGTGGCGACGCGGCCGTCGGCCCGCTTGAAGCCCAGGAAGCTGGCTTCGCGCGTGGCCGGCTCGGGCTTCAGGTCGGCGCCGAAGGCGTAGTCGCGCTCGAAATCGCCCATGGCCAGGTTGTGCGTGTGCACATGCTCGCCGGCGGCGATCGGCCGGCTGGCGAAGCCGATGATCTGGTTGTAGCGGCGCACCGGCTGGCCTGCCGCGATGTCACGGACGGCGACCTTGTGGCCGGGCGGGATCAGGCCCTTGACGACCACGTCCCCGGCGCGCGCGCCGCTGACCAGCTGGGCGCGCGCGATGAGGACGTCGTCCTGGGGATGGAGGCGGATGAACGGCGTCATGGCAATCGGAACAAGTTCAGAAAAACTGCTTGGGCAGCCAAAGCACCAGCTTGGGGAAGTAGGTGATGATCACCAGCGAGCCGAGCAGCGGCGCCAGCCACGGCAGGATGGCGACGGTGGTGCGCTCCACACTCAACTTGGCCACCCGCGCCAGCACGAACAGCACCAGGCCCATCGGCGGATGCAGCAGGCCGATCATCAGGTTCAGCACCATCACCAGCCCGAAGTGCACCGGGTCGATGCCCAGTTGCTGGCAGATCGGCATCAGGATGGGCACGAGGATGGTGATGGCGGCGGTCGGCTCCAGGAAGCAGCCGACGAACAGCATCAACAGGTTGGCCAGCAGCAGGAACACCCAGGCCTCCTGGGTGAAACTCAGCACCCAGGACGAGATCGCCGAGGTCACGCCGGTGGCGGTGAGCATCCAGCCGAAGATGCTGGCCGCCGCCACGATGAACAGCACCGTGGACGTGGTCTCGACGGTGTCCAGGCAGACCTTGACGAACATCTTCCAGGTCAGCGTGCGGTACCAGAACAGGCCCAGCACCATGGACCAGACGCAGGCGGCGATCGCGCCTTCGGTGGGCGTGAACAGGCCAGTGGTCATGCCGCCGATCAGCAGCACGGGCGTCATGATCGGCAGCACCGCCTGGAACTTGAACATCTTGTCGGCGACGAACAGGAGCACGAGGCCGGTCAGCACGGTGGCCTGCGCCGGCGCGCCGGCCTTGTCCACCAGCAGCCACAGGACCAGCGGCCAGCCGATCACCACGGCGGTTTCGGCCAGCGCCTTGGTCAGGCGTGTCCAGTCGAACTTGATGTCGGCGCCCCAGCCGTTCTTGTGGGCGTAGTACGCCACCGTGAGCATCATCAGCACAGCCATCAGCGCGCCCGGCAGGATGCCGGCCAGGAACAGGGCACCCACGCTGACGTTGGCCATCATTCCGTAGATCACGAAGGGCAGCGAGGGCGGGATGATGGGCCCCAGCGTGGCCGAGGCGGCGGTGACGCCGACGGCGAACTCGGTGCTGTAGCCATGGTCCTTCATGGCCTTGATCTCGATCGTTCCCAGCCCCGCGGCGTCCGCGATGGCCGTGCCGCTCATGCCGGCGAAGATCACCGACCCCAGCACGTTGACGTGCCCCAGTCCGCCCTTGAGCCAGCCCACCAGCGCCAGCGCGAAGTTGTAGATGCGGTTGGTGATGCCGGCGTTGTTCATCAAATTGCCGGCCAGGATGAAGAAGGGCACGGCCAGCAGCGGGAAGCTGTCGATGCCGCTCACCATGCGGTGGATCACCACAAAGGGCGGCAGGTTGCCGCTCCACAGGATGAACAGCAGGGCGGAACCGGCCATGGCGATGGCCACCGGAATGCCTCCGCCCATCAGCAACAGGAACAGGACCTTGAGCATGTGGTGATCTTTCGCGTTGACGCCGTCAGCGGTCGTCGATGTTGGATTCGGGCCGCTCCAGCACGCTGTAGCCGCGCTTCAGGTGCGTGCGCATCACCAGGACGGAGCGCACGGTCATGGCGGCAAAGCCCGCGAGGCACACGCCATAGATCCAGTTCATCGGCAGGTCCACCATGGTCATGCGCGAACTGCTGCCCAGCTTGAGCATCATCAGCACCGTGAGCACCACGGCGGCGGCGAAGAAGCCGATGCGCAGCACGTCGACGACGGTGGCCGCGGCGCGCGCCATCCACCGCGGCATGTAGCGGTAGAAGAAGTCCACCTGGATGTGGTTGTTCTTCACCACGCCGATGGTCGCGCCGGTGAACACGGTGGCAATGAGGAGGTAGCGGGCCACCTCCTCGGTCCAGGCCGCCGAGTTGTTCAGCACGTAGCGCGTGAAGAACTGGTGGAACACCACGGCGCCCAGCAGCCAGAAGAAGCCGAGCGCCACCCAGGCTTCCGGAGCCGTCCCGGAGAGGTCCACGGCCTCGTCCTGCGCGTGGAACTCCCCGTCCGCCCCCATCACCCGGGGGAGCTCGTCGATCGATGAGGTCGACATGGTCCTACTTGAGCGCCTGCACCTTGTCGTACAGCGCCTTGTCCCAGCTCGCGTCCGGGCCCAGGTGGAACTTCTGGAAGGCCGCGCTGAAGGCCGCGCGGTCGGACTTGACCACGGTCTTCTTGTACTGCGTGGCGAAGGTCTCCACCAGCTTGGTCTCGGCCTGCGCGATGTCGTCGGTGCACTTGGCGGCGGCCTCCTTGAACACGGCCTCGAAGGTCTTCTTGTCGGCGTCGCTCATCTTGTTCCAGACGGGGCCGCTCACGATGGTGAGCAGCATCTCGGTGATGTGGCCGGTGAGGTTGATGTGCGACTGCACCTCATAGAACTTCTTGGCCTCGATCGTCGGCAGCGGGTTCTCCTGCGCGTCCACCGTCTTGTTCTGCAGCGCCAGGTAGACCTCGGCGAAGGCGATCGGCGTCGCGTTGGCGCCGACCACCTTGGGGTACAGGACGTACAGCGGCGCGTCCGGCACACGCAGCTTCAGGCCGGCCATGTCCTCGGGCTTGTTGATTGCCTTGTTGGCGGTGGTGTGGCGCACGCCGTAGTAGGTGACCGCGATCGGCCGGTTGCCGCCTTTCTTGGCGTACTCGTCCATCAGTCCCTGCAGCACGGGGCTGGCGGCGTAGGCCTTCCAGTGGCTGAAGTCGCGGAACATGAAGGGCGCGCCGCCGATGGCGATCGGCGGGTAGGTTCGCGCCGCGAAGGCCTGCCCGGTGTAGATCACGTCCACCGTTCCGAGCGTGAGGCCCTGGTTGATCTCGGTTTCCTTGCCCAGGGTCGAGGCCGGGAAGACCTGCATCTCGTAGCGGGCGGCGGTGCGCTTCTTGAGTTCGTCGGCCGCCCACACCGCCCACTTGTGGTACGGCTCGGAAGTCTCGTACACGTGGGCGAACTTCAGCTTGGTCTGGGCCTGCGCCGCGAACGGCATGGCGGCCGCGAGCAGGGCACAGGTGGCGGCGAGCTTCAGGGTCAAACGCTTCTTCATCGATGTCTCCTTGATTACCGCTGGGCTGGGTCAGGAAGTGTTCGCGCGGCGCCAGCTCGCGCTGAATCGGGCGTGGGCTTTCTCCAGGTGGTGATGCATCGCCTCGCGTGCGGCCTGGGGGTCGCGCGAGGCGATCGCTTCCAGCACCAGCTCGTGTTCGGCGATGGCCGTTCGCCAGGACGGCACGGTTTCGAAGTGGCCGCCAAGGCGCTCGAACAGCGGGCCGTGCCGCGCATCCCAATAGGTCTGCACGGTCTCCAGCAGCACCACGTTGTCGCAGGCGGCCGCTACGGCGGTGTGGAAGGCGCGGTCGCCCATCACCGGTTGCACGTTGCGGTCGGCCTCGTCCTTCATGGCGCGGATGGCGTCGCGGATCGCCTGCAAATGCTTGCGCTTGGCATGCGCCGCGGCCAGCGCCGCGACCTCGCCCTCGACGACGCGGCGGGCGCGCAGCAGTTCGAGCGGGCCCCATTCATTGGGCGGGACCTTGGCCGTCGTCCGGGCGCCGCGGCGGTCCACCACGTACACGCCGGAGCCGGGGCGCACCTCCACCCAGCCTTCGACCTCGAGCGCGATCAGCGCCTCGCGTGCCGACGGGCGGCTGACGCCCAGCTGCGCCGCCAGTTCGCGCTCGGCGGGCAGGCGGGTGCCCGGCGTGAACTCGCCGCCCGCGATCAGCGTGCGCAATTGCTCGGCAATCTGCCGGTACAGGCGCTGGGGTTCGGCGGCGCGGAGTTCGATGGCGTGCGGGAGCATGGCATCTAAGGGTTCCTGCGGATTAGAAAAGTGGTCAGACCAATTTCACAATCGGGGTTCACCCCAAGCCCATGCTGTCGCCTCTTCCCGTCATCGAGCGCGTCACGATCCGCCAGCTCGACCTGCCGCCTAAGGTCGTGCGCACCGACGCCATCCAGTCCTTCGTGACGCAGGAAACCCTGCTGCTCACCTTGCACGTCAGCGACGGCATCGACGCCACCGGCTACGCCTACACCATAGGCACCGGGGGCTCATCGGTGGTGGCGCTGCTGCGCGACCACCTGGCGCCGCGCCTGCTGGGCCGCGCGCCCCTCGATGTGGAAGCGATCTGGAAGGACCTGTTCTTCCACACCCATGCCACCGCCGTCGGCGCGATCACCAGCCTGGCGCTGGCCTGCGTGGACACGGCGCTGTGGGACTGGCGCGCGCGCAGCCAGGCGCTGCCGCTGTGGCGCCTGCTGGGTGGCGCGCAGCCGCGCGTGCCGCTGTACACCACTGAAGGCGGCTGGCTGCACCTTTCGGCCGGCGAACTGGTGGAGCAGACGCTGGCGGCGCGCGAGCAGGGCTTCCTGGGCGCCAAGATCAAAATCGGCCGGCCCCACCCGAGCGAGGACCGCGCGCGACTCGAAGCGGTGCGCGACGCCGTCGGCCCGGGCTTCGAGCTGATGACCGACGCCAACCAGGGCCTGACGCGGCCGGCGGCGGCGCGGCGCGCCAAGTTGTTCGAAGGCCTGGACCTCGCCTGGATCGAAGAGCCGCTCCCGGCCGAAGACGTGGCCGGCCATCGCCAGCTGCGCGAGCACACCACCATTCCGGTGGCGGTGGGCGAATCGATCTACCACCTGGCGCAGTTCCGCGAGTACCTGGAGCAGGGCGCCTGCAGCATCGTGCAGCCCGACGTGGCACGCATCGGCGGCATCACGCCCTGGCTCAAGGTGGCGCACCTGGCCGAGGCATTCGTCGTGCCGGTGTGCCCGCACTTCCTGATGGAGTTGCACGTCAGCCTGTGCGCCGGCGTGCCCAATGCGGCCTGGGTCGAATACATCCCGCAGCTCGATGACATCACCACCAGTCGCCTCGTCATCGAGGACGGCCACGCCCGCCCGCCCGACACGCCGGGCCTGGGCATCGAATGGGACTGGGAAGCCATCGCGCGCCGTGCCCATGTGAATCTCAGCATAGACGGGAGGTAGCCATGAGATTGGAAGGGAAGACCGCCCTCGTCACCGCCGCCGGACAGGGCATGGGGCATGCGGCGGCGCTGGCCTTCGCGGCCGAGGGCGCGCAGGTGTGGGCCACCGACGTCGACCCGAAGCTGCTGGAGCGCTTCGAGGGCGTCGCGGGCATCCGCGCCGTTCCGCTCGACGTGCTGGACAAGGCGGCGATCCAGCGGGTGGTGGCGTCCATGCCGGCCATCGACGTGCTGTTCAATTGCGCCGGCTTCGTGCACAACGGCACGGTGCTGCAGGCGACCGACGAGGAATGGAACTTCGCGCTCGACCTGAACGTGCGCTCGCAGTTCTGGGCCGTGCAGGCCGCGCTGCCGCGCATGCTGGCCAACGACGGCGGCAAGGGCGCGGGCAGCATCATCAACATGGCCAGCGTGTGCAGCAGCATCAAGGGCCTGCCCAACCGCTTCATCTACGGCGTGAGCAAGGCCGCGGTGCTGGGCCTGACCAAGAGCGTGGCGGCCGACTACGTCACGCAGGGCATCCGCTGCAATGCCATCTGCCCGGGCACGGTGGACACGCCCTCGCTGCAGGACCGCATCAATGCCAACCCTGACCCGGTGGCCGCGCGCCAGGCCTTCATCGCGCGCCAGCCGATGGGCCGCCTGGCGCAGGCCGAGGAGATCGTCCCGCTGATCGTCTACCTGGCCAGCGACGAATCGCGCTTCGCCACCGGACAGTCCTTCGCCGTCGATGGGGGGATCACGATATGAACCAGCTTGACTTCCAGGGCCGCCACGCGGTGGTCACCGGCGGCGCCGCCGGGCTCGGCCTGGCCATCGCCGCCCGGCTGGTCCGCTCGGGCGGCAGCGTCACCTTGTGGGACCGCGACGGGGCGGCCGCGCAGCAGGCCGCCACACACCTGGGCGGCAACACCAGCTGGGTCGGGGTCGACGTTGCGGACCCCGCCGACGTGGAGCGCGCGGTGCAGTCGACGCTGCAGGCGGCCGGGCGCATCGACGCGCTGGTCAACAGCGCAGGCATCACCGGCCCCAACACCCGGCTGTGGGAGTACCCGGTGGCCGACTGGCGGCAGGTCATGGACGTCAACCTGAACGGCCTGTTCCTGTGCTGCCGTCAGGTGGTGCCGGTCATGCGCGCGGCCAACTACGGCCGCATCGTCAACATCGCCTCGGTGGCCGGCAAGGACGGCAACCCGAACGCGAGCGCCTACAGCGCCAGCAAGGCAGCGGTGATCGCCCTGACCAAATCGCTCGGCAAGGAGCTGGCCGACACCGGCATCCGCGTCAACTGCGTGACGCCGGCGGCGGTGAAGACGGCCATCTTCGACCAGATGACGCCCGAGCACATCCAGTTCATGCTCTCGAAGATCCCCATGGGACGCTTCGGCACGCCCGAGGAGGTCGCGTCCCTGGTGGGCTGGCTGTGCACCGAGGAATGTTCCTTCTCGACCGGCGCGGTGTTCGACCTGTCCGGCGGGCGCTCGACCTACTGATATCACTAGAAAGGCAATGACATGAAACTCGTCCGCTACGGCAACCCCGGCAAGGAAAAGCCGGGCCTGATCGACGCCGACGGGCGCCTGCGCGACTTGAGCGCGGTGGTGCCCGACATCGGACCGGCGCAACTGGGCGCCACGGCGCTGGCCAAGCTGCGCAAGCTCAATCCCGCCAAGCTGCCGGCGGTGCGCGGCAAGCCGCGCTTCGGCTGCCCGGTGACCGGCATCGGCAAGTTCGTCGCGATCGGCTTGAACTACGCCGACCATGCCGCCGAATCGGGCGTACCCATCCCCAAGGAGCCGGTGGTGTTCATGAAGTCCACCAGCTGCATCCAGGGGCCGGATGATCCGGTGATGCTGCCAAAGGGTTCGGTCAAGACCGACTGGGAGGTCGAACTGGGCGTGGTGATCGGCACCCGCGCGCGCTATGTGACCAAGAAGGACGCGCTGTCGCATGTGGCCGGCTTTTGCGTGATCAACGACGTGAGCGAGCGCGAGTTCCAGCTCGAGCGCGGTCCGCAGTGGGACAAGGGCAAGGGCTGCGATACCTTCGGCCCCATCGGCCCCTGGCTGGTGACGAGCGACGAGATCACCAACGTGCAGCGGCTGGACATGTGGCTGGACGTCAACGGCAAGCGCATGCAGACCGGCAACACCCGCACCATGATCTTCGACTGCGCCAAGCTGGTGAGCTACGTGAGCGAATTCATGACGCTGATGCCCGGCGACGTGATCACCACCGGCACGCCGCCCGGCGTCGGCCTGGGCATGAAGCCGCCCACCTACCTGAAGAAGGGCGACGTGGTGACGCTGGGCATTGAGGGGCTGGGCGAGCAGCGGCAACTGGTGGTGCCGTTCAAGCGCTGAAGCGCAGCGGTCCGACGGCCCGATGCCGTGGGCGCCTTGGCGCTGACGGCGCGGCCGCACTTGGCTCCGACGCGACTTTTTCCATGGCCGGCCTCAGGGTTTGCCCCAAAGGACCTTAGAAAAGCGCCTCTAGAGTCCGGGCTTTCCCGTTGACCGGCCACCGATTCATGCAGAATAGAACGACCGTTCGTTTTATTTTGCGTGATCGCCATGTCCGTCACTGAACTGCCTTCCCGGCCTCCCCGCTCTACGCGCGAAGGCAAGGCCTTGCAAAAGGGCCAGCAGACCAAGGCCGCCATCGTCGACGCCGCGCTCGGGCTGGCGACGCAGATCGGCCTGGAAGGGCTGTCCATCGGCGCGCTGGCCGAGGTCACCCGCATGAGCAAGTCGGGCGTGTTCGCCCACTTCGGCTCGCGCGAGGAACTGCAGATTTCGGTCATCCGCGAATACCACTCGCGCTTCGAGGACGAGGTGTTCTATCCGGCGATGCGCGAAGAGCGCGGGCTGCCGCGCCTGCGCGCGCTGTTCAGCCTCTGGATGAAGCGCACCTCGATCGAGATCGATTCCGGCTGCATCTACATCAGCGGCGCAGTGGAGTTCGACGACCGCACGGGGCCGGTGCGCGACGCGCTGGCCAGTTCCGTGCTGACCTGGCACAACGCCATGAAGCGCTCCATCGTCGGAGCCAAGGCCGAAGGCCACCTGCACCCGGACGCGGACGAGGAACAAATGCTGTTCGAGATCCACGGCCTCATCCTCGCGCTGCACTACGAGGCGCGATTCCTCAAGAGCCCGGGCGCGCTCGCCCGCGCGAACACCGGTTTCGAAAACATCCTGCGGCTCTACGGCGCACCCCTCGCGCCCGCCGCATCCAACGCCCGCCGTTCCGGCAAAGCTTCCAAGGAGTAGTCCCCCATGCCGACATACACCCCGCCGCTGCGCGACATGCAGTTCGTGATGCACGAAGTGCTCAAGGTCACGGACGAGTACAAGTCCATCCCGCGCTACGCGGACATCGATGCCGAGACGATCAATGCCGTGCTGGAACAAGGCGGCAAGTTCGCGGCCGAGGTCATCTTCCCGCTCAACATCACG
Organism: Ramlibacter tataouinensis; assembly: GCF_001580455.1. Classification (NCBI taxonomy): domain Bacteria; kingdom Pseudomonadati; phylum Pseudomonadota; class Betaproteobacteria; order Burkholderiales; family Comamonadaceae; genus Ramlibacter; species Ramlibacter tataouinensis. Next base: position 3,097,564 of record NZ_CP010951.1, read on the forward strand.
GGCGACGAGGAAGGTTGCCGGCTGGATCCCAAGACCCACGAAGTCACGACCCCCAAGGGCTTCAAGGAGGCCTACCACCAGTGTGTGCAGGCCGGCTGGCCGGCCTTGTCCTGCGACCCGGACTACGGCGGCCAGGGCCTGCCCCTGGTGGTGAGTCAGGCCTTCAACGAAATGATGAACAGCGCCAACCAGGCCTGGACCATGTACCCGGGCCTGACCGCCGGCGCGTACGCGGCGCTGCGCGTGCACGGCACGCCCGAGCAGAAGCGGATGTACGTGCCCAAGCTGGCCAGCGGCGAGTGGACCGGCACCATGTGCCTGACCGAATCGCACTGCGGCACCGACCTGGGCCTGCTGCGCACGAAGGCCGAGCCGCAGGGCGACGGCAGCTACAAGCTGACCGGCAGCAAGATCTTCATCTCGGCGGGCGAGCACGACCTCACCGCCAACATCGTGCACCTGGTGCTGGCGCGCCTGCCGGACGCGCCCAAGGGCAGCAAGGGCATCAGCCTGTTCGCGGTGCCCAAGTTCAGGGTGAACCAGGACGGCTCGCTGGGCGCCCGCAATCCCATCTTCTGCACCGGCCTGGAACACAAGATGGGCATCCACGGCAATGCCACCGCGCAGCTCACGCTGGACGGCGCGGTCGGCACGCTGGTGGGCGAGCCCAACAAGGGGCTGATGGCGATGTTCGTCATGATGAACGCCGCCCGCGTCGGCGTCGGCATGCAGTCGCTGGGCCTGACCGAAGTGGCCTACCAGAACGCGTTGGCCTATGCCAAGGACCGCGTGCAGATGCGCTCGCTCTCGGGCACCAAGGCCAAGGACAAGCCGGCCGACCCGATCATCGTGCACCCGGACGTGCGCCGCATGCTGCTCACCGCCAAGGCCTACGCCGAAGGCGGCCGGGCGCTGGCGCAGTTCTGCGCGCTGCTGATCGACCGCGAACTGAACCACCCCGACGAGAAGGTGCGCAAGGATGCCGCCGAGCTGGTGGCGCTGCTCACGCCCATCGTCAAGGCCTTCATCACCGACAACGGCTGGATTTCGACCTCGGCCTGCATGCAGGTGTTCGGCGGCCACGGCTACATCAAGGAATGGGGCATGGAGCAGTTCGTGCGCGATGCCCGCATCAACATGATCTACGAGGGAACCAACGGCATCCAGTCGCTGGACCTGCTGGGCCGCAAGATCCTGGGCGACAACGGCGCGGCGCTCAAGAGGTTCGGCAAGATGGTCGCCCAGCTGGTCGAGGAAGAGGGCGTGAACGAGAAGATGGCCGAGTTCATCAATCCGATCGCCTACCTCGGCGAGCAGATGACCAAGTTCACCACCGAGATCGGCTTCAAGGGTTTCCAGAACCCGGACGAGGTCGGCGCCGCGTCGGTCGACTACCTGCGCGTCGCCGGCCACCTGGTGTTCGGCTACTTCTGGGCCCGCATGGCGCAAGTCGCGCTGCGCGAGATCGCGGCCGGCAACACAGACCCCTTCTACCAGGGCAAGCTGCAGACGGCGCGCTTCTATTTCGCCAAGCTGTTCCCCGAGACCGCGACGCTGATGCGCACCGCGCGCGCCGGCAGCAAGGTGTTGATGGACACCGACCTGGCGCTGGCATGAAGCGGCTGTTGATCGCCGGCCTGGGGCTCGCGGCGGCCGCCGCCTTCGCGCAGACCACGCCGGTGGGCCTGTGGCGAAACGTCGACGACAAGACCGGCGAAGCCAAGGCCGAGATCCGCATCACGGAGACGGCCGGCGGCCTGAGCGGGCGCATCGAGAAGATCCTGCGCAAGGACGCCAAGCCCGACGAGCGCTGCAATGAGTGCGCCGACGAGCGCAAGGGCCAGCCCATGGTGGGGCTGGAGATCATCCGCGGCGCGCGCAAGGCCGACGGCAAGGACGTGTGGGAAGACGGCAAGATCCTCGACCCCGAGAACGGCCGCGAGTACCGGCTGCGCCTGACGCCCGTCGACGCCGGCAAGAAGCTGGAGGTGCGCGGCTCCTTCGGCCCCTTCGGCCGCACGCAGACCTGGGTGCGCGCTCAATAGTGAACAAGTTTTGATATCGCGATGAACCGATTCCACGTGAAGAAAGTCGCCGTGCTCGGCGCGGGGGTGATGGGCGCGCAGATCGCCGCACACCTGGTCAATGTGAAGGTGCCGGTCGTGCTGTTCGATCTGCCGGATCAGCTCGCCCCCACGCTCCCCGCTGCGCGTGGGTCGCTGCCCCCCGAGGGGGCCGGTTCCGCCTTGGGGCGGCCCGGCGGCGGAACAGGCCCGAAGACCGGCATCGTCGCCAAGGCCGTCGAGGGCCTGAAGAAGATGAAGCCCTCGCCGCTCGGGGTGGCCGAGGACGCCGAGCTGATCCAGCAGGCGAACTACGAGGAACACCTGGCGCTGCTGGGCGATTGCGACCTGGTGATCGAGGCGATCGCCGAGCGCATGGACTGGAAGCTGGACCTGTACAAGAAAATCGCGCCGCACGTCGCGCCGCATGCCATCGTGGCGTCCAACACCTCGGGCCTGTCGATCAGCGCGCTGTCGCAGGCGCTGCCCGACGCGATCAAGCCGCGCTTCTGCGGCATCCACTTCTTCAATCCGCCCCGGTACATGTATCTGGTGGAGCTGATCGCCACGCCCACCACGGAGCCGCAGATCCTGGACGACCTGGAGACCTTCGTCACCAGCGGCCTGGGCAAGGGCGTGGTGCGGGCCAAGGACACGCCCAACTTCGTCGCCAACCGGGTCGGCATCGCCGGCATGCTGGCGACCATGAAGGAGGTCGACAACTTCGGCCTCACCTTCGACGTGGTCGACGACCTCACCGGCAAGAAGATGGGCCGCGCCAGCTCGGGCACCTTCCGCACCGCCGACGTGGTGGGCCTGGACACCATGGCCCACGTGATCAAGACGCTGCAGGACACCCTGAGCGCCGACACGGATCCCTTCTACGCCAGTTTCGGCACGCCGGCGGTACTCAAGACGCTGCTCGAGAAGGGTCACCTGGGCCAGAAGACCAAAGCGGGCTTCTACAAGAAGGCCGGCCGCGACGTGCTGCGCTTCGAGCTGGAATCGGGCGAGTACGTGCCCGCTGGGCAGAAGGCCGACGAGGTCTACGCCCGCATGCTGAAGAAGCCGGCGGCCGAGCGCCTGAAGCTGCTGCGCCACGCCGAAGGCCCGCAAGGCCGCTTCCTGTGGGCGATCCTGCGCAACAGCTTCCACTACGCCGCGGTGCACCTGGCGACGATCGCCGAGACCGCGCGCGACGTCGACCTGGCGATGCGCTGGGGCTTCGGCATGAAGCAGGGCCCGTTCGAACTGTGGCAGGAGGTGGGCTGGCTGCAGGTCGCGCGCTGGATCCAGGAAGACATCGATGCCGGCAAGGCGCTGTCGAAGGCGCCGCTGCCGAAGTGGGTGTTCGAGGGCCCGGTGGCCGAGGCCGGCGGCGTGCACACGGCGCAGGGATCCTGGAATCCGGCCGCGAATCGCTTCGAGCCGCGCCGCGTGCTGCCGGTGCATGCGCGCCAGCTGTTCCCCGAACTGCTGCTGGGCGAAGCCGGCCCGCGCTTCCAGGAGGCGGGCAGCACGCTGCACGAGGACAAGAACATCCGGCTGTGGACACTGGACCAGGAGGTGCTGATCGCCAGCCTGAAGACCAAGATGCACACCATCAGCCCCGAGGTCTGCGAAGGCCTGCAGCAGGCGGTGGAGATGGCCGAGAAGGACTTCCGCGGCCTGGTGATCTGGTCGGGCGACGAGCCCTTCAGCGCCGGCGCCGACCTGGAGTCCACCTTGCCGGCCTTTATCGCCGTCGGCGTGGCCGCGATCGAGGATGCCGAAGGCTTCATGCAGCAGACCATGCTGCGCCTGCGCTACGCCGGCGTGCCGGTGGTGTCGGCCATCCGCGGGCTGGCGCTGGGCGGCGGCTGCGAGCTGGGCCTGTATTCGGCCAGGCGCGTGGCCGCGATGGAAAGCTACATCGGCCTGGTCGAAGTCGGCGTGGGCCTGGTGCCGGGCGCCGGCGGCCTGACCTACATCGCGCGCCGCGCGGCCGAGAACGCCGCGAGCAGCACCGACAAGGACCTGCTGAAGTTCCTGAGCGAAGGCTTCACCGCGGCCGCCATGGCCAAGGTCGGCACCAGCGCGATCGAATCGCGCAAGCTCGGTTACCTGCTGGAAAGCGACATCGTCGTCCCGAACAAGGACGAACTGCTGTACGTGGCCGTGCAGCAGGCCAAGTCCATGCACGACGCCGGCTGGCGCGCGCCGCACCGTCGCCGCTTCCCGGTGGCTGGCCGCGCTGCCCGCGCCACCATCCAGGGCCAGCTGGTGAACATGCGTGACGGCGGCTTCATCAGCCACCACGACTTCCACATCGCCTCGCTGATCGCCAGGGTGGTGACCGGCGGCGACGTCGACGCCGGCACGCTGGTGACCGAGGAGTACCTGATGACGCTGGAGCGCCAGGCCTTCTGCGAACTGGTGCAGCACCCCAAGACGCAGGAGCGGATTTTGGGGATGCTGAACACGGGGAAGCCGGTGAGGAACTAGGCGGCTGTTCCTCCTTCCCCCTCCGGGGGAAGGCAGGGATGGGGGCGCTTCGATGCGAAACCAGGCTCTTTCCACCACGCATGCCAACGCCCGGGCGTTGCGCGGATCCATGACGGACTCCGAGCGCAAGCTTTGGTCCCGCCTGCGGGGAGAACAGCTTGGAGTCAAGTTCAGGCGCCAGCATCCCCTGGGCCACTACATCGCAGACTTCGCTTGTCTTTCGCCAAAGATGATCGTGGAGCTGGACGGTTCCCAGCACGCAGACGCCCTCGCTTACGACGCACGACGCGATGCGTTCTTCCGCGAGCAGGGCTTCGCGATTCTGCGGTTTGCTACCGACGCGCCTTTGACGAACATCGAAGGTGTGCTGACAGCCATCGTTGAACAACTTGGTCTGGCGGGCAAGCGCCCCCATCCCACCCTTCCCCCGGAGGGGGAAGGAGCAAATACCTAGGAGCATCCAAGTGAAACAAATCCAGGACGCCTACATCATCGCCGCCACCCGCTCCCCCATCGGGCGCTCGCACAAGGGGTCTTTCCGCAACACGCGGCCCGACGACTTGCTGGCCGCCGTGCTCAAGTCGGCGCTGGCGCAGGCGCCCGGCCTCGATCCGGCAGTGATCGAAGACATCATCTGCGGCTGTGCCATTCCCGAGGCGCAGCAGGGCCTGAACGTCGCGCGCGTCGGCGCCGTGCTGGCCGGACTGCCCAAGAGCGTGGGCGGCATCACCGTCAACCGCTTCTGCGCCTCCGGGCTGTCGGCGGTGCAGATCGCGGCCGACCGCATTCGCGTCGGCGAGGCCGAGGTGATGATCGCCGCCGGCGCCGAGAGCATGAGCATGGTGCCGATGATGGGCAACTCGCCCTCGCTGTCGCCGGCCATCTTCTCGAACCCCGAGGACATCGAGAGCTATGGCATCGCCTACGGCATGGGCCTCACGGCGGAGAAGGTCGCGCAGCAGTGGAAAGTCTCGCGCGAGGCGCAGGACGAGTTCGCCTATCGCTCGCACATGAAGGCGGTCGCTGCCATGACCGCCGGCGAGTTCGCCGCCGAGATCACGTCGATCGAAGTCGAAGAGCGCTCGCTCGACCTGGAGTCGGCCGAGGTTGGCATCAGCCGGCGCACGGTCCAGCTCGACGAGGGCGCGCGGCCCGACACCACGCCCGAGGGCCTGGCCAAGCTCAAGACCGTGTTCGCGGCGCGCGGCACGGTGACCGCGGGCAACAGCTCGCAGACCTCCGACGGCGCCGGCGCCCTGATCCTGGCCAGCGAGTCGGCCATCAAGCGCTTCGGGCTGACGCCGCTGGCCCGCTTCGTCAGCTTCGCCAGCCGCGGCGTGCCGCCGCACATCATGGGCATCGGCCCGGTCGAGGCGATCCCGGCGGCCCTGAAGGCGGCGGGGCTCAAGCAGCAGGACCTGGACTGGATCGAACTCAACGAGGCGTTCGCGGCGCAATCGCTCGCCGTGATCGATACGCTGGGCCTGGACGGCGCCAAGGTCAACCCCATGGGCGGCGCGATTGCGCTGGGTCATCCGCTGGGCGCGACGGGTGCTATCCGCTCGGCGACAGTGGTGCACGCGCTTCGCCGCAAGAATCTGAAATACGGCATGGTCACGATGTGCGTCGGCATGGGGCAGGGCGCAGCGGGAATCTTCGAAAGAGTCTGAACTCAAGGGGCCAGTCGCATGGACAAGGAGTCACGCATGAAGGCCCAGGTGATCGAATCGCGGGACGGCGCGAAGATCGCGCTGCGCGTCTTCGAACCGGACAGCCCGGACCGCGGCAGCGTGGTGATCGGCGGCGCGATGGGGGTGCGCCAGGATTACTACGCGCCCTTTGCGCAGTGGCTGGCCACGCAGGGATGGCGGGTCGTCACCTTCGACTACCGCGGCAGCGGCGATTCCGGCCCCAGCGGCAAGGCGCTGCGCGGCTACCAGGCCGACCTGTTCGACTGGACGCGCGACTACGAGGCGGTGATCGACCTCGCCCACGCCGCGCTGCCGGAGCGGCCCCTGTTCCTGCTGGGCCACAGCCTGGGCGCGCAACTGCCCGGCTTCCTGAGTAACCAGCACAAGGTCAGCGGCATGCTCAGCGTCGCGGCCGGCAGCGGCTACTGGCGCGAGAACGCGCCGCAGCTCAAGCGCTTCGTTCCCTACTTCTGGTTCGTGCTGGTGCCGCTGGCCACGCGGCTGTTCGGCTACTTCCCCGGCCGCAAGCTGCGCAAGGTCGGCGACCTGCCCACCGGCGTCGTCATGCAATGGCGCAAATGGTGCCTCTCGCCGCGCTACAGCGTCAGCGCCGAGGGCGAGTCCGCGCGCCAGAGCTATTCGCGCGCCACCTTCCCGGTGCACGCGCTGTCGATCACCGACGACGAGCTGATGACGCTGCGCGGCACGCACATCCTGATCGACCTGTACGAGAACGCGCCGCGCTCGGTGCAGCGGCTGGCACCCGCCGACATCGGCGCGCGCCGCCTGGGCCACTTCGGTCCCTTCCGCAGCGAACACGAGGCGCAGCTGTGGCCGCGCATGGCCGAGTGGCTGAGCGGCCTGCCCAACTTGCGAACGGCATGAGCCGCACGGCCGCTCCGAAGGCGAATAGCACCGCAGCCCGCAGGGCGGAGGTTATTCCAATGAACACGCATCCCTTCGACAACGCGATCGCACTGGCCGCGACCGGCCAGGACGGCTGGGAAGGCCGCACCAGCCCGGACTACGCGAACTTCATCGGCCCCTACGGCGGCATCATGGCCGCGCAGGCGCTCAACGCCGTGATGCTGCATCCGCAGCGCCTGGGCGAGCCGGTGGCCTTCACCGTCAACTTCGCGGCGGCCATGGCCGACGGTCCGTTCGAGGCGCGGGCGCGGCCGGCGCGCACCAACCGGTCGACCCAGCACTGGATCGTGGAACTGCTGCAGGACGGGCAGGCGGTGGTGACCGCCACCGCGCTCACCGCGATCCGGCGCGAGACCTGGAGCGGCGACGAGGCGGTGATGCCCGCCGCGCGGGCGCCCCAGGAGCTGGCGCCGCCCACGCAGCCGGCGCGGGTGGCCTGGTTGGGGCGATACGACATGCGCTTCATCGGCGGGTCCGTTCCCTACCCCTGGGACGGACAGGACCGCGGCCACAGCCGCACGGCGCTGTGGGTGCGCGACAATCCGTCGCGTGCGCTCGACTTCCCGTCGCTCACCTCCATGGCCGACATCTTCTTTCCGCGCGTGTGGCTGCGCCGCGGCAAGCCCAGCGTGGTCGGCACCGTGACGATGACGGTCTACTTCCACGCCGACGGCGCGCAGCTGCAGGCTGCGGGCGCCGGCTACCTGCTCGCGCAGGCTCAGGGGCAGGGCTTTCGCAACGGCTACTTCGACCATGCGGGCCACCTGTGGAGCGAGGCCGGCGTGCTGCTGGCGACCACGCACCAGCTCGTGTACTTCAAGGAGTGATCCGGATGGGCAAGACGGTGGAATTCTTCTTCGATGTCGGCAGCCCGGCGTCCTACCTGGCGTGGCGCCCGATCGCGCAGATCGCGCAGGCGGCCGGCGCCAGGCTGCAATACCGGCCCATGCTGCTGGGCGGCGTGTTCCAGGCCACGGGCAACCAGTCGCCCATGAACATTCCGGCCAAGAGCCGCTACATGGAGGCCGACCTGGAGCGCTTCGCGCGGCAGCGCGGCATCCCGTTCAGGCTCAATCCGCATTTCCCGATCAACACGCTCATGCTGATGCGCTGCGCGACCGCCTTGCAGATGCGCGATGAGCCGCAACTGGTGGCCTATGTGGACGCGGTCAACCGGGCGATCTGGGTCGAGGGCCAGAACATGAACGACCCGGCGGTGGTCGCCGGCGTGCTGCACGCGGCGGGCTTCGATCCGCAGGCGCTGCTGGCGCTGACCGCCGAACCGCAGGTCAAGGAGCGGCTGAAAGCCGTCACCCAGGAGGCGGTCGAGCGCGGCGTGTTCGGCGCACCGTCCTTCTTCGTCGACGGCCAGTTGTATTGGGGCCAGGACCGGCTCGATTTCGTCGAACAAGCACTGAGGCAAGCATGAGTAAAGATATCCTCGTTCACAGCGAGCAGGGCGTGATGATCCTCACGTTCAACCGGCTCGAGCGCAAGAACTCGATCACCGCGGACATGTACGGCGCGCTGGCCGACGCCCTGGAGGCCGCCAGTGGCGATGCCGCCGTGCGCGTCGTCCTGATCCAGGGGCACGAAACCGTGTTCAGCGCCGGCAACGACATCGGCGACTTCCTGAACCAGCCGCCGGCGCAGGACGGCTCGCCCGTGTTTCGGTTCCTGCGCGGCATCGCCTCCTTCCCGAAGCCGCTGCTGGCGGCGGTGTGCGGGCCGGCGGTCGGCGTCGGCACCACCTTGCTGTTGCATTGCGACCTCGTGTACGCCGGCGACAACGCGGCCTTCTCCATGCCCTTCGTCAATCTGGGCCTGTGCCCCGAAGCGGCTTCCAGCGTGCTGGTGCCGCAGATGCTCGGCTACCACCGCGCCGCCGAGGCGCTGCTTCTGGGCGAGCCCTTCATGGCCGAGGCGGCCCTCGAGGTGGGCCTGGTCAATCGCGTGCTGCCGCCGACCGAGGCCAATGCCTATGCGCTGGCGGTGGCGCAGAAGCTGGCGGCCAAGCCAGCCAGCGCGCTGGCCGAAACCAAGCGCCTGATGAAAGCCGGCCAGCAGCAGCTGGTGGCGCAGCAGATGGCCGAGGAAGGCAAGAGCTTCACCCGCATGCTGCGCGAGCCCGCGGCGCGCGAGGCCTTCGGCGCCTTCATGGCCAAGCGCAAGCCGGACTTCACGAACCTGTGACCCCCTGAGGTTTCCCCGGCGTTGCCAACGCCGGGCCAGTTCACCCACAATCGCGCGGCGGGTGGTACTGTCCCGTACTAAGAACGAACAACAAGAGGTGACGGGCATGGCGCCTGCAAAGAAGGAATTGCTGCAGGGGCACACCCAGCTGCTGGTGGACGGGCTCAAGCGCATCTTCGGGGAGTTCGACCAGGAGATGCTCGAGCGAGTCCTGCCCCGGTTCGAATGGCTGGAGCTTGGCGGCGGAGAGGTGCTGTTCCGGCAGGGCGAGCGCGACGACAGCTTGTACTTCGTGGTGAGCGGCCGCCTGCGCGCGGTGCGCGAGGATGCCGAGCACACGCGCACCGTGCTGGGCGAGATCGCCCGCGGCGAGACCGTTGGTGAGCTGGCCTTCTTCACCGGTGAGCCGCGCATGGCGACCATCGCCGCGGTGCGCGACTCGCTGCTCGCCCGGGTGGGCAGCGAGGTGTTCCGCGAACTGCTGATGGCCTACCCGCAGGTCGCGCTGAACCTCACCCGCCTGGTCATCGGGCGGATGAAGCACAACGACGCGGCCAGGGGCGGCGGCAAGCCCATGACCATCGGGCTGGTGCCGCTGGCGCCCGCGCTTGATGCCCTCGAAGCCGCCCAGCGGATGGCGCAGACCCTGTCCGCGCTGGGGCCCACCCTCGTCGTGACGGCCGCCCGCGTCGGCGAATGGCTGGGCGATCCGGGCGCCGCGCAGGCGCCGCGCCAGGACCTGGCGGCTTCTGCACGTCTCGCGCACAAGCTGGAGCAGGTGGAGGGCGACCACCAGTTCGTGCTGCTGGTCGCGGACCCGGGTCCCAGCGAATGGACCCGCCGCTGCCTGCGCCACAGCGACCACATCCTGCTGTTCGCCGACACCCGCGAGGACCCGGCGTTGGCGCCCGTCGAGGCCGCCTGCCTGCAGGGGGCGCAGCGGGAACACAACGCCGCATGTTCGCTGGTGCTGGTGCATCCACCGG